>NZ_JBSFJU010000016.1:0-153634 GCF_053598215.1 Kitasatospora sp. NPDC001175 | reverse complement strand
GTGGGACGGGCTTCGCCCGGCTGGGGGTGTGGGGTGGTGGTGGGTGGGTGGTTCGGGGTGTGGGGGTTGGGGCTCTGCCCCGCGCCCCTGGTGGCTGCCCCTGGGAAGGGGCCCGGGCGTCAGCCCGTGTTGCGCAGGCCGGCCGCGATGCCGTTGACCGTCAGCAGCAGGGCCCGGGCCCGCAGCGGGTCCTCCGGCCGCCCGGTGGCGACCTCCTCGCGCTGGCGGCGCAGCAGTGCGACCTGCAGGTAGGAGATCGGGTCGAGGTAGGCGTCGCGGACGGTGAATGTCTGCTTCAGCACCGGGTTGTGTTCGAGGAGTTCGCTCTCGCCGGTGAGCCGGAGCACCTCACGCAGGGTCAGTTCGTGCTCAGCCACGATCTGGTCGAAGACGTGGTGCAGTTCGGCCGGGACCAGCTGCTCGACGTAGTGGCGGGCGATCCGCAGATCGGTCTTGGCCAGCGTCATGGCGACGTTGGACAGGAAGTTGCGGAAGAAGTGCCACTGCCCGTACATCTCGTCGAGCACGTCGCCGAGCCCGGCCCCGCGGGCGGCGGCCAGGCCCGAGCCGACGCCGTACCAGCCGGGGACGATCTGGCGGGACTGGGTCCAGCCGAAGACCCACGGGATCGCGCGCAGGCCGTCCAGGCCCGCACCGGAGTCGGGGCGGCGGGACGGGCGGGAGCCCAGGTGCAGTGAGGCGAGCTGGTCGACCGGGGTGGCAGCGAAGAAGTACTTGGGCAGGTCGTCCTGCTCGACCAGGGTGCGGTAGGCGGTGTGGGCCGCCTCGGAGACCTGGTCCATCGCGGCGTCCCAGCGGGCGAGTTCCTCGGGGGCCTGGCGCGGCGAGGTGTGCAGGGCGGAGGCGGCCAGGGTGGCCGAGATGGTCAGCTCCAGGTTCTCCCGGGCCAGCGAGGGCAGCAGGTACTTGTCGGAGATGACCTCGCCCTGCTCGGTGACCTTGATCTCGCCCTCCAGGGTGCCCCAGGGCTGGGCCAGGATGGCCTCGTGCGAGGGGCCGCCGCCGCGGCCGACGGTGCCGCCGCGGCCGTGGAACAGGCGCAGCCGGATGCCGTACCGGTGGGCGACGTCGCGCAGCCGGCGCTGGGCCCGGTGGATCTCCCACTGGGAGGTGGTGATGCCGCCGAACTTGGAGGAGTCGGAGTAGCCGAGCATGACCTCCTGGACGTCGCCGCGCAGCGAGACCAGCAGCCGGTAGGAGGGGTCGGAGAGCATCTCCTCCAGGATCCGGTCCGCCTGCTGGAGTTCGTCGGTGGTCTCCAGGAGCGGCACGATGCCGATCTTGGCGATCCCGGCGTGCAGGTCGATCAGACCGGCCTCGCGGGCCAGTACGGTGGCCGCGAAGACGTCGTCCGCGCCCTGGCACATCGAGATGATGTAGCTCTCGACGATCTCGTCGCCGAAGCGCTCGAAGCCCTCGCGGATGGTGTTGAAGACGTTCAGGGTCTTCGTCCCGGCGGCGTCCAGCGGGGCCGGGGTCGGGGCCAGCGGGCGGCGCGAACGCAGCTCCTTGGCGAGCAGCTTCTGCCGGTACTCGCGCGGCATGTCGTTGTAGCGCCAGGCCTCCTCGCCGAGCCGGTCGAAGAGCTGGCCGAGCGCGTGGTGGTGCGCCTCGGCGTGCTCGCGCACGTCCATGGTGGCCAGTTGCAGGCCGAAGGCCTCGATGGTGCGGATCGCGCGGGCGAGGCGGCCGTCGGCGATCAGTTCGCCGCGGTGGGCGCGCAGCGATTCCTGGATCAGCTTCAGGTCGGCGACCAGCTCGCGGGTGCCGAGGTAGTCGCGGCCGATGACGTGCGGGGTGCCGGTGACCAGGCGGTCGCGGGTGTTCTCCAGCTTGAGGCGGACGCAGGTGGCCTTGAGCCGGTACGGCTCCTCGGCGTTCATCCGCTTGTAGCGCGGGCTGAGTTCGGGCAGCAGCTTGAGGTCGGCGTCCAGCGAGGCGAGCAGTTCGTCGGAGGCGCCGGCCAGCCGGACCGAGGTGGAGAGCGAGGCGCGCAGGTCGTCGATGGTGTCCAGGGCGTCCTTGATGCCGTACTCGTGCTGGAGGTCGAGCACGTCCCAGGTGACGTTCGGGGTGACGTTCGGGTTGCCGTCGCGGTCGCCGCCGATCCAGGTGCCGAAGGTCAGCGGGCGGACGCCCTCGGGGAGGCTCAGGCCCACCCGGGCCAGCTCCTCGTGCAGCTCCTCCAACACCTCGGGGACGGCCTCGCGGTAGAGCTCGTCCAGGTAGTAGACGGCGTTGCGGGCCTCGTCGGTGGGCTCGGGGCGGGCGATCCGCAGCTCGTCGGTCTGCCAGAGCAGGTCGATGACCTCCGCGAGTCTGCGGTCGGCGGAGCGGCGGGCGGAGGTGAGCCGCGCAGCGGCACGATCGGGGGTGGTGGCGGGGTGGCGCTCGGGGTCGGCGCTGGCCAGGCCGGCGGTCGCCTGCTCGCGGTGGATGCGCTCCAGCAGCTCGCCGATCCGGCGCAGCTTGTGGAGCACGCTGCGGCGGGCGGCCTCGGTCGGGTGCGCGGTGAAGACCGGGCGCACCGCCAGGTGGGCCAGGGTGTCGGCGAGGTGCTTGGGGTCGGCGTCGGACAGCTGGTCGGCGGTCTGCGCCAGCTGGGAGCCCTCGCGGGCCCGGCGGGCGGCGAACTCGCGGCCGCGGTGCACCTGTTCGGTGACGTTGGCCAGGTGGAAGTAGGTGGAGAAGGCCCGTACCAGCTTGGCGGCCGTCTCCAGGTCGATGCCGGAGAGGAGTTCGGCGGTGGCCTCGCCGTCGGTGCGGCTGAGCAGTCGTACCTGCTCGACCAGGCCCAGCAGTTCGGGGCCCTCCTGGCGGACCAGGGTCTCGCCGAGCAGGTCGCCGAGGCGGCGGATGTCCGCACGCAGGGCCGCGTTGTCGGCGACCGTGGGCTGGGTGGAGTTGTCCGCCGACGAGGTGGGGACCGGAGCGGTCACGGCTGGCTCCCTGAGGTGGTGGGGTTCGGCAACGGCTCTCATCACCACTGTGAAGGTGACGTGTGCGGACCGCGCTGTCCGACGCGACCAGCATAGGTGGCACGGGGTGCCGCGACGGTGACATAACCGTATGGCGGACAGCCGGCGGCCTCCCGGGGCCGGGCCGGGGCTTCCCCGTCGCGCGGGGACGTGCGACCGGCGCCGTCCCGTGGGCCGGACCGCGCCGGTCGCACCTTCCGAGGAGCGGGCGGGGGCGCGCCCGGCCCGCCGCGGAGGTGCGCGGTCGGCCGCGTGGTCGTCCGTCCCCGGAGGTGTCGCCCCCGGCTGGCCGGGTGTTCAGTGGATGACAATGTCCCCCCCTTAGGCTGTCTCTCATGAGCAAGTCGCCTGAGGGGGGCGGGCCGGTCCATTCACTGTGGTGGTGGCGTCGGCGCCGTAGCGCGCTGCTGGACATCGGTCTGGCCGCATTGGCCGGACTGGAGTGCGCTTTCGGGGCGTACGGAATGGTGCACGACCGGCTGGGCTGGGGCGTGGGCCTGGTGGTGGTGTCGGCGGTGCTGGGCGCACTGGCCGGGGCCAGCCTGGTGGTGCGGCGGCGCTGGCCGGCCGTGCCGGTGCTGATGGCGCTGGTCTTCGTCCCCGGCCTGTTCGGCGTCGTGCTGCTGGTGGTCTCGCTGTACACGCTGGCGGGGACCTGGGAGTGGCCCTCGCGGCGGGGGCGGGTGCTGGGGCTCTCCGCGGTGGCGCTGCTGGAGACCTTCGCGATGGTGTTGTTCGCCATGCTCCACCCGATGCCGCAGCAGAGCCGGTCCGAGAGCCTCGCGGCCGAGCAGCTCCCGCCGACCTGGGTGTTCGTCCTGCTGGCGGTGCTGGTCGCGGCCGGCCTGACGGTGCTGCCGGTGATCACCGGGCTGTACGTGGGCGCGCGCCGCCGCCTGGTGGAGTCGCTCGAGGACCGCGCGCAGGGCCTGGAGACCGAGCTGGCCCTGCTGGCCGAGCAGGCCCAGGAGCGCGCCCGCCGGGCCCGGCTGGAGGAGCGCACCCGGATCGCCCGCGAGATGCACGACGTGGTGGCGCACCGGGTCAGCCTGATGGTGGTGCACGCCTCGGCGCTGGAGCGCATCGTCGCCAAGGACCCGGAGAAGGCGAAGCAGAGCGCCCGGCTGATGGGCGAGGTCGGGCGCCAGGCGCTGAACGAGCTGCGCGAGATCCTCGGTGTGCTGCGGATGTCCGAGGAGGCACCGGAGCCCCAGGACGGTCTGGAGCACCTGCCGCGGCTGGTCGAGCAGTCCGAGGCGGCCGGGATGGCGGTGACCCTGACGGTCAGCGGCAGCCGCAGGCCGTTCAGCACCGAGGCGGAGCAGACCGCGTACCGGGTGGTCCAGGAGGGCCTCACCAACGCCCACAAGCACGCCGCCGGGGCACAGGTCGCGGTGCTGCTCGCGTACGTGCCGAACGGGGTCCGGGTGGCGGTGGTCAACGACCGCGCGGACGGCGACGGCGGTCGGGTGGCGCTGCCCAGCGGCGGCAACGGGCTGGTCGGGATGCGCGAGCGGGTGCTGGCGCTCGGGGGCAGCTTCTCGGCCGGTCCGGAGGACGACGGGGGCTTCCGGGTGGAGGCGGTGCTGCCGTCCCGGCTGGCGGTGCCGGCGGAGCGGCTGGCCTGAACGGCTGGTCTGAACGGCTGGCCTGAGCGGCCGATTCGGCTGCCCGTGGCTGCTCGGCTGCGGACCACCGCTCGCTGAGGAGCAGGACGAGGGCATCGAGGAGCGGCAGTGGGGCCGCTCTACGACGTCTGCGCTCCCCCATAGGGTTGGGAGGTCAGGATCTCGCGTCGTCCGTCGTCTGGGGCTGGAAGAAACCGTGACCATCGCCGCTCGTCTCGTCACCACCATCGCCGCCCCATTGGACCCGGCGTCAGCCGACGCTCCGCAGGTGCTGTCCTGGCCTGGCCACCGGCTCCTCGTGCAGCGCGGTGACACGGACGTAGTGGCCCTCGATCTGGACACGCCCCACGCCGGCCGGGCCGCCGAGGTCCGATTCCCGGCGCCCTGGCCGCGCCGCTTCGGATCGGTGACGGTGTCACCGGAGCGGGATGCGGCGGTGTTCGCCGGCGTGCACGCGGTGCGGTCGGTGGAGCGGACCGGTGCGACGCGGTGGGAGGTGCGACATGGCTGCTGGGACGGCGGCTGCACCCTCTCGCACCCGTCGTTCGACGAATACGCGCACGACGAGGACCACTCCCGCGCTGACGGCGGTTCTGTCGCGGTCAGCGCAGACGGCAGGCTCGTCTGGGCCCACGTCCGCGGTCCGTTGGGCGACGACGGGGACACGGAGGACGACCAGGAACTGTGGGTGGTTCTGGACGCCGTGGACGGCAGGGTCGTGGGACGCGCGAACACGATGACCGTGGCCTCCGGCTCCGAGCACACTCCACACCCGGATTCCGCACAGATGGGATTGAGTGTCGGCGAGGGAGAGGAAGGGTCGCCTGCGCTGTGGGGACGTTGGGACGGGCAGCAGCTGACCACCGAGCAGATCGGCATCGGGCTGGTCCTCCTTGCGGTGAGCCCGTCCGGCCGGCACCTCCTGACCGTTGACGTCGGGCAGTGGTCCCTCTACGTCCACCAGGTGGAAGACGGCTCGGAGCCCCGGGAACTGGACGCCGCGGATACCGTGCCGGCACACCCCGGGAGCACCGGCGAGGACAGGGTGTACTGGGACTACGAGGCGGCCTTCGTCGATGAGGGCACTGTTGTTGCCGGGACCTCCGAGTGCGATGCCCCGTACGGATCGGTTCGTCACTGGCTGGTCGACGTGGACGGGATGACGCTGCGCGGCGAGATTTCCTACCCCGTGCCCGTCTCGGGACCTGCCCGGGCCGCGGGGGACGGCACTTGGTACACGGTCTCCAAGGACGGGACCTCGGTGCATCTGTGGGAGCTGGCCGAAGGGAGCTGACCTCGGACGCTTCGAGGGCGGTGCCTATGCGGTCGGGTCGGTCTCCCTCGCGATGCGCAGATCGACCTCGTGGTCGTCAGGGCACGGATTGCCGTCGACCGGGCAGACGTAGCCCATGCCGTTCGACAGCCAGCCGGGGTGCATCGCCTCGGCCGTCTCAAGGCACATCGCGCAGATGATCTCGGCCGCCAGATTGATCGCATGCCCCGGCGTGCCGCAGAACGCCGTCCGCCAGGAGGCGTCGCGGCAGCAGACGAGGTGCGTGATCTTTTCTCGGTCAGGAGTGAGCTGAAGGTGGCCTTCGACCTGCTGCTCGCGGGCTGTGGTGCTGTCCTGCGCCCGTATGAGCCGATCGGCCGGGGCGGGAGTGTTCACCGGAACTCCGCGATCAGTCGGGCGCTGCCGGCGCAGTGGTTCCGCTGGGGGCCGGTGTCGTGCGTCGCGACCTGCACCGCGACGGCCTGGACGAGGGCGGCGACGACCGCCAGGGGCAGAACGGCGCAGAGCAGGGCGTGCCCGGGGCCGAGCCGGCGCGACTTGTCCCGCAGGACGGTGACCAACTGCCATCCGCCCAGGCAGATGGCGGCGATGCCAAGCACCAGCCCCGCCCAGGCGAGTGGCAGGACGTAGAACGGGGCGCCGGGGCTGTCGTGGCACTGGCTCACGACGTCGCGTATGTCATCGTCCGCCAGGGTGACGGGGACGGTGCACGCCCAGCCCGCGCACACGAGCAGCAGGGAGTGCCGAACCCTGAGCCACCGGAGAGAGCGCATCGTTTCGCCCACCGCTTACCCCCGGCCCGGGTTCACGCGTGCGAAGTGCGGCCTCTGGCGGCCGCGTTGTGCCGGGAAGCCGCCTATTCGGCGGCCGACGATGCCGGTCCTCATGCCCGTTGTTCTCCTTGTCCCCCCGCCGCACCGGTCGCGACCGGTGGGCACGGGCCCATCCTGCCAGGCCGGGATGAACCCGGCCGGTCGCCATGGGGGAGTTCGCGACCGGCCGGGGCGATGCCCGCATGCCGTCCTGTGAGCGGCACGCGGGTGCTTGGGACTTTCGCTGGAACTTCGGTGCGTCCGGCGGGAGTTCCGGCGGCCTGGTGGATGGTCAGTGGCCGTGTGCGGTGGCGAGCAGGGCGACGGCGAGGAGGGCGATGCAGGCGCTGGAGAGGGTGTAGGCGAGTAGCGCGGTACGGGGGTCGGGGAGGCCTTGGCGGTGGCGTTCGGCGACTTCGCGGTACTCGGCCTGGGGGTCGTCGTCCACGGTCAGCTCTCCGTGAGTTGGGGGCGGAGGCGGACGGCGTGGGTTCGGCCGTGCAGGGTGAAGGAGAGGTCGAGCCGGCCGTCGCGCCGGAGGAACTCCGTGGTGCGCTCGGCGGCGTCGGGGCGGGTGAGGAAGTAGCGGAAGGCGTCGGCCTGGAGAGTGCCGAGGGGGAGGAGCTTCAGGGCGTCCCAGACGGCGGTGAGGGCGTCGGGGAGGCGGGTGAACGTGGCGGGGGCGGTGATGCCCTCGATCTCCACGACGACCGGGAGGTTGTCCGTGCTCGGGGTGTTCATGCCGCGCTCCGCCGGGTCGGGCTGATCAGACACCAGACGGCTTTGCCGATGCCGCCCGGTCTGGGGTGGCAGCCCCACGAGGTGGAGAGCTGGTCGACCAGCCAGAGGCCGCGACCTGACTCGTCGTCCTCGCCGGCTGAACGTGCCGTCGGGTGGCTGGCGTTGGCGTCGTGGACTTCGAGCCGCAGCGTGGTGGGTGAGAGTTCGAAACGGACCTGGATCAGGCGGCCGGGTGGCACGCGGGCGTGTTCGATGGCGTTGGCGACGAGTTCGGAGAGCAGCAACTCGCCGGTGTCCAGGTACTGTTCGCCGCCGTCGAGGCGGGCGAGGAAGTCGCGGAGCAGTCTGCGGGCTCTGTCTGCGGACTTGCGGTGACGCGGGAGCCAGCACGAGTGCTCGCCGGTCGCCGAGGGTGGTCTCTCCAGGATTCCGGGCATGGCAACGCCCCCTTCGTGGTCGGGAACTGTGAGCGGGTCGGCCGTCGACCTTGTGAGGGCATGGGAATGCCCGGGTCGCCGGCCGTCATGGTCACGCTGCGTCTCGCGGTGGACTACTGCACGTAGCATGCTCCTGTTGTGATGCAGCTTGCAACAAGAACAGTTGCAACTGTGCAGATCGATTCCTCCTGGCTCCGACAGTCCGTCAGGGGGCAGACTGGGCGCGTCAAGGGAGGAGCGGGCATGACCGACGAATCAAGGCCGACCGTGCGTGGTCGTCGTCTGGGCTCGGAGCTTCGCCGACTCCGAGAATCGGCGGGCAAGAGCACCGAGGATGCCGCAGGTGCACTCAAGTGCTCCCGCGCGAAGATCAGCCGGATAGAGACCGGCGCGGTCGGCATTCGGCGACTCGACCTCGGCGTCCTGTTGGATCTCTACGGCGTCGCCGAACCGAGGGACAGGGATGCTCTTGAGAGGCTGGCGCGGGACAGCAAGAAGCGTGGTTGGTGGCACGACTACGGCGACACCGTTCCGCCTGCCTATGCCGACTTCCTCGGTTTGGAAGGAGACGCGCGGTACATCCGAACGTGGCAACCGCTGGTTTTGCCAGGGCTGTTGCAGACCGAGGACTACACCCGCGCCTTGTTGGAGGCCAATCCGGCTGCTGTCCGCCCGGAACGCATTGACCAACTGGTAAAGATCCGGATGGAGCGCAAGGAGGTCCTGGTCAAGCCGGACCCGGCTCGCTTCTGGGCGATCATCTGGGAACCCGCTCTGCGGTGTCCGGTGGGTGGCGTGGACGTGCGCAGAGCACAACTCGACTACCTTGCTGAGGCGGCACAGCTGCCCAATATCACGCTGCAAATCGTTCCGCTCGACGTTGGTGCGACCGCTGGGGCATGTGGAGCGTTCGTGATGTTTGGGTTTACGGACTCGCCCACCCCGGGAGCAGTGTTCCTGGAGACGTTGACGAGCAGCCACTACCTGGAGCAAGAGGCAGAGATCGACGGCTATGGACTCGTCTTCGACTATCTGCGGTCTTCGGCGCTGAACCCTGCCCAGTCGCTGGATATGATCACCGCCATTGCAGCGGAGACATGAGTGCGAGATCAAACAAGAGGTGAGCGCATGACCGTGCCGGAGATCTCTGCTCGGGGTTGGTACAAGAGCAGCTACAGCGCACAGGCGAACGACTGTGTGGAGACGGGACGCGCCATCACCGGCGGGATGGCCGTCCGGGACTCCAAGGACCCGCACGGTCCCGCCCTGGCCTTCCCCGCCGACGCCTGGTCGGCGTTCGTCGCGGGCATCAAGGCAGGCGAGTTCCCCGCCGCCTGACATCACCTCTCGCACTACGTCGCAGCCCCGGCGCGGACCACCCGGCCGGGGCTGTGGCGTACCAGTGAAGTCAGCTCAGGGCTGGACCTTCAGGCGCTCCGGCATGGCGCCGAGCACCAGGCCGGTGACCGCGTGGTCGATGGAGGGGCCGAGGTACCACTCGCCGGTGTGGTCGAGGCTGTAGACGCGGCCGTCCTCGTCGATGGCGAGCAGGGCCAGGCCGTACTGCTCCTCGCCGAGGGGGGCGACCTGGCGGCCGAGGGCCCGGCCGAGGTCGGCGAGGGTACGGGGCTGGTGCAGGCCGCAGAGCGGGTCGATCAGGAACGGCGTGCGGGCCATCAGCCGCCCGGCGCCGGTCTGGTCCAGGAACAGCCCGCCGAACTCGGCCCAGGCCTCGACGGCGGCGGGGAAGACGGAGTGCTCGGGCCCGGCCGGGTCGCCGTGGCCGGCCAGCTGGTCCGCCCACTCTTCGGCCTGGCGGATCTCCCAGCGGCCCGGGTGCCAGCCGGCGTGCTTGAGCGCGGCGGCGACTTCGGCGGGGAAGCGGGGCTGGGTGCGGACGGCGGACGCGTTCAGGAGGTGCTCCGAGGACTGAGGACAGAGGCGGTAGTGGGCCGGGCCCACCGGTGGTTCAGGGCGCGGTCGGTCCGACGGCGACGACCTCGACGGTGAGGTGTTCGAGCAGCGGGGCGCAGGAGCGGCACGGCGGCGCGTGCGTACCGTGCGCCGGGTCGCCCTCCTCGCGGATCCGGAGGGTGGTCAGCCGGGCGCCCTTGAGCGCCTTGCGGGCCTCCTGGATGGTGAGCGGCTTGCGCGCGGCGCGCTTGGAGCGGGACGAGTCCACCTTGCCCAGGTACTGGGAGAGCAGCACCGCCTCGGGGCAGCGCCCGAGGAACCGCTCCCGGTGCTCCATCGGCAGGGTGGCCAGGAAGTCGCCGACCAGCGGGTGCAGGATGGGCCGGGCGTCCGGTTTGTGGCCGGCCAGGGTGTGCACCTCGCCGTTCCTGAGCGAGAGCGCGGCGGCCACTGCGGGCAGCAGGCTGTCCCGGTGGTGGCGCAACACCGGGGCGGCGCCTGGCTGTTCCGGGTGCTGCACGCTGCTCCTCGCTCTCCACTGGCCGGCAGGCTGGAGCTGCCGGAAGTCTGCTGACGGTAGGTGACACCTCGCGGTGAGGATCCAAGACTGCCAAACTTCCACGACAATCGCCGACCCGGGGTGCGGGAGGGCCGCTCGGGCGGCGCTCGGACGGGTGGCAAGTCCTGCCGCCGGTTTCCGGATTCGGGCCACGACCGGTGGCGGCGGCCGGTAGCGTTCGGGCTGCGGGGCAAGGCCGTTCGAACTGCGGGGGAGCGGTTCTGGCCGGTCCCGATCAGGGGCGGTGGGGGCTGCCGGGCAACGAGGAGTCCCGGCGCCGAGCAAGGGGGGTCTTGCTGTGACGTACGCGCCTGCGGGCGAATCGGAGCGAAGCCGGCGGCCGGGCGGCGCATTAGCCGGGCAGGGGGCGCACCCGGATCCGTACGCGCCTGGTGCGGTCGCCGCGGAGCGGATCGGTCTCGCCGTGGTCGGCGCCGGCTACTGGGGACCGAACCTGGTCCGCAACGCCCAGCAGACGGCGGCGCTGCGCCTGCACTGGCTGTGCGACCTGGACGAGGAGCGCGCTCGCCGGGTGCTCGGCCGGTACAGCACGGTCGGGGTGACCACCTCCTTCGACGAGGTGCTGGCCGACGAGCGGGTCCGGGCGGTGGCCATCGCCACGCCCGCCGCGACCCACTACCGGCTGGTGCGGGCGGCGCTGGAGGCCGGGAAGCACGTCCTGGTCGAGAAGCCGATCACCACCACCGCCGACGAGGCCGCCGAACTGGTCGACCTGGCCGAGAGCAGCGGGCTGGTGCTGATGTGCGACCACACCTTCTGCTACACGCCGGTGGTCCGCCGGATCCGCGAGCTGCTGCACGGCGGCGAACTCGGCGACCTGCAGTTCTTCGACTCGGTTCGGATCAACCTCGGCCTGGTCCAGCCCGATGTGGACGTGCTGTGGGACCTGGCCCCGCACGACCTCTCCATCCTCGACTTCGTGCTGCCGCCCGGCGTCGTCCCGGTCGGCGTCAGCGCCCAGGCCGCCGACCCGATCGGGGCCGGCCGGGCCTGCGTCGCGTACCTGACGGTACGGCTCAGCAACGGCGCGCTCGCCCACTGCCACGTCAACTGGCTCTCCCCGACCAAGGTGCGGACCACCCTGATCGGCGGCTCCCGGCGCACCCTGGTCTGGGACGACCTGAACCCGCAGGCCCGGCTGGCCGTCCACGACCGGGGCGTGGACCTCACCCCGCCCGAGCGGCTGACCGAGGAGATCCGCCACCAGGCCCAGGTCTCCTACCGGGTCGGCGACATGGTCGCACCCGCGCTGTCCGAGCAGGAGGCGCTGCGCGCGGTGATGGCCGAGTTCGCCGACGCCGTCACCGAGGGCCGGGCCCCGCTCACCGACGGCCGGGCCGGGCTGCGGGTGCTGCGTCTGCTGCACGCCGCCGCCCGCAGTCTCGAACTCCGTGGCGCCACCGTGCCGGTGGACGCCCACCAGCTGACCACCACTCAGGAGAGGGCCGTCGCCCGATGAACGCTGTCGCCATTGAGGGCTCCCGCTGCCTGGTCACGGGAGGCGCGGGCACCATCGGTTCCACCGTGGTGGACCAGTTGCTCGCGGCCGGGGCCCGCGAGGTCGTGGTGCTGGACAACTTCGTCCGCGGCCGGATGGCCAACCTCGCGCACGCCCGGTCCATCGCGACAGACGGCCGGCTGCGGGTGGTGGACGGCGACATCCGCGACCGTGCGCTGCTGCGCGAACTGCTCGACCCCGGCACCGACCTGCTCTTCCACCTCGCCGCGATCCGGATCACCCAGTGCGCCACCGAGCCCAGGCTCGCCCTGGAGATCATGGTGGACGGCACCTTCGACGTGGTCGAGGCCGCCGCCGAGAAGGGCGTCAGGAAGGTGATCGCCTCCTCCACCGCCTCGGTCTACGGCCTCGCCGACACCTTCCCCACCCCCGAGACCCAGCACCCGTACAACAACGACACCTTCTACGGGGCCGCCAAGGTCTTCAACGAGGGCCTGCTGCGCAGCTTCCACGCCATGTACGGCCTGGACTACGTGGCGCTGCGCTACTTCAACGTCTACGGGCCCCGGATGGACGTGCACGGCAAGTACACCGAGGTGTTCATCCGCTGGATGGAGCGGATCGCCGCCGGGCAGCCGCCGCTCATCTTCGGCGACGGCGCGCAGACCATGGACTTCGTCTACACCGAGGACATCGCCCGGGCCAACCTGCTGGCCGCCGCCGCACCCGTCACCGACCGGGTCTACAACATCGCCAGCTCCACCGAGGTCTCGCTGCGCGGCCTCGCCGACGCCCTGTTGGTCGCCATGGACTCCGACCTCGGCGTCGAGCACGGCCCGGCCCGGGGCACCGCGGGCGGCGTGGTCCGGCGGCTCGCCGACATCTCGGCCGCCCAGCGCGACCTCGGCTGGAAGCCGGAACTCGGCCTGGAGGACGGCCTGCGCAAGCTGGTCGCCTGGTGGCGTGAGCAGTAACCCCGTCGTCCGGTGGTGACGTGAGCAGTAACCCCGTTGTCCGGCCGCGTAGTTCGGAGTCCGCAGTGTCCACCGTTCCCGTCATGCCCAACATTCCCGTCATGGTGCCGTGGCTCGGCGAGGAGGAGGCCGAGGCCGCCGCCGAGGCCGTCCGCTCCGGCTGGGTGGCCCAGGGCCCCCGGGTCGCCGAGTTCGAACGGGCCTTCGCCGCCCACCTCGGCGTCCCGCACGCCGTCGCCGTCTCCTCCTGCACCACCGCCCTGCACCTGGCGCTCATCGGTGCGGGCGTCGGCCCCGGGGACGAGGTCCTGGTGCCCTCGCTCTCCTTCATCGCCACCGCCAGCGCCGCCACCTACCTCGGCGCCACCCCCGTCTTCGCCGACGTCGACCCGGCGAGCGGCAACCTCACCGCCGAGACCGTCCAGCCGCTGCTCACCGACCGGACGAAGGCCGTGATCGCGGTGGACCAGGGTGGCGTACCCGTCGACCTGGACGCCATCGAGGCGCTGGCCCGGCCGCGCGGCATCGCCGTGGTCGAGGACGCCGCCTGCGCGGCCGGCGCAACTCTGCGCGGCCGGCCGGCGGGCGCCGGCGCCGGGATCGCCGCGTACTCCTTCCACCCGCGCAAGCTGCTCACCACCGGCGAGGGCGGCATGGTCACCTGCCAGGACGGCGAACTCGCCGCCCGGCTGCGGCGGTTGCGCGAGCACGGGATGAGCGTCTCGGCCGCCGACCGGCACGCGGGGGGCGGGGCCGCCGTCCTGGAGACCTACGACGAGATCGGGTTCAACTACCGGATGACGGACATCCAGGCCGCGATCGGCCTGGTCCAGCTGCGCAAGCTGCCCGAACTGGTCCGCCGCCGCCGGGAACTCGCCGACCGCTACCGCCGCCTGCTCGGCCCGCTGGGCGAGCGGCTGGTCGCCGACCCGGAGCACGGCACGGGCAACTACCAGAGCTGCTGGCTGCTGCTGCCCGACGGCGCGCCCGACCGCGCCGAGGTACTGGAACGGCTCGCCGCCGCCGGGATCTCCGCCCGCCGGGGCATCATGGCCGCCCATCTGGAGGCCCCCTACAGGGGCGCCGAACGCGTACCGCTGCCCGCGACCGAACTGCTCACCCGGCGGTCCCTGATCCTGCCGCTCCACCACTCGCTGACCGAGGAGCAGCAGGACCGGGTGGTCGCCGCGCTGCGCTCCGCCGTGGAGTGAGAGACCGGGGCGCGGGAACCGGGTGAGGCGGGAGGGCGGCTGCCCGGTACGGCTGCTTCGGCGAGCCGGGTGCAGCGTCCGGTCCGAACTCCCGGAGTGCGAACGGCCCGTTGGGCACGGCTGACCGTGGTCGGCCGTCGTCTCGCGCGACTTCCCGCGCGCCGGGCGCGCGACTCGGCCGTCGGGATCCGGTGCGGGAGCTTTCCGTAGCGCGCCGTCCCCGCGCTCCGGCGCGCTGCGCATGTCCGCGCCCGGGCGCGATGTTCGTGCCCCCGGGCGCTGCCCGTGTCCGCGCCGGGGCGTGCTGCCCGGCTGATCACCTGCGTCATCGATCGACCGTCCTGTCCCAGAGCTGCCCGAGGGGGCCCGTATGACCGCCATTCCGCTCGTCGATCTGCAAGCCGCGCACGCCGAGGTGGCCGAGGAGGTACGCGAGGGCTTCGACCGGGTGCTGGCCACCGGTGCCTACATCAAGGGCCCGGACGTCGCCGCCTTCGAGGCCGAGTACGCCGAGTTCTCCGGGGTCCGGCACGCGGTCGGCACCGCGAACGGCACCGACGCCCTGGAACTGGCCCTGCGCGCGCTGCGGCTGGCCCCCGGCGCGGGCGTGGTGCTGCCGGCCAACACCTTCGTGGCCACCGCCGAGGCCGTGGTCCGCGCGGGTCTGCGGCCGGTCCTGGTCGACGTCGACCCCGAGTACCTCCTGATCGACCCGGCCAGGGCGGCTGAGGCGCTGCCGGGTGCGGCCGCGCTGGTCCCGGTCCACCTGAACGGCCAACTCGCCCCGATGCGGCCCCTGCTGGACCTCGCCGGGGACCGCCCGGTGATCGAGGACGGCGCCCAGTCCCAGGGCGCCCGCCAGGACGGCCGGGTGTCCGGCTCCTGGGGCCGGATCTCCGCCACCAGCTTCTACCCGGGCAAGAACCTCGGCGCGTACGGCGACGCGGGCGCCGTCGTCACCGACGACGAGGAACTCGCCACCGCGGTACGGCTGATCGGCGACCACGGCTCGGGCCGCAAGTACGTCCATGAGACCTTCGGCTTCAACTCCCGCCTGGACACCCTGCAGGCCGTGGTGCTGCGGGCCAAACTGCGCCGCCTGCCCGGCTGGAACGAGGCCCGCCGGGCCGCCGCCGCCCGCTACGGCGAACTGCTCGGCGGGCTGGACGGGATCACCCTGCCGGGTACCCTGCCGGGCAACGAGCACGTCTGGCACCTGTACGCGGTGCGGGTCGAGCACGGCCGGGACGAGGTGCTCGCGAAGCTGCACGCCGCCGGGATCGGCGCGGGCATCCACTACCCGGTGCCGGTCCACCTGCAGCCGGCCTTCCGCGAACTCGGCTACGCCGAGGGCAGCTTCCCGGTCGCCGAGCGGGCGGCGGGCGAGATCCTCACCCTGCCGCTCTTCCCGCAGATCACCGCGGTCCAGCAGGAACAGGTGGCGGAGACCTTGGTCAAGGCGCTGCACTGACCGCCGCGGGGGCGATCGGGAGGGCGGCCGGATCCGCCGGCCCGCGAGCGGCCCGCCGGGATCCGGCGCCGCGGTGCCGTCCGCCACGGCACGCGGCCTCCCGCTTCCCCGGCCGCCTGCCCGATCGCGCCCGAAGGTTCCTGGGCCCGTCCCCTCACGGCGCTGCCGGGACCCCCTAGGCTTACGTCCAGCAATCGGCATGACAGAGGTCGCAGCCAGTGGGGGCAACCAGATGACGACAGGTCGGCCCGGCGCCGCCGCAGCGCCGAACTCGGCGTACGCGGGCCAGGTGGTGTACTTCCCGGACCCGGTACGGGCCGCGAGCCACCCGGTCGGGGTGCGGGTGGACGAGTACGGCTACCCGGACTTCAGCGCGTACGCGGTCGCCGCCGCCGAGGTCGCCGACCCGCCCGAGGGCCTGGGCGTGGACGAACTGCGGCTCACCGACTACGTGTCGGCCAACGCCGCACTCTTCACCCAGGGCCACGAGCTCTGGGCCGACCTGGACACCGCCGTGGCCACCCCGCCCGGCTGGACCTGGCACCACGTGGTCGGCCGGGCGGCGCCGGGCTGGCGGCGGATGGAACTGGTCCCGGTCGAGGTCAAGGCGCTGCTGCGGCACCACGGCGGACTGGCCTGCTCCCGGGCCGACCACGGGCGCCGGGGCACCCGGCCGCTCCAGGAGCACCGCCCGACGCACTTCCCGCTCGCCAAGGACGGCGGCGACCCGCTCAGCGTCACCGAGGACCTGGTGCAGCGGGCCGAGCAGCGGCTCGGCCACCCGCTGCCCGCCGCGTACCGCAGCTTCCTCAAGCTGGTCGGTGGCCGGGGACCGGCCGGGGTCGCACTGGACACCGAGTTCGGCCTGCTGCTCGACCAGCCGTTCCTGACACTCAGCGAGGAGTACGGGATCCGCGACCTGGTCTACGCCAACAAGTGCCTGCGCGACCACCTCACCAAGGACTACCTGGCCATCGCCTACGTCCAGGGCGGCTTGCTCGCGCTCAAGGTGCGCGGCGAGCAGACCGGTTCGGTCTGGTTCTGCCTCTACGACGACGCCCGCGACACCGGTGCCCCCGAGAGCCCCGAGGACCGGGTCGCCCGGCTGCTGCTGCCCTGCGGTGCGAACTTCGACGAGTTCCTGCGCCGGCTGGCCGGTAGCCCGCCGGAGCTGGAGACCGTGGCGGGGATGATGGTGGACGGCGGGTTCGTCCGTGCCGTACCGGTGAACTGATGCTGCGTACGGGCACGGGCAGCAGGAGGACTGAAGGGGTGGACCTGGCGTGGTGACGTACGCGCAGGCGCAGGAACTGGCCGACGACTGGATCAACGCCGGGGTGCCGCGCTCGCAGCAGCGCGAGGTCCGGGTGCGCGAGTTCGACCTGGGCTTCGTCTGCTGGGCGGAGGACCGGCCCACCGGCCCGTCCGACACCGCGGGCGGTCCGGCCGGATCGGTCGGCCCGGGCACCGAGATCCGGATGGTGATCGCCCGGGAAGGCGGTGTCAGCACGCTCTGGCCGCCGCTGCCCGTCAACGAGGTGGTCCGCCTGTACGAGGAGCAGTACGGCGGGGAGCTGGCCCCCAACCCGGCGGGCGCGGCCAAGCCCGTGCGCGGCACGGTCGAGGCGACGTCCTTCCTGCTCAGCCCTCCGCAGTGGCTCGAGGAGGCCGGGAAGGCCGCGATCGAGGCGGAGGCCGCGCGGCTCGGTGCACCGGCCGAGACCGCTGCCCCCACCGCTGCCGATGCCGGTGCCGGCGTGCCTGAGGCACCGCCGCAGCCGGTGCACCTGACCGCTCCGCCCGCCTCCGACCGTCCGGCGGGGGACGCCCCGACGATGCTGGGCCCGTCCGAACCCCTGGGGACCCCGGCGGCGGGCGTGCCGCCGTTCCCGCCTGCCCCGGCGGCGGGCGTGCCGCCGTTCCCGCCTGCCTCCGTGCCGCCCGGAGCCACCGTGCCCTACCCGGGCGGCGCGCTCCAGGGCGGGCCGGCCCCCGTCGGCGCCGCCGGCACTCCCGCGCCCCAGTACACGCCGCCGGTGCCCGCCCCTGACAGCGCTCCCGCCGCCGGCGGCCCGGCGTCGGCCGGCGGTCCGGGGATCGAGTACGCGCCCACGATGCTCGCGTCCGAAGGTGTACCGGGCCTGATGGGCCTGCCCGGCGCTCCGGCCGCGCCCGAGGGCCAGTCCGCCGGTGCGCTCGGCCGTTCGACGCCGACCGCACCGCCGCCGCCCCCGCCGGCCGAGCTGCGCGGGCCGGCCGCCGCCCAGCCCGGTCCGGTGGCCGGCGGGCGAGGAGCCAGCGCGCCTCCGCCACCTCCGCCCGCCGAGCTGCGACACGCCCCGGGCGCCCTGGGGCATGCCGGTGCGGGTGGCCGCTCGGCGCCGACCGCGCCGCCGCCCCCGCCGCCCGCCGAGCTGCGCGGCGGAGCCCAGCCGCCCGCCGCCCCCGCGACGCCGCCGGCCCCCGGCCCGGCCGCGGCGGGCATCGCGTACGAGGCGACCCAGCTGGCCCACGCGATCGAGGTGCCGCAGCCGGGCCACGGCACGCCGCCGCACGGCGGTCCGGCCGTTCCGTCGCCCGCCGGACCGGCCGGTCCCGGCATGCCCGGCGCACCGGGTGTGCCCGGTATGCCGCCCGCCCCGCCCGCCCCGCCGGGACCGGTGCCGGGCGTCGGCTACGGCTACCCCGCGGCCGCGCCGGTACCTCCGGCGCACCAGGGAGCGCCGGTACCGCCCGCCCACCCGGGGCCCGCCCCGGTGCCGGGCGCCGGTTACGGCTACCCGGCCGCCGGCGCACCGGTGCCCGCCGGCCCCCCGGTTCCCCCGCCCGCGCCGGCCCCGGTACCGGGTGTGCCGGCCGGTGCACCGGGAGTGCCGTCGATCGGGCCCGGCACGGTGGCCGTGGTCAGCTACCGGGCCCCGGACGGCTCCGAGCAGAAGCTCATCCACCGCAGCGAGCCCGGCACCCCGCACCCGGAGTGGAAGGCGCTGCACGAGCTGCGCCGCCTCAACGTCCCGCCGGACCAGGTGCTCGAACTCCACACCGACCTGGAACTGTGCGAGGTGCCCGGCGGCTACTGCGCCCGGATGGTACGCGCCTCCTGGCCGAACGTCCGCCTCAGCCACACCGCCCCGTACGGCCGGGACCACCAGTCCCGGCAGGCGGGCATGGCGGTGCTGGTGGACCACGTCGACCAGCTGCACCAGCTGGCGGCGGCGCCGCAGCGCCCGCGGCCGGTCCGCGCGCCGCTGCCGCCGCCCGGCAGCATTCCGCAGCTGCCGCCGCTCGCCCCGCAGCAGCTGGCGGATGAGCTCGGGCAGGCCTTCGGTCCCGGGGTGTTCCGCTTCGAGCAGCGGGCGGTCTCCCGCCAGGGCGTGCCCGAGGTCGTGGCGCAGACCCTGATGTGGGCCGGGCTGCCGCGCGACTTCGCGCCGTTCTTCTGGGCCCAGGCCCAGGAAGGCCGGCCGATCCCGACCCTGGCCGAGCTGGCGGCCGAGCGGGGACTGCCCGCCGGCCCGGACTTCGGCGGCTACCTGGTGCTCGGCAACGACTACGGCCGCCAGCTCTGCGTGCAGTACGGCACGGCGGCGGTGATCTCGGTCGAGCTGGAGCCGGGCGGTGAACCGGTGCGCTTCGTCAACTCCGGGGTCCCGGAGTTCGCCCGCAGCCTGGCCCTGCTCGGCCGGATGTGGCGCCTGCGCTACGGCCTCACCCCGGAACAGGCGGGCCGGTGGACCACCGACTTCCAGGCCCAGCTGATCGCCATCGACCCGGCGGCGCTGCAGTCGCCGGAGACCTGGTGGGGCGTGCTGCTCGAACAGTTCTGGGACGGGATCCTCTGACCCTCCCGGTCTTGGCCACGGGCCGTGCCGATTCGTCGGCACGGCCCGTGGCCGTCTGGCGGGCAGGGGCGGAATCGGACATTCCGCTTGGCCGGTGCACCCGGGGAACCACTGGCGGACTCCCGAACGTCCTTACTGGTCATGCGCGATGCACGGGAGGTTTCGAGCACGTGGAACGGGGCTGACCGCGGCACGCGTTCACGCGGTCGAGCGGCGCTGTCCTGTTTGGGTTTCCTCCCCGTCCGCGCAAAATAGGTGAAGAGGGCGGGCCGCCGGTCCCGTCCTCGTCCACGTTCGACCACGGGCTGCGCAGCCCGCGAGCACGAGGGGAAGAACCCATGAGCGACGCCGTCTCCCAGCACGGGTTCATGCTGTCCCGGCGCGGTTACGCGCCCGAGCAGGTCGAACGGGCACTGTTGTCCCTGACGTCGGAGCGGGACCGGGCGTGGGAGCGGCTCAGCGTACTCGGTGCCGGCATCCGTGAGATGGAGAAGCGGCTCGCGGACATCGTCCAGGCCGCCGCCGACGCCCCCGCCCCCGACTACCAGGTGCTCAGCGGCCAGGCCGCGCGGTTGATGGCCATCGCCGAGGCCGAGGTGACGGCGATCCGGGAGTCCGCCGAGCGCGCCGCCGAGGAGGCCAGGGACAACGCGTACCAGGCCGGACAGCAGGCCACCGTCAGCGCCCGGGAGTTCGCCACCACCAGCCGCGACGAGGCCGACGCCTTCGCCCGCCGCACCGAGGAGCGCACCCGCGCCGAGGCCGAGCGGATCCGCGCGGAGGCCGACCGGGAGGCCCGCAGCACCCGGGACCTCGCCACGGCGGAGGCCGCCAAGGTCCGGGTGAGCGCCGCCGAGGCGGAGGAGCGGGCTGAGGCCAAGCTGGCCGAACTGCGGCGCCGGGCGGACGAGATGTTCGCCGCCGCCGAGGCCAAGGCGGACGTGGAGGACGAGAAGATCTCCGCCACCGCGGAGCGCCGGCTCAGGGAGGCCGAGCAGTACCGCGACGAGGTGCTCGCCGAGATCCGCGTCAGCGACGCGGAGGCCCAGGCCACCGCCGAGCAGCTGACCGCCGAGGCCCGCCGGGAGGCCGAGCGGATCCAGGCGGCCGGCGAGCGCGAGCAGCGGGAGTTCGCCGTCCGGCACGAGCAGGTGCAACAGCACCTGGACCACATCAAGCAGACGCTGGCCTCGCTGACCGGTGCAGCGGTCGGCGCCCTCGAGGGGGCGGGCGTACGGGCGCTCGAGGCCGCTCCCGCGCGGCCGCGGGCCGCCGTCGAACCGTCGCGGCCGGCCCTGGCGCCGGCTTCGGCATCGATCGAGACGGCGGAGCCGGCCGGGGTGCCGGAGCACGCGACCAGGGAGCTCCGGCTGCCCGCCACCGCCGAGAACCCCACCACCACCCTGCGGGCGCTCTCCGCCGTTCCGCCGCGGCCCAGCACTTCGCCGGAGGCCGTCCCGGCGCGGGCAGCGGAACCGGCTCCGGCTGCGGCGTCCGTCCCGGAGCCCGCCCCGGCCGAACCGGCCGCGCAGGCGTCGGAGGCCAAGACGCGGATCGTTCCGAAGATCGTGATCGTTGACGACGGCTCCGAGTACCCGCGTGAGGTCGTGCACCGCCGCTAGCCCGTGCCCGGGCGCGGTCATGCCTGGGGCGCCTTGGCGTGGCCCCCCAGGCGTGGCCGACCCGGTCCGAAGTTGACGCCGTTCCGCCTTGCCGTCGAGGCGGGCCCGCGAGAAGGGGCCGTCCGCTCCGGCCGCAGGTGAGATCGCGACGGGCCAGGACCCGTGGCGCCCTCCAGGACGGGGCGCCACGACTCCCGGCGAATGGGCACGAGCGCCCCCACCCAGGGTCGCCCGGCCACGCACTCCCGACCCCCATCGGGGTGCGTCGGTGTCCACCGCCTCCATCCCCCACGGTTGGGTGCGGCGGGCACGAACTCCATCTTGCGCGACCACAATGGACGGGCAGTGACAGGAGTATGTCCAGTTCGTGTGATCTCCGCTGCATGATCACGCTGAGCCCGGCGGTGCTCTTCGCGTGAGCGTCCGCGCCGCGGCGTAGGCTGGAGTTCCCCCGGGCGCGCCGCGTGCCGGGCCGTTCGCGTTGCCCGGCCGGTCGTCCGACGCCTGGGCACTCCAGCCACGGGACGAAGAAGAGACTCGCATGAGCCTGTCCGGACTGCTCGATGTCGTCGTACGGGATGCCGCCCTCGCCGAGGCGATCGAGGCGGCGGCCGCGGGTGCCGCCGTGGGGGGCAGGCAGCATCTCGACCTGGTCGGTCCGCCGGCCGCGCGTCCGTTCGCGATCGCCGCGCTGGCCAGGTCGCTGGCGGCGAAGGCGGGTGAGCGGGGCCGCCCGGTGCTCGCCGTGACGGCCACCGGCCGGGAGGCCGAGGACCTGGCGGCCAGCCTGCGCTCGCTGCTGCCACCCGACGCGGTGGCCGAGTTCCCGGCCTGGGAGACGCTGCCGCACGAGCGGCTGTCGCCGCGCTCGGACACGGTCGGCCGCCGGCTGGCCGTGCTGCGCCGGATCGTCCACCCGCGGGCCGACGACCCGGCGGCGGGGCCGGTCCAGGTGATCGTCGCGCCGGTGCGCTCGGTGCTGCAGCCGCAGGTCAAGGGCCTGGCCGAGCTGGAGCCGGTGGCGCTGCAGCGCGGCGAGCAGCACGACCTGGAGGAGGTGGCCCGCAAGCTGTCGGCCGCCGCCTACGCCCGGGTCGAACTGGTCGAGAAGCGCGGCGAGTTCGCGGTGCGCGGCGGCATCCTGGACGTCTTCCCGCCGACCGAGGAGCATCCGCTGCGGGTGGAGTTCTGGGGCGACGACGTCGAGGAGATCCGGTACTTCAAGGTGGCCGACCAGCGGTCGCTGGAGATCGCCGAGCACGGCCTGTGGGCGCCGCCCTGCCGTGAGCTGCTGCTCACCGACGAGGTCCGGGCGCGGGCCGCCGAGCTGGCGCAGGAGCACCCCGGGCTGGCCGAGATCCTGGACAAGATCGCCCAGGGCATCGCGGTCGAGGGCATGGAGTCGCTGGCGCCCGTCCTGGTGGACGACATGGAACTGCTGCTTGACGTGCTGCCCGCCGGCAGTGTCACGGTGGTCTGCGACCCCGAGCGGGTGCGGACCAGGGCGGCCGACCTGGTGGCGACCAGTCAGGAGTTCCTACAGGCCTCCTGGGTTGCGGCCGCCGCCGGTGCGGACCGGCCGATCGACCTGGAGGCGATCGACGTCTCGGCCGCCTCGCTGTGGTCGCTGGCCGACGTGCGCGAGCACGCGGCGGAGATCGGGCTGCCCTGGTGGTCCGTCAGCCCCTTCGCCACCAGTGACTCGGCGTCCTCGGCGGGGCCGGAGATCCTGGAGTTCGACGCCAACACCCTCACCCTCGGCATGCACGCGGTGGAGGCGTACCGGGGCGACACCGCCCGCGCCATCGCCGACGCCAAGGAGCGGCTGAGCGCCGACTGGCGGGTCGTCATGGTGACCGAGGGCCACGGCCCGGCCGCCCGGCTGGCCGAGGTGCTCGGCAACGAGGGGATCCCGGCCCGGCTGGTCGCCGACCTCGCCGAGGCACCGACCCGGGACGTCGTCCACGTCACCTGCGGCTCGATCGAGTACGGCTTCGTGGACGAGGACCTCAAGCTGACGGTCGTCACCGAGACCGACCTGTCCGGCCAGAAGTCCTCCACCAAGGACATGCGCCGGATGCCGTCCCGCCGCCGCAACGCGATCGATCCACTGGCGCTCCAGGCCGGTGACTACGTGGTGCACGAGGCGCACGGCGTCGGCAGGTACGTGGAGATGGTGCAGCGCACCGTGCAGGGCGCGACCCGCGAGTACCTGGTGCTGGAGTACGCCCCCGCCAAGCGCGGCCACCCCGGCGACCGGCTCTTCGTGCCGACCGACCAGCTGGACCAGGTGACCAAGTACGTCGGCGGCGAGGCCCCGACGCTGCACCGGCTCGGCGGCGCGGACTGGGCGAAGACCAAGCAGCGGGCCAAGAAGGCGGTGAAGGAGATCGCCGCCGACCTGATCAAGCTGTACTCGGCCCGGATGGCGGCCCCCGGCCACGCCTTCGGCGCGGACACCCCCTGGCAGCGCGAGCTGGAGGACGCCTTCCCGTACGCGGAGACGCCGGACCAGCTCACCACCATCGCCGAGGTCAAGACGGACATGGAGAAGTCCGTCCCGATGGACCGGCTGATCTGCGGCGACGTCGGCTACGGCAAGACCGAGATCGCCGTGCGCGCGGCGTTCAAGGCCGTCCAGGACGGCAAGCAGGTGGCGGTGCTGGTGCCCACCACCCTGCTGGTGCAGCAGCACTTCTCCACCTTCGCCGAGCGGTACGCCAACTTCCCGGTCAACGTCCGGGCGCTGTCGCGGTTCCAGACCGACACCGAGGCCAAGGCGGTGCTGGAGGGCCTGCGCGACGGCTCGGTGGACGTGGTCATCGGTACCCACCGGCTGTTCTCCAGCGAGACCAGGTTCAAGGACCTCGGTCTGGTGATCGTGGACGAGGAGCAGCGCTTCGGCGTCGAGCACAAGGAGCAGCTGAAGAAGCTGCGCGCCAACGTGGACGTGCTGACCATGTCCGCGACGCCGATCCCGCGCACCCTGGAGATGGCGGTCACCGGTATCCGCGAGATGTCCACCATCACCACCCCGCCGGAGGAGCGGCACCCGGTGCTGACCTTCGTCGGACCGTACGACGAGAAGCAGATCTCAGCGGCGGTCCGGCGTGAACTCCTGCGCGAGGGCCAGGTGTTCTACATCCACAACCGGGTGGAGACGATCGACAAGGCCGCCGCCCGACTGAAGGACCTGGTGCCCGAGGCGCGGATCGCCACCGCGCACGGGCAGATGGGGGAGACCCAGCTGGAGAAGGTGGTGGTCGACTTCTGGGAGAAGGAGTTCGACGTCCTGGTCTCCACCACGATCGTCGAGTCGGGCATCGACATCTCCAACGCCAACACCCTGATCGTGGAGCGCGGCGACACCTTCGGTCTCTCCCAGCTGCACCAGCTGCGCGGCCGGGTCGGCCGTGGCCGCGAGCGCGGCTACGCATACATGCTGTACCCGCCGGAGCGGCCGCTCACCGAGACCGCGCACGAGCGGCTCGCCACCATCGCCCAGCACACCGAGATGGGCGCCGGCATGTACGTGGCGATGAAGGACCTGGAGATCCGCGGTGCGGGCAACCTGCTCGGTGGCGAGCAGTCCGGGCACATCGCGGGCGTCGGCTTCGACCTCTACATGCGGATGGTCGGCGAGGCGGTGGCCGAGTTCCGCGAGTCGCTGGCCGGCGGCGGCGAGCCGGAGGAGGAGCCGCTGGAGGTGAAGATCGAGCTGCCCGTGGACGCCCATGTGCCGCACGACTACGCCCCCGGCGAGCGGCTGCGCCTGCAGGCGTACCGCTCGATCGCGGCGGTGAACTCGGAGGAGGACATCGTCCAGGTCCGCGAGGAACTCACCGACCGCTACGGCAAGCTGCCCGAGCCGGTGGAGAACCTGCTGCTGGTGGCGGGCCTACGGCTGTTCGCGCGGCGCTGCGGCGTCGCCGACATCACCCTGCAGGGCCCGAACGTGCGCTTCGGCCCGGTCTCCCTGCGGGAGTCGCAGCAGCTGCGGCTGAACCGGCTCTACCCGCGCAGCCAGGTGAAGGCGGCGGCCGAGCAGGTGCTGGTGCCCCGTCCGAGCACCGGCCGGATCGGCGGCAAGCCGCTGGTCGGGCGGGAACTGCTGGGCTGGTGCACCGAGTTCCTCACCACGATGTTCGACGACCTGGCGGGCGCGAAGAAGTAGCGCCTGTCACGGGGGTGTTCGGCGGTCTGGCCGGCGCGAGGCGTTGACCTCAGCGCCGGCCGGGCCCGCCTGCCTCGCATGGAGCCGGTGGTTCACAGCCGGGGCGTCAGAAGGAGCAGTCGCCGCCTCGGCCGTGCGGGTGGAAGTGCGGAAGGGCTGCTAGCAGGCTGCCCACTTCGAAGAGCAGCATCAGCAGGCTGGCGAACAGCATCGCCTTCAGCAGCGGGATGAGCAGCGACTGCACGGGTTCGGGCTTGCGGGTCCCGGTCCACAGGAGCAGAGGGATCGCGATCACCACGAGCGCACCGACGACCGCGCCGGCCCAGGCAGCGGCCTGCGCGCTCAGGGGCATGCCCGGGTAGGGGACGCAGTCGCCGTGCGCGGCCTCCCAAGCGCGGTCCTTGGCCCAGTCCGCGTACGACGTGCACGCGACACCGGCCACGGCCGCCACGAGTACGGAGAGCGCGGTCCTGCGCCACGCGGCCCGGTCGAGGCTGTCCGGCACCCTGGCACCGGTGGTCGTCTGCGCGAGGTCAGAGGGCTCGGCGGACATCATGAACTCTCTTTCGGGCGCGGGCGTCTGGCAACAGAGGGGCGCGTCGGGGAAGGCGCGGACAGCGGGTTGGCGTTGCAGTCACCGCTGTCAGTACCAGTCAGGATTAACGCGGACATAGTGCACTTTGAGATGGCCACGGCTCTCCTCGAACGAAGGGAGTCGCCCTTCCACGCTCGCGTTCAATTTGCTGCCGTTGTGCGCCGTGTAGCGGATGTCGCCGCGCGGGGTCACAGCCGTGACGATCGCGGTATGGAAGATCTGGCCCTTGGGAACGTCGGTCCCCTCGGCGTCTTCCTCGTAGTACACGATGTCCCCGGGCCTGACCTGATCCGGAGAGATCTCTTGACCGCCGTGTTTCAACATGAAGTCGTGCTGATTCTGGGCGCCGCCCCAGGCGTGCGTGTGCCCTGGGATTACTCCGTCCACCCAAGACCCGAGTCCACTGGAACCCCCGCCTCGGAACCAGCCATCGCCGTCCATGGTGTTCCAGCCCTTGAACTTCATACCGGACTGGTGCAACGCCTCAGAGACAAAATTGGTGCAGTTCTCTTCGCCTTCGAAGTCGCCGCTGTTGTCGTTCCAGTGCTCCATCGCCCACTGAACGGCCTTCACGCGGTCGTACTTGGCTCCGGGGCCGCCACGGACGTTTTGTTTGACGTCCTCGGGGATCCCAGGCAGGTTGGCCAGAGTTACTGGATCGGAGAGCATCAGCTGCTTCTTCTGGCTGTCGGGCAGGGCGTTCCACCAATCGGCGACCAAGCGCGGGTCCTTCCCGTCCGGGATGCCCCCCGAGTACATGGCGAGTTCGAGCCGAGAAACGGCGTACTGCTCATTGAGCGCCGCGTCCGGGGACTTCAACGTCGTTGCCGCGCCGAGCTTTCGAAGTTCTGCGGC
Source organism: Kitasatospora sp. NPDC001175 (assembly GCF_053598215.1). Taxonomy (NCBI): domain Bacteria; kingdom Bacillati; phylum Actinomycetota; class Actinomycetes; order Kitasatosporales; family Streptomycetaceae; genus Kitasatospora; species Kitasatospora sp. NPDC001175. The sequence goes on along the minus strand of NZ_JBSFJU010000016.1, from coordinate 127,026 downwards.
AGCCTGGTGGTCGGCCTGCTCTGCCTCCCGCAAAGCTTCCCGGAGCAGGGCGTTGACCTCTTGCGCGGCAGCGGCCGCGTCGGGGCTCACGCTTCCGGCTGAGTCGCGAACCTGTGCGGTGGCCATGTCGACGGCCAAGCCGTGGTTCTGGGCGAGGTCCAGGCCAGCCTGCATGGTCAGCTTGGCTCGGGTGATCTCTGCGCTGAGGCCGTCGAGGATCATGGCGACGCTGCGCGTAAGGTCGGCTCCAGCCTCCAGGATTTGGGCCTGCTCTTCGAGTTTGCGGCCCGCAGCCTCGCCGACGCGGTCCTTCCAGTCGTCCTTGAGCGGGTCGACGCCATTGGCGTGGATGTCGTTGACCGCTTGCCAGGACTCCTTGGACAACTCCATCCAGCCGTCTGCTGCTGCGTCGACGTCGATGCTTCGCGCGGCCTTGAGTGAGGTCAAGTCCATGGTCAGTGCTCCGTCGAGTGGAGGTCGGCGAGAGCGGCACCGAGGCGGCGGGTTGCCTCCTCCTCGGCGGTGTCATAGGAATGTGCGGAGTTGCGCAACTGCTCGGCATAAGTATGGAGCTGGTCAACCACATACTTCATGTGGGCCTGCCAGGCGTCGGCACAGCTCTTGAGGGCTGGCCCGGATTCCCAACCGGCCAAGGTGTCCGCAGCGGTGAAACTGTTGTCAAGCCAGTGCCCGGCCGCCGGTCCGATCTGTTCTGCGGTGTTCTGCAGCCCGTTCGCCGACTGTCGCAGCGTGTCAGTAAGCACGTGTATGTCGTTCACTGTTCCCCCTGTCCCCCAGGTACCGCCATTGGCAGTATGCAGATCATTATGGCTGATTGGGGTGTGCAAAGCGTTCGAGAACAGTGCGCTTCGGCCCGGTCTCCCTGCGGGAGTCGCAGCAGCTGCGGCTGAACCGGCTCTACCCGCGCAGCCAGGTGAAGGCGGCGGCCGAGCAGGTGCTGGTGCCCCGTCCGAGCACCGGCCGGATCGGCGGCAAGCCGCTGATCGGGCGGGAACTGCTGGGCTGGTGCACCGAGTTCCTCACCACGATGTTCGACGACCTGGCGGGCGCGAAGAAGTAGCGCCTGTCACGGGGGTGTTCGGCGGTCTCAGGCTCACGTGGGCCTGAGACCGCCCTTTTCGTGTCCGGCGTGGCCTTCGTGTCGGTCCGCTCACGCCGGGTGCCGTGCCCGCGCCGGGGGCCGTCGATCCCCGTACGGCGGGGTGGCCGACACCCGCTCCGTTCCCCGGGGCCGGCAGCCGCTGAACCGGGCCGGCAGCCGCTGAACCGGGCCGGCGGTCGCTGAACGGCTGTCCGGTTGATCCGGCCTACCCCGTTCGGCCCAAGGTCTGGGCAAGGCGTCGCGCCGCTCCCTATTGTCTGTACCTGCCAGGAGAACCATCGGACACCGCACCAGCCACACCGTCCCCCGCGCCCCGGGCCCGGGGGTCCCTGCCCGGGAGGCCACACGTGATCCGCACCAACTCCGTCCAGCGCCACACCCGTACGGCTACCGGCGCCATCGGCGTCCTGATCGCCGCGGCCACCCTCACCGCCTGCGGCTCCGGCCCGGCACGCCAGGGGGCGGCGGCCGTGGTCGACGGGCAGCGGATCACCATCGCCACCGTCGAGGCCAAAGTGTCCGCGCTGCGGGACGAGGTCGCGGCCCAGGGCGGCGGGCCGCGCACCGAACGCGCCGGGTTGACCAAGCGCGCGGTGTCGGACCTGGTCCTCAACCGAGTGGTCGACCGCGCCCTGGCCGACCGCCGGCTCGACGTCTCCGCGGGCGAGATCGCGCAGGCGCGGGACTCCGACGCGAAACTGCTCGGTGGAGAGGGCGAACTCCGGCGGGAACTGCTCCTCAAGCAGGGCGTCGCGGACGAGGACACCGACGCCTTCTACCGCCAGCAGCTCGGCATCCACAAGCTGGCCGCCGCCGACGGCAAGGACGCCCGGACGACCGAGGGCGACGCGATCGTCCGCAAGGCCCTGGCCGAAGCCGGTACCGAACTCAAGGTCGTGGTCAACCCCCGCTACGGCGCCTGGGACCCGCGCCAGGTGGCCCTGGTCGACGCCCCCACGGACTGGCTCCCGCGGCGCACCGCCGCCAGCTGAAACAGCCGACCCGGCGCCGCGGGCTTCCCCGCTGCCCGCTCGGTGGCCCCGGGATATATCGGCGGTGCCCGAGGACGGCCAGCAGGTAGGTTCGGAGCGTGGACGACACTGCGAAGCTGATTCTGCTCACCACCACCCACCGGGTCGCCCCCGGCCTGCTGTCCTGGCCGGCCTGGGAGGTCCTGCGCGGGTCCGCCCGGGTGCTGGCCGCCGATCCGGCACACCCGCAGCTGCCCGCCCTCCGCCAGGCCGGGGTCGAGGTGGAGCTGGTCGAGCACGGCAACGCCCCGGCGCTGGCCCGGCTGCTGGCCGAAGCCGCCCCGGCCGTCTGGCTCGGCAGCCCGGACGGCGACCCGGGCCTGACCGACGCGCTCGCCCGGATCGCGGTGGAGGAGGCGGGGAAGGCGCCGGAGATCGAGATCCTCCCCGGTTCGTACGACCTCCCCGGCGCCCGGCTGCTCGACCTGGTCTCGGTGATGGACCGGCTGCGCTCGCCCGGCGGCTGCCCCTGGGACGCCGAGCAGACCCACGCCTCCCTGGTGAAGTACCTGGTGGAGGAGGCGTTCGAACTGGTCGAGGCGATCGAGGAGGGCGACCGGGAGACGCTGCGCGAGGAGCTCGGGGACGTGCTGCTCCAGGTGTTCTTCCACTCCCGGATCGCCGAGGAGCACCCCGAGGACGCGTTCACCATCGACGACGTGGCCGGGGACATCGTGGAGAAGCTGATGTACCGCCACCCGCACGTCTTCGGGGACGTCGAGGCGGGCGGCACGGAGCAGGTCGAGGCCAACTGGGAGCAGCTCAAGGCGGCCGAGAAGCAGCGTGAGTCGGTCCTGGACGGGGTGCCCGCCGGGCTGCCCGCGCTGGCGTACACGGCCAAGCTGGTCTCCCGGGTCCGCCGGGCCGGCTTCACCGGGGTACCGGACGAGCCCTACGAGCTGCCCGCCGAGCTCACCCCCGAGTCGGCGGGAGCGCTGCTGCTCGCCGTCGTCCAGCGGGCCCACGACGCCGGTGTCGACGTGGACGCGGCCCTCCGCGCGGCCGCCCGCGCCTACCGTGCGGCCGTGCGTACCGTCGAGGGGCTGCCCGCCGACTGATCGGCTGCCCGGCCGGGCAGCACCGAGGGGGCGAGGTGCTCCGCGCCCCGTTCCGCCCGCCGCCCTCTAGGAGGGGCCGGCCGGCAGGGTCAGGCCGACTGGGGCTGGTCCACGTGGCGCCGCTGCGGCGGGACGACCTCGCTGATGGCGTCGCCGACCAGGGCGAGCAACTCGGCCAGCGGGTCGAGGTGGCCAGGCAGTTCGGCGAGGGAGACGATCCGCTCGCCGTCGGGGCCCGCGATGCAGAACAGGTCGATCGGGCCGAGGTGCTTCGCGGCGGTGTCCACCAGCGCCGCGACGTCGCTGGGCTGGTGGATGTCGCTGCACACGCCGACCACCGGGCAGCCGGGCCGGTCCAGTTCGGCGGCGAGGTCCTCGGCGACACCGGCGTGCAGGTCCGCGACCATGATCCCGGCGGCGCCAGCGGCGGCGAACCGGCGGGCCAGACCGTCTCCGGACCCACCGTCGAGTACCGCGATGACCACCACTGCCCCGGCTACCCGCATGGCCTGCTCCTCCTTGAGCCGCTCCCCGTGGACGGCCCCGCGCTGCCATCCATCAGAGTCATTGCGGAGGATCGTAGGCACTGCTCGACCCTCCGCGACACTCATTACCCGGCAGGTGACCAGGCTCACTCCTGCACGGGCGGGGGAGTCCGCCGCGCAGCGGCGTAATCCGGACGTCACGACTCTGTCAGCTACGCGCCGTCCGCAGACAGCCCCTCCTTCCCCCTGTCCGTCCCCTATCCGCGCGTCCCCGGGGCAATGGGGCGCCGTCCCGGAGCCACCGGCCGCCCGCGTGGAGCCGGCCGCCCGCGTGGAGCCGGCCGCCCGCCGCCGGATACCGTCGAGACATGCCGGAAACGCCCGACTCCACCCCGCAGCCCGAGCTCTTCACCTGGGAGTTCGCCGCCGACCCCTACCCCGCGTACGCCTGGCTGCGCGAGCACAGCCCGGTGCACCGCACCACGCTGCCGAGCGGGGTGGAGGCCTGGCTGGTCACCCGGTACGCGGACGCCCGGCAGGCGCTGGCGGACGGCAGGCTGTCCAAAAACCCCGCCCACCACAGCGAGCAGGCGCACCGCAGCGGCCGGGTCGGAATCCCGGGGGAGCGGCAGGCCGACCTGATGACCCACCTGCTGAACATCGACCCGCCGGACCACACCCGACTGCGCCGGCTGGTGTCGAAGGCGTTCACCCCGCGCCGGGTGGCCGAGTTCGAGCCGAGGGTGCAGCAGCTGACGGACCGGCTGATCGACGGCTTCGCCACACGCGGTTCGGCCGACCTGATCCACGAGTTCGCCTTCCCGCTCCCCATCTACGCGATCTGCGACCTGCTCGGCGTCCCGCCGGAGGACCAGGACGACTTCCGGGACTGGGCCGGCATGATGATCCGCCACCACGGTGGCCAACGCGGCGGCGTGGGCCGGGCGGTGAAGCGGATGCGCTCGTACCTGGCCGAGTTGATCCACCGCAAGCGGGCCGACCTCGGGGACGACCTGATCTCCGGCCTGATCCGGGCCAGTGACCACGGCGAGCACCTCACCGAGAACGAGGCCGCCGCGATGGCCTTCATCCTTCTCTTCGCCGGCTTCGAGACCACCGTCAACCTGATCGGCAACGGTCTGTACGCGCTGCTGCGCAACCCGGGGCAGCGCGCGCTGCTGCAGGAGTCCGTGGCACGCGGCGAGAAGGAGCTGCTGGCCACCGGGGTGGAGGAACTGCTGCGCTACGACGGGCCGGTGGAGCTGGCCACCTGGCGGTTCGCGACCAGTCCGCTGACCATCGGCGGGGTGGAGATCCCGGTCGGCGACCCGGTGCTGGTGGTGCTGGCGGCCGCGGACCGCGACCCGGCCAGGTTCGCCGCGCAGAACACGCTCGATCTGGCCCGGAAGGACAACCCGCACCTGGGTTTCGGCCACGGAATCCACTACTGCATCGGCGCTCCGCTGGCCCGGCTGGAAGGCCAGATCGCGCTGGCGACCCTGCTGACCCGGCTGCCCGACCTGACCCTTGCCGCCGAAGGCGCCGAACTGCGCTGGCGCGGCGGTCTGATCATGCGTGGCCTGCGCGAACTCCCGGTTTCCTTTACCGCGCGACAGGGCTGATCTTCCCCGTAATCCAGAAGTCATTCTCGGGATTTCGGTGAGATGTGCCACATGGTCCGCGCCGCCTTCCGGACACCCGGCGAACCGGGCGTGTCGAGCTGACGGCGTGTCGGGCTTGTCCCCGTTTGTCGATCTCTGAATGCGCATCAAACCGGACAAAGTCACATCGTTTGTGGGCGCATATAAACACAGCGTAATTCTCGTGTGATGTACGGGATATGAGCTTGTGATTGGTGTGACGGTATGCGTAGTCTCCGATGAGTTCGCAGCTGCGAACCCCGTTGCGTGGAACGCCAAACCTTGCCCATCACGCCTCGGGACACCGACCAGAACCCTTGGGCAAGGGCGGGGGACCCAGGTTTCGTCGCCGTTCCCACGGCTTGGGGTGAAGCCGCGTCGGCAGGGCAGGAAGCGTTCCTGTCCCGCTCGCCGCGGCCGGGCCAACCTCCCGGTCCGAACCCGACAGCTCACCTCGCAGGCGTGCGGAGAGGACACCTTCATGCTGTTCACCGGTTCGGGCCGTCATCGTCGCAAGACCCAGGCCGAGAAGGCCATCGCCGCTGCCGGTGTGGCCGGCGTCGGTCTAGCGCTGCCGCTGCTCACCGCCACCGGCGCACACGCCGCCTCCGTGTCGGCCTGGGACAAGGTCGCCGACTGCGAGAGCGGCGGCGACTGGAGCATCAACACCGGCAATGGCTTCTACGGCGGACTCCAGTTCACCTCCAGCACCTGGAAGGCCTACGGCGGCGGCCAGTACGCGGGCCAGGCCAACCAGGCGAGCAAGGGCCAGCAGATCGCGATCGCCGAGAAGGTCCTCGCCTCGCAGGGTCCCGGCGCCTGGCCGGTCTGCTCCGTCAAGGCAGGTCTGTCCAGGGGCGGTTCGGCCGCCGACGTGGACACCAGCAGCCACACCCGCAGCTCCGGCTCGGGCTCCTCGGGCAGCAAGAGCAGCACCAAGAGCTACAAGAGCCAGTCCTCCCAGGACTCTTCGCGCACGGTTGCCACTCCGTCCTTCCCGGGCAAGGCCGGTTACGACGCCGAGTCGGGCAAGTACTGGTACCAGAAGAGCGGCGGCTGGTACTGGACCAGCCACCAGAGCATCTACGAGCAGTTCGCGGGCGGCGCCGCCGAGAAGGCCCCGGCGCAGAGCCCGGTGTCCGCCGCGGCCACCACGCAGAGCGCCGCCACCGGCGACTACACCGTCAAGGAGGGTGACACCCTGTCGGGCATCGCCCAGGCCCAGCACCTCTCCGGTGGCTGGCAGCACCTCTACGACGTCAACCGCGCCACCATCGGCGGCAACGCCAACCTGATCCTCCCCGGTCAGGTGCTCAAGCTGGGCTGACCCCAGGTGGCATGAGGGGCCGTTTCCGCCGCGTCGCGGAAACGGCCCCACTTGTCGCGCTTGTGGTCATTCAGGTGAACTACCGGCTGGTAGAGCGGCCACACGCTGAGACGGAGCCAAGGGCAGCGTGGCCCGGAGGCCCGGTGCGGTTAGGCTCTGGTCGTAACGACTCCGCAATCGTCCGCAGACTGCACCCCCTGTCCGTAGGACCTGCTTCCGCTAGGAGATGCCTCGTGCCGTCCATTGATGTCGTCGTAGCCCGTGAGATTCTCGACTCGCGCGGCAACCCCACGGTCGAGGTCGAGGTCGGCCTCGACGACGGCAGCACCGGTCGTGCCGCTGTCCCGTCCGGCGCCTCCACCGGCGCCTTCGAGGCCCTGGAGCTTCGTGACGGCGACAAGAACCGCTACTTCGGCAAGGGCGTGGAGAAGGCCGTCCTCGCCGTCATCGAGCAGATCGGCCCGGAGCTGGTCGGCTACGACGCCACCGAGCAGCGCCTGATCGACCAGGCCATGCTCGACCTGGACGCCACCCCGGACAAGTCCTCGCTCGGTGCCAACGCGATCCTGGGCGTCTCCCTCGCCGTGGCGCACGCCGCCTCCGAGGCCAGCGACCTGCCGCTGTTCCGCTACCTCGGCGGCCCGAACGCGCACGTGCTGCCGGTTCCGATGATGAACATCCTCAACGGCGGTTCGCACGCCGACTCCAACGTCGACATCCAGGAGTTCATGATCGCGCCGATCGGCGCCGAGTCGTTCTCCGAGGCCGTCCGCTGGGGCGTCGAGGTCTACCACACCCTCAAGGCCGTGCTGAAGGAGCGCGGCCTGTCCACCGGCCTGGGCGACGAGGGCGGCTTCGCCCCGAACCTGGACTCCAACCGCGAGGCCCTGGACCTCATCACCGAGGCCATCAAGAAGGCCGGCTACACCCCGGGCAAGGACATCGCCCTGGCCCTGGACGTCGCCGCCACCGAGTTCTACAAGGACGGCGCCTACCAGTTCGAGGGCAAGGCGCTCTCCTCCGCCGAGCTGATCGACTACTACGCCGACCTGGTCGCCAACTACCCGCTGGTCTCCATCGAGGACCCGCTGAACGAGGAGGACTGGGACGGCTGGAAGGCGATGACCGACAAGCTGGGCGACAAGGTGCAGCTGGTCGGTGACGACCTGTTCGTCACCAACCCGGCCCGCCTGGCCAAGGGCATCGAGACCGGCACCGCCAACGCACTGCTGGTGAAGGTCAACCAGATCGGTTCGCTGACCGAGACCCTGGACGCCGTCGAGCTGGCCCAGCGCAACGGCTACCGCTGCATGATGTCGCACCGCTCCGGTGAGACCGAGGACGTCACCATCGCCGACCTGGCCGTCGCCACCAACTGCGGCCAGATCAAGACCGGTGCCCCGGCCCGCTCCGAGCGCGTCGCCAAGTACAACCAGCTGCTGCGCATCGAGGAGATCCTCGACGACGCCGCCGAGTACGCGGGTCGCTCGGCCTTCCCGCGCTTCCGCGCCGCGGAGTAGTAAGCACAGTGCGTACGAGGGCTGGTCAGCACGACGGCTGACACCTGCGTCCGACCGGATGAGGTCTGACACGGATGGCTCGTGATCGGTGCCCCGCCGCCCGACCCCGTAGGGTTGGGCGGCGGGGCACCGGCGCGCGGGGCCGACGGGAGGGGTACATGGCGAGGTGGAAGATCCCCGGGATCGCCGGGCGGCCGCGGTTCACCAGCAGGGCCACGGTGCTCGTCCTGGTGCTCTGCTCGCTGGTGGCGATCCTCGCGTACCCCACCCGCCAGTTCATCGCGCAGCGCTCGGAGATCAGCGCGCAGCGCGCCAAGGCCGAGCGCGCCACCCAGCAGGTCGAGCAACTCCGCAAGGAGCGGGCCCGCTGGCAGGACCCGGAGTACGTGAAGGCGCAGGCCCGCGAGCGGCTGCACTACGCGCTGCCGGGTGAGACGCCGTTCGTGTCGGTCGACCCGAGTCCGCCCGCCACCGCACAGCCCGCACCGGGCGCGGTGGCAGCCGGCCCGGCCGCCAGGTCCGCCGTGCCCTGGTACACCAATGTCTGGGACTCGGTCGCGCTGGCCGACGCACCCGCCGCGGCCGGCGCCGCTCCCGGCGCCGCCCCGTCCACTGCCCCCGTACCCGCCACCCGCTAGAGACAGCACCCCCATGACCTCTGAGAACCCTCCCGTTTCCGACACCGACATCGCCGCCATCGCGGCCCAGCTGGGCCGAGTGCCGCGCGGTCTGCGCGCGGTCGCGCACCGCTGCCCCTGCGGCAACCCGGACGTGGTCGAGACGGCACCCCGGCTGCCGGACGGCACGCCCTTCCCGACCCTGTACTACCTGACCTGCCCCAAGGCCGCTTCGCTGATCGGGACCCTGGAGGCGGACGGTGTGATGAAGGAGCAGACCGCCCGGCTCGCCGAGGACCCGGAGCTGGCCGCCGCCTACCGACACGCCCACGAGGACTACATCGCCCGCCGGGACGCCATCGAGGTGCTCGAGGGTTTCCCGAGCGCCGGCGGAATGCCGGACCGGGTGAAGTGCCTGCACGTGCTGGTCGGCCACTCGCTGGCGGCCGGGCCCGGCGTCAACCCGCTCGGCGACGAGGCGCTCGGCATGCTGGAGGACTGGTGGGCCAAGGGCCCGTGCGTGAGCGCGGCCGAACTCGCCGAGAGCGCGGCCGAGGTGGCCGAGCAGCGGGCCAGGGCCGAGGACCACGCCGCCGTCATCGCCGCCAAGGAGCAGAAGACCGTCGAGCGCGCCGCGAAGAAGCGCAAGGCAGAGGAGGAGAGCGAATGACCGCCACCCGGGTCGCCGCGATCGACTGCGGCACCAACTCGATCCGTCTGCTGATCGCCGACCTCGACCCCGAGACCGGCGCGATCGCCGACCGCGACCGGCGGATGATCATCAACCGGCTCGGCCAGGGCGTGGACAAGACCCGCCGGCTGGCGCCCGAGGCGCTGGAGCGCACCTTCGCCGCCTGCCGCGAGTACGCGGCGGTCATCGCCGAGCACGGGGTCGGACCGGACCGGATCCGGATGGTCGCCACCAGCGCCTCCCGGGACGCCGAGAACGCCGAGGAGTTCCGCAAGGGCGTCCGGGAGATCCTGGGCGTCGAGCCCAGGGTGGTCAGTGGCGAGGAGGAGGCGCACCTCTCCTTCATCGGCGCCACCAAGGAGCTGACCGGCGGCGCCTTCGAGCCCCCGTACCTGGTTTTCGACGTGGGTGGCGGCTCCACCGAGTTCGTGCTGGGCCACGAGGACGTCGAGGCGGCACGCTCGGTGGACATCGGCTGCGTCCGGATCACCGAGCGGCACTTCGCGGGCGCCGAGCTGCCGACGCTGAGTCAGATCTCCGCAGCCCAGGCCGACATCCGGGCCGCGCTGGACCAGGCCTCCGAGGTGGTCCCGCTGGACCGGGCGGCCACCCTGGTCGGCCTCGCGGGCACGGTCACCACGGTGGCCGGCATCGCGCTCGGCCTGCCGGAGTACGACTCCGCCGCCATCCACCACTCGCGGCTGTCGGTCGAGGCCGTCCGCGAGGTGACCGGCCGCCTGCTGAGCTCCACCCACGAGCAGCGCGCCGCCATCCCGGTCATGCACCCGGGCCGGGCGGACGTGATCGCGGCCGGTGCCCTGGTGCTGCTGGAGATCATGGAGCGGACGGGCGCCGCCGAGGTGGTCGTCAGCGAGCACGACATCCTGGACGGCATCGCCTGGAGCATCGCCTGACCGTGGTCGGGCGCGGCGGTCGGGGGCGCTCACGTCCCCGACCCCTCACTTGGACCGACCGGCGACAGGGCCCGCGGCGTCGCCGCTCCCTATCGCCGGTCGGTCCTGTTGGCCGGTTTCGGGGCACCTTCGGTGGGCCCGGGAGCGGTCGCCGGCGGGGGTGCCGGGAAAACCTTCGTGAATTTCTTCACATGACGATCCAGTCTTTCGTCGCACTTTGCCGCCCGCTACGCCCGTTATGGGGGACCGAAGGTCGACTCGCTGACCGGCTCGTTGGATCGCAGGCGGGGCTCCCGGCCGGCCGGTGAATTCGAAACGGCGCGCGGGAACCCCCGCGTCACCAGGATCGTTGCTGCTCAGGAGTGCCGTCCGCGTTCCGGTGCTCACCGCGGGCCGCGCGGGGTTGTGAACGCGCGTCAGGCCCCGCCGGACGGGGCCGCGTAGTGTAGCAGACGGTGTCCAGGGTGATGTGACGGGGCTCACGAAAGGTCCGTCGGGCGGTGCTGGATACTTTCCGATATGAGCACCACGGAGCGTCCTCGCATCCTCATTGTCGGCGGTGGTTACGTCGGCCTGTATGCCGCGATGCGCATCCTCAAGAAGATGCGCTACGGAGAGGCGACCGTCACGGTCGTCGACCCGCGGTCGTACATGACGTACCTGCCCTTCCTCCCGGAGGCGGCCGGCGGCAACGTCGCGCCTCGCAACCTCGTCGCGCCGCTGCGCACGGCCCTGAAGAAGGCGGAGGTGCTCACCGGTTCAGTCACCGGTGTGGACCACGCCCGCAAGGTCGCCACCATCCAGCCCGCGGCCGGCGACTCCTACGAGCTGCCCTTCGACTACCTGGTCGTGGCCACCGGCTCGGTCTCCCGCACCTTCCCGATCCCGGGTCTCGCTGAGCACGGCATCGGCATGAAGACGGTCGAGGAGGCCATCAGCCTCCGCAACCACGTCATGTCGCAGCTCGACAAGGCCGAGTCCACCACGGACGAGGCGGTCCGCCGCAAGGCGCTGACCTTCGTCGTCATCGGCGGTGGCTTCGCCGGCGTCGAGACGATCGCCGAGATCGAGGACATGGCCCGCGACGCGGCCAAGATCTACAAGACCGTCAGCCGCGACGACATGCGCTTCATCATGGTGGAGGCGGCCAACCGCATCCTCCCCGAGGTGGGCCCGGACCTCGGTCTGTGGACCAAGGAGAAGCTCGAGGAGCGCAACATCGAGGTCTTCATCGAGACCTCGATGGACTCCTGCGTCGACCAGCACGTGGTGCTGAAGAACGGCGTCGAGGTCGACGCCTCCACCATCGTGTGGACGGCGGGCGTCAAGCCCAACCCGGTCCTGGCCAACTTCGGCCTGCCGCTCGGCCCGCGCGGCCACGTGGACACCGCGCCGACCCTGCAGGTCCAGGGCTTCGACTACGTCTGGTCCGCCGGCGACAACGCCCAGGTGCCGGACCTCGCCGCCGGCGAGGGCGCCTGGTGCCCGCCGAACGCGCAGCACGCGTGCCGCCAGGCCGTCGTCCTCGGTGACAACGTGGTGGCCGGCATGCGGGGCTTCCCGCAGAAGGAGTACAAGCACAAGAACCTGGGTGCGGTCGCCGGTCTCGGCCTGCACAAGGGTGTGGCGATCCTCTTCGGCAAGTACAAGCTGAAGGGCCGCCCGGCCTGGTGGTTCCACCGCCTGTACCACGGAGCCATGGTTCCGACCATGAACCGCAAGATCCGGGTCTTCACCGACTGGACGCTGGCGATGTTCCTGAAGCGCGAGACGGTCGGCCTGTCCGAGATGGAGAAGCCGTTCAGCGCCTTCCAGGAGGCAGCAGGCCCCGCCCCCAAGCCCGTCGAGGCCGCCAAGCCGGCCGAGAAGGAACTCGCGAGCAGCAAGTAAGCGACCAGATCCGGGCGGAGGAGTAGCCCGGGTACGAGTCGGAGGCCCTCCGCCCGGCAGTGTCGCCGGACCACGACCTCCGTGGTGCTCAGCCGGCCGTGCGACCGGGCGGAGTACAGAAGTACCGAGAAGGCCCCTGCCGGAATCCTCCGGCAGGGGCCTTCCCCTGTGTGCGCCCGCGGGCCCGGGAGGGAGGGGACCGGCTCCGGAACTCGCTTGGCTGGTCTGCTGCTTGGTGCTCGTCGCTTGCCGCTGCTCGCTGATCGCCGCTTGCCGCCCGGCACTTGGCGAGTGCTGCCTGCCACTTGTCACCCGGTGCTCGGCGCTCGCCGTCTGCGGCGTCGGTGCGCCCGCCAGCTCTCCGCGGGGTGTGTCGGCCGGTCCGGCCGGGTGGCCGGTGACATGCGGGGACAACGGGAATGCCCCCGCCGAACCCTTCGGCGGGGGCATTCCCGTTGTCCAGCGGACCGTCAGTCAGTCTTGATGCTCTCCAGGATGTTCAGCTTGGACGCCTGGCGGGCGGGCCACAGGGCGGCGAACAGGCCGACCAGTCCGGCCAGCGCCAGGAAGAGCAGCAGCTCGCCGTAGGGGATCACGGTGCTGAGGGTCGGCAGGCTGGAGATCAGGGTGCGGTTGATCGCCCAGGCGGCGAAGGTGCCGAGCGCGACGCCGATCACCGCGCCGAAGAGCGAGATCACCACCGACTCCAGCCGGACCATCCGCTTGATGCCGCGGCGGTCCAGACCGATCGCCCGCAGCATGCCGATCTCACGCTTGCGCTCGAAGACCGACATGGCCAGGGTGTTGATCACGCCGATGACCGCGATCACCACGGCCATGCCCAGCAGGCCGTACATCATGTTCAGCGCGAAGGTGAGGACCTTGTCGAACTCGTCGCGCATGTCCTGCTTGGTCTTGACCGCGACCACCGGGTTGTTGCCGGTGGCGTCCTTGATGGACTGCTTGAGGGTGGCGCTGGGGCCGTCGGTGCCCTTGACCAGGACCTCGCTGAGGTAGGAGTCCTCCACGTGCTTGGTGATCTCGGAGTTGGCCATCAGGACCTCGGAGACCATCGCGTTGCCCTCGTACACACCGCCGACCGTGAGGGTGCCCTCGCTGCCGGGGTGGAACTCCACCTTGACGCCGGAGCCGACCGCCAGGTTCTCCTTCTTGGCCATGTCGGAGTCGACCAGGATCTGACCCTGCTTCAGCGCCGCGGCGGAGCCGCTGACCATCTTCGGCTGGACCAGCTTCTCGAAGCCGGCGGCGTCATAGCCGCGGATCGAGTGCGGGGCGCCGTTGAACTCCCAGTAGTCGCGCCTGACCGGGCTGGAGACCGCGACACCGGGGGCCTTGGCGATGGCGGCGGCCAGCTCCGGGGTCAGGTCGCCGGTGGCCAGGGTGACGTCGTAGTCGGCCTTCATGGAGCTGGTGACGGCCTTGTCCACCATGTCGGAGACCGAGGAGCCCAGCACGGTGAGGCCGGTGACCAGGGCGAGGCCGATGGTGAGCGCGGCGGCCGTGGCGGCGGTGCGGCGCGGGTTGCGCACCGCGTTGCGGCGGGCCAGCTTGCCGGGCGTACCCGCCAGCTTGGCCAGCAGCGGGCCGACCAGGGCGATCACCGGGCGGGACAGCAGCGGCAGCAGGATGAAGATTCCGATGATCGCCAGCCCGAGACCGACACCCACCGGCACCCGGCCGGAGCTGCTCTTGGTGGCGGCGCCCATCACGACCAGGCCGAGGCCGCCGATGGTGACCACCGACCCGATCACGTTGCGGATCACCAGGCTCTTCTGGGTGGCCGGCTGGTCGCCGCTGCTCATCGCGGCCACCGGGGCGATCCGGGAGGCGCGGAGGGCGGGGAGGACGGCGGAGAGGACGGTGACCAGGACACCGACCACCAGGGTCACCACGATCGTGGTCGGCGCGATCACCAGCGGGCCGGTGGGCATGCCGGCACTGGTCGCGTGGATCAGCGACTGCATCCCGGCGCCGATGCCGATGCCGGCGAGCAGGCCGGCCACCGAGGCGGCGACGCCGAGGGCCAGCGCCTCGACCAGCACCGAGCGGGTGACCTGCGAGCGGCTGGCGCCGATCGCGCGGAGGAGGGCCAGCTCCTTGGTGCGCTGGGCGACCAGCATGGTGAAGGTGTTGGCGATGATGAAGATGCTGACGAACAGCGAGATGATCGCGAAGACCAGCAGCATGGTCTTCATGCCGTCGGTGCCGGAGGCGATCGCCTTGGCCTGCTCGTCGTTGAGTTCCTGGCCGGTCTCGGCGCGGAAGTTGCCGTGGTCCTTGGGGAGGACGTTGCCCACCTGGTCGAGCAGCGCGGACTCGCTGGTACCGGACTTGGCCAGCACCGAGACGGAGCTGTACTGACCGGGCGTCAGCAGCATCTTCTGCGCGCTGGCGGTGTCCAGCAGGGTGAGCGTGCCGCCGGAGGTGATCTGCGGGTCGTCGGTGGTGACGATGCCGGTCAGCTTGACGTCCAGGGCCGGGCCGTTGCTCGCGATCCGGATGGTGTCACCGACGTGGTAACCGCCCTTCTCGGCGGTCGCCTTGTCGAGCGCGACCTCCTTGGGGCCGGACGGGGCCTTGCCCTCCACCAGCGGGTAGCGGCTGTCCTTGCCGGAGGCGTCGGGCACGTAGTTGCCGCCCATCGCGCTCCAGAACTCGCCGATCAGGTTGCCCTTCTTGTCGGACACGCCGATGAAGCCGGAGACCACACCGCGCGCCTTCGCCGCGCCGGGCAGGGCGGCTATCTGCTTGACGGTGGCGTCGGTCAGCTTGGCGGTGTTCTTCGCGTCCTCCTTGTTCCGGGGGCCCATCCGGGAACCGGCGGAGGGGTCGGTGACCAGCACCGAGACGTCGGTGTAGCTCTTGGCGAAGCTGTTCTTCATGGCCTGCCCGAGCGTGTCGGAGAAGACCAGGGTGCCGGAGACGAAAGCGGTGCCGAGCAGGATGGCGAGTGCCGTCATCAACAGGCGGCCCTTGTGGGCCAGCACATTGCGCAGTGCGGTGCGATACATGGGTTGCGTCCTGGGAGTCGGGGCGGCTACTGGCGAGGCGTCAGTTCGTCCGGCTCCTAGTTCGTCCGGCCCTTGGCGTCGAAGCGGCGCATCCGGTCCAGGACGCCGTCGGCGGTCGGAGCCGTCAGCTCGTCGACGATCCGGCCGTCGGCGAGGAAGACCACGCGGTCCGCGTAGGAGGCGGCCACCGGGTCGTGGGTGACCATCACCACGGTCTGGCCCAGCTCGCGCACGGAGTTGCGCAGGAAGGAGAGGATCTCGGCACCGGAGCGGGAGTCGAGGTTGCCGGTGGGCTCGTCGGCGAAGATGATCTCCGGCTTGCCGGCCAGCGCGCGGGCGCAGGCGACGCGCTGCTGCTGACCGCCGGAGAGCTGGGACGGACGGTGCGAGAGGCGGCCGGAGAGACCGACGGTGTCCACCACCCGGTCCAGCCAGGCCTGGTCGACCTTGCGGCCGGCGATGTCCATCGGCAGCGTGATGTTCTCCAGCGCCGTCAGGGTGGGCAGCAGGTTGAACGCCTGGAAGATGAAGCCGATCTTGTCCCGGCGGAGCTTGGTCAGCTGCTTGTCCTTCAGACCCACCAGCTCGGTCTCGCCGATCATCGACGAGCCGGAGGAGACGGTGTCCAGGCCGGCCATGCAGTGCATCAGGGTGGACTTGCCGGAACCCGAGGGCCCCATGATCGCGGTGAACTCGCCCTGCGGGAAGACCACGCTGACGTTGTCGAGGGCGACCACTCGGGTCTCGCCCTCGCCGTAGACCTTGTTGAGGCCGGTGGCGCGGGCGGCCGCCTGGCCGGTGCGGACGGCGTACGCGGACGTCGTGGTCACGGGAGGGCTCCTTGCACAGTGGTCGGTCGGCCGTCGGCCAGCCGTGATGGGTTGGTGAAGCTCGGATCGGCCGGGCGCAGAGCACCGGCCGCTATTCCATGCTCGTTTAGCGATCATGGAAATTAGTCGCCCGGGGGAACGGTTGGGCGGACCGCCGCTGGTCGTACGCGGCGAACCGCGCCTCCTCCTCGGGTATGACTCCGACCCTGACACGGCGCGGATGGCTGAATATCGGCGCAGGCTGTCCAAATCACAGACGGTTCGTCAGATGGCAAGGAAACATGACAAATTCCGCCCAGGGAACATGCGAAAGGGGCGGCCGGGAGACTAGTCTCAGGGGTAGCCCGTTACAGGGGCGGAGGGGTGCACGCCCGGGTGGTGGAACGCAGACACGGGCAGCTTAAAACTGCTTGGCCTCCAGGCCGTGCCGGTTCGAGTCCGGCCCCGGGCACCAACTCCGTCCCCGCCGCGATTGCGAGATCCTCCTCGCGGCGTAGGCGCTTCCCTTTGCCAAGGCATTACCCTTGTGGGGCGTGGGCGGTGCCCTGCCGCCCCGGAGGGAATGAGCATGAGAAGCAGCAACCCGGTCTTCTCGCGGGAGGGGGCCTTCACCCGCGGTGCCGGATACGCGGGGTTCGGTACCGGAACTGCCCGGCAGCCGCAGGCCGGCGGCCCCTACTCCGGCGGCCCTTACGGCAACAACCCGTACGCGCGGCAGCAGTACGGAGGGCAGCAGCTCACTGACGAGCAGCTGTACGAGATGTACCAGGCGCCCGAGGCCGGCCCGCTGCAGACCGGCCGGATGACCATGGACGACGTGGTGGCCCGGACGGCCCTCACACTGCTCACCCTGGTCGCGGCCGGCTCGGCCGCCTGGTTCGTGCTTCCCGCGGAGAACTACGGCTTCGCCGTGGGCGCCGCGGTGGCCGCCTTCGTGGTCGGCCTGGTGATCAGCTTCAAGCGGAGCGTCAGCGCCCCGCTGATCCTGGTCTACGCGGCACTCGAGGGCTTCTTCCTCGGAGCGATCACCAAGGCGCTGAACACCGCCCTGCCGGGCATCGCGATCCAGGCCGTGCTGGGTACGGCCGCGGTCTTCGCAGCGATGCTGATCGCCTACAAGAGCGGTCGGATCCGGGTCACCGCCCGCTACACCCGGGTCGGTACGGCGATCGCCATGGGCTTCGTGATCCTGCTCCTGGTCAACCTGGTGGCGTCGATGTTCGGCGCCGACATGGGGCTGCGCTCGGGGCCGCTGGGGATCGTGGTGGGCCTGGTCGGGATCGGCCTCGGCGCGTTCTTCCTCTCGCTGGACTTCGCGCAGATCGAGGCGGGCATCCGGGGCGGTGCCCCGCAGCAGGAGTCCTGGCGGGCCGCCTTCGGGCTGACCCTCTCGCTGGTCTGGATCTACCTGGAGATGCTCCGGCTGATCGCGATCCTGCGCGGCGACGACTGACGGCGGGCTCGCGAGCCGGCCGCATCCGGGCCCCGGGGCATCCGTTCCGGGGCCCGCGGCCCTCCCACGCCGGCGCTCCGTGGCCGTCCGGGTGCCCGCGCTGACGGGATAGCCTCGGAGTATGTCCGCTGAACTTCATCTGTCCGCCGACCGGAGCGCCCTGCTGGACGCCGTGGAGAGCCTGGCGGACCGCTACCGCACGATGCCGCAGAGCCGGCTGATGGGCGAGGTGCCGGGGCACCCCTCGCGGGCCGCCGCCGGGCTGGCGCTGGCCAGGGAGCTGGCCGACGCGGCGCTGGCCGCGGCCGGCGAACCGCCGCACGTGTTCCCGGACGCGGGCCCGTTCGCGGTGGGGGACCAGATCGCGGTCGCCGGGTACGAATTCGCCGAGGAGGCTGACGAGGCGCAGCTGTCCGCGGCCCTGGCCGAGGTCAGGGCCGTCCTCGATCTGATCACGTAGAGCGCGGAGAACGGCGCGCGGGGCCCCGGCGAAGCCGCCCGGGCTCCCCGCGCCCGCGCCCGCCGAGGGGCCGGGTCCCGCATGCCCGCACACCCGGAAGGGTCTTTTCCGCTGGCGTCGGGTCAGATGCTGGCGACCACGCGGTCGGCCAGGACGTAGACGGCGTCCTCGTTGGTGGAGAAGGTCAGGGAGTACGAGCCCGAGAAGCGGGAGCCGCCGAGGAGGCGGACGTCCTCGCCGGCCCGGACGGCGTCGATCAGGCGGTAGGCAGCCTCGCGGTCGCCGGGGGCCACGCAGAGGGTGGTGCCGTCGGCGAAGGCGTACACGTCCAGGGTGCCCAGCGGGCCGGGGCGGACGTCGCTGAGCGGTGTGCCCTCCTCGGCCAGCGTGGTCAGCTTGGTGTCCGTCCACTCGTGGGACGGGGTCGGGCTGGGGACGAAGTCGGGGTGCGAGGGGTGGCGGCGCGGGTCGGGAGCGGTGGTCGACCCCGTGTCGAGCAGGCCGGACTCCAGGCCGGTGGCGAGCAGGTCGGCCTCACGGCGGGCACGGGCCTCACCGGAGTTCTCGGTGCCGCCGGGCACCGGCTGGCCGGGGAGGGGCTGCGCGGGGTGGCCCGGACCGCCCTTGGCACCCTCGCCGTCGTGCCCCTCGTTGATGAGGTCCTCCAGCGCGGAGCGCAGCGCCTCGCCGAACCCGGGATCCATGACGCCGTTGTCCGCAGCCTCCTGCGGTCCGGTCGGGCGCGGGAAGAACAGCGGCCACTCCTCGGCGGCGGTCAAGTGGGCGCCGGTGAAAGGCGAGTCGAAGATGGGGGCGTCCTCGGCCGCCTTGGCCTCCTGCTCGGCCCAGAACGCCCGTGCCTCGGCGATCTCCCGCTCCCGGTCCGCCGCCAGCGCCTCGGTGACCGCGCGGCGTATGACGGCCTCGTCAACCCCGGTGGTGGAAGCGGCAGTTGCGGCCTCTTGCTGCTCGTCCAGGCGGCGGGAGAGACGACGTACGTGGAGCAGGACGGCGGTACACACGGCGATCAGGGCCAGCAGCAGGATGGTGTCGACGGCGCTCACGGAACGTACTCCTAGCGAGGAGTGGAACGGGGTTACACGTCCACACTGCCGTATGGAGCGCTGTTACTGCAGTGGCAGATGTCCGATTTGAGTGTGACGTGCATCCTTGTCCGGAAATCATCTCCCGGACCCGTTATACGCTGCGGAGTTGACCGATTTCGCGGTGTTCGCGAAACGCCGCTCCGGGTGGCAAATGAGGGCTGGATCACACTCGGCGTGT
Source organism: Kitasatospora sp. NPDC001175 (assembly GCF_053598215.1). Taxonomy (NCBI): domain Bacteria; kingdom Bacillati; phylum Actinomycetota; class Actinomycetes; order Kitasatosporales; family Streptomycetaceae; genus Kitasatospora; species Kitasatospora sp. NPDC001175. Next base: position 107,671 of record NZ_JBSFJU010000016.1, on the reverse strand, counting down.
GATCCAGCCCTCAATCACCGTGCGTCACCCCCGAACGGGGGGTTCACGGCCGGCCCTGTTCTCAACTAGCTCAGCTCAGGCGCTCGATGACCATCGCCATGCCCTGGCCGCCGCCGACGCACATGGTCTCCAGGCCGAACTGCTTGTCGTGCCACTGCAGGGAGTTGATCAGCGTGGTGGTGATCCGGGCGCCGGTCATGCCGAACGGGTGGCCGACGGCGATCGCACCGCCGTTGACGTTCAGCCGGTCCAGGTCGATGCCCAGGTCCCGGTAGGAGGGGATGACCTGGGCCGCGAAGGCCTCGTTGATCTCGACCAGGTCGATGTCGCCGATGCTCAGCCCGGCCCGCGCGAGGGCCTGCTTGGACGCCTCGACCGGGCCGTAGCCCATGATCTCGGGGGAGAGCGCGCTGACGCCGGTGGAGACCACCCGGGCGAGCGGGGTGATGCCGAGCTCGCGGGCCTTGGTGTCGGACATGATCACCAGTGCGGCGGCGCCGTCGTTCAGCGGGCAGCAGTTGCCGGCCGTGACGGTGCCGTCCGGGCGGAAGACCGGCTTGAGGCCCGAGACGCCCTCCAAGGTGACCCCGGCGCGCGGGCCGTCGTCCTTGCTGACCACGGTGCCGTCCGGCGTGGTGACCGGGGTGATCTCGCGCTCCCAGAAGCCGGCCTTGATGGCGGCCTCGGCCAGGTTCTGCGAGCGGACGCCGAACTCGTCCTGCTCGGCCCGGGTGATGCCCTTGAGGGCGGCCAGGTTCTCGGCGGTCTGACCCATGGCGATGTACGCGTCGGGGAGCAGCCCGTCCTCGCGCGGGTCGTGCCACTCTCCGCCGCCCACCTCGGCGCGGTGCGCGGTGCGGGCGACCGCCTCGTCGAAGACCGGGTTCTGGGTGTCCGGCAGACCGTCGGAGGTGCCCTTGACGCTGCGCGAGACGGTCTCGACGCCGGCCGAGATGAAGACGTCGCCCTCGCCCGCCTTGATCGCGTGAAGTGCCATCCGGGTGGTCTGCAGCGAGGAGGAGCAGTACCGGGTGATGGTGGCGCCGGGCAGGTAGTCCATGCCCATCTGCACCGCGATGATCCGGGCCAGGTTGTGGCCCTGCTCGCCGCCGGGCAGGCCGCAGCCGAGCATCAGGTCGTCGATCTGGCGCGGGTCCAGCTCGGGGACCTTGGCGAGGGCAGCGGTGATGATCTGCGCGGTGAGGTCGTCCGGTCGGACGTCCTTGAGCGAGCCCTTGAAGGCACGGCCGATCGGCGAACGGGCGGCGCTGACGATGACGGCTTCAGGCATGGTGGCTCCTCGCTGGGTGACCCTGGGCTACGGGCGCCGCCGGGCACGGCAGTGCCAAGTGGGACGCTCGGGAGGAAAGTTACCGTTAAGTAGCCCGTGCGTCACCTGAGTCCGGATGTGAGCTGGCCGACGCGGCTCACCCCGCGGCCTGCGCCTCCTCCTCTGTCGGCGGCCGATCCGGCGGCGCGCCCGGCGAGGCGTCCGGGGAGTCGTCGGGGGAGTCGTCGGGCGGGGCGGCCGCCGCACCAGTCTGCTGCCCGGCTCCGGGTAGGCCGAACCGCAGCCGGTGCACGACCTGCGCCCAGCGCCGTCCGATGTCCGGCAGGCCCGCCCGGTCGGCCGCCGTCACCTCGGTGCCCGAGTACCCCGCCGCCGTGGCCGCCGCCATCGCCACCGGCAGCACCGACTCGCGGCCGCCGTCGGGCCGGATCTCGTCCGGCCAGAGGTCCAGGGCCGCGCACAGCGAGGGCAGTACCGCCATCGCGGCCGTGGCGTACCCCTGGGCGGAGGGGTGGTAGCGGTCCGAGGCGAACATCTCCGGACGGGTGGCGAACTCGGGGCCGAGCAGCGAGCCCAGCGAGACGGTCCGGCCGCCGTTCTCCACCACCGCTATGGTTTGCGCGGCCGCCAGCTGGCGGGACAGCCGCCGGGCGACCCAGCGCAGCGGCGGCCGGACCGGCTTGATCGTCCCGAGGTCCGGGCAGGTGCCCACCACCACCTCGCAGCCGCCGGTGCGCAGTGCCGCCACCGCCTGGCCCAGCTGCCGTACCGAGTGGGCGGCCGAGCTGTGCCCGGTGGTCACGTCGTTGGCGCCGATGATGATCACGGCGATGGTCGGCCGGTGCGGCAGGGCCAGTTCCACCTGCCGGGCCAGGTCCGCCGACCGTGCGCCGGACCTGGCGACGTTCAGCAGCCGCACCCTGCGCTCGGCCACCGAGGCGAGCCCGGCCGCCAGCAGTGCTCCCGGCGTCTCGTGCCCGCGCGCCACTCCGAGACCGGCGGCGGTCGAGTCGCCGAGGAAGACCAGCACCATCGGCGGCTCGGCCGCCAGCGGATCGGCGAAGGCCGCGCCGTACACCCCGTCAGCCTTCGGCGGGTCACCTTCCAGCAGGCCGACCGCGCGCACCGCCATCCTGGTCTCGGTGAGCAGCAGGCCCACCAGGCCGACCCCGAGCAACCCGATCCCGCCTCCGCCGTACGCCGCCGCCGTGGCGATGCGGCGGGCGACCCGGGCCCGTGACTCCTGTGACCCCGACACCCCGGCCCCCTTCTGGTGCTGCTCCCGGCTCCGTATCCCTGCTGGTACCCGCTGGAGTCGAGCGTTATCGGCGAAGGTCGGCCATCCGGGCCCCGGGGCCGGTCACGGAGGGTCGCCGGGCCCGCGCGGGCGTCCCGCTGCCCGGCCCGCCACCCGCGGGTGCTCGCACAGACTGCCGACAGGACCTCCGAGACAGGCCCTAGGCTGGTCATACCGAAGAACACCCGCATCGCGCACTTACCGGGAGGACCCCCGTGCGGTACCACAATTCGATCATCGAGCTGGTCGGCAACACGCCTCTGGTGAAGCTGAACAAGGTCACCGAGGGCATCAGCGCGACCGTGCTGGCGAAGGTCGAGTACTTCAACCCCGGCGGGTCGGTCAAGGACCGCATCGCGATGCGCATGATCGAGGCCGCCGAGGCGTCCGGCGCGCTCAAGCCCGGTGGCACGATCGTCGAGCCGACCTCGGGCAACACCGGTGTCGGTCTGGCCATCGTGGCTCAGCAGAAGGGCTACAAGTGCATCTTCGTCTGCCCTGACAAGGTCTCCACCGACAAGATCAACACGCTCCGGGCCTACGGTGCCGAGGTGGTGGTCTGCCCGACCGCCGTCGCGCCCGAGCACCCGGACTCCTACTACAACGTCTCCGACCGCCTGGTCCGGGAGACCCCCAACGCCTGGAAGCCGGACCAGTACTCCAATCCGGAGAACCCGGCCTCGCACTACCACTCCACCGGCCCGGAGCTGTGGGAGCAGACCGAGGGGAAGATCACCCACTTCGTTGCGGGCGTCGGCACCGGCGGCACCATCTCCGGTACCGGCAACTACCTGAAGGAGGCCTCCGGCGGCAAGGTCCAGGTGGTCGGCGCCGACCCCGAGGGCTCGGTCTACTCGGGCGGCACCGGCCGTCCGTACCTGGTCGAGGGCGTCGGTGAGGACTTCTGGCCGACCGCCTACGACCGCAACGTCGCCGACCGGATCGTCGCGGTCTCCGACAAGGACTCCTTCCAGATGACCCGCCGCCTGGCCAAGGAGGAGGGCCTGCTGGTCGGCGGCTCCTGCGGCATGGCCGTGGTGGCCGCGCTGGAGGTGGCCCGCGAGCTCGGCCCGGACGACGTGGTCGTGGTGCTGCTGCCGGACGGCGGCCGCGGCTACCTCTCGAAGATCTTCAACGACGACTGGATGGCCGACTACGGCTTCCTGCCGTCCGAGACCGACGAGGCGCACATCAGCGAGGTGCTGGCCCGCAAGGTCGCCCTCCAGCAGGACGGCATCCCGCAGTTCGTCCACATGCACCCGGGCGAGACGGTCGGCGAGGCCATCAAGGTGCTGGGCGACTTCGGCGTCTCGCAGATGCCGGTGGTCTCGCCGGGTGCCGGCCACCCCGACATCATGGCGGGCGAGGTGATCGGCTCGGTGGTGGAGCGCGAGCTGCTCAACGGGCTGCACGCGCAGGAGATCCAGCTCACCGACACCCTGGACAAGGTGATGTCCAAGCCGCTGCCGGTGGTCGGCTCGGGCGAGACCGTGACCAGCCTGATGACCGTGCTGGAGAAGGCCGACGCGGCCGTCGTGCTGGTCGAGGGCAAGCCGCAGGGCATCGTCACCCGCCAGGACCTGCTGGCCTTCCTGGCCGGGCGCGGCGGTCACTGATCAGTCGTCAACGGTGCTTCCCGGGCGGCGGGATGGGGATCCGTCCGGGCGCGAAGTGGTACACCGACGACATGTGCACGCAGCAAGGGGTTAACAAACGTCGGGCATCGTAGGGGTCAACGGCAAGACGCCGAGCAAGGTGACGGCAGCGACCGGGAGCGGCTCCCTGGTGCTGCGGTCGCCCGGACGCGCCGGTCGGCCCTGAACCGCCCGCCGCGTCCTGTCCTCCGTCCCGGTCTCCGGCGGCGGAGGGGCCCTCGTGGGGGCTGCCGTCGTCCCGCCCCTGTGCCGAAGATCCCGGCCTTCCGGTCGGTCCAGGCCGACAGGGTGCGGCGGCCCTCGCGGTGCACACCGCGCCGTCAGGCGCGTCTCCGGCGGCTCCCGGGTGGGGGAGCCGGGCCGGAGGGCCGGTCGGGCCGGTCCACGTTCCGTGGGCCGGCCCGTACCGCTTCCCCGGGTTCCGCGGGGCGGCACCGGCTCGGCGTTTCCACCGGACGGTCCGGCTCGCCTACGCTCGCACACATGACCAGCACTGACCTGCCGGAGCAGGACGCCCCCCGTTACGTTCGCCTCACCATCGAGCTCATCGCCGAGATCACCGACGAGCAGGCTCTGAAGACCGCCGCCCTGACCCAGGTCGAGGGCGACGAGTACCTCGACGACGAGGAGCGCGCCCAGTCCGTCGAGGCCATCGAGCTGGACCCGTCCGGCTCGCTCGCGCACTTCGTCGACCCGGTCGCGCTGCTCGGCGACGTCCCCGGCGTGGAGCTGACCTCCGCCACCTGGGAGTCCGCGCGGACCGACTTCGATCCGGACGAGGAGTCCTGGGACGAGTACCAGGTCGGCCAGGAGGACTGACCAGCCATCCCGAGCGCCACGAGCCGCCCGATCCGAAATGTCCGGATCGGGCGGTTTTTCCATTATCTAACTTTGGTGGCGATTGGGGCTTTTGTTGTCATTTGTGGTTATTGATGGATCTTGAGTTGATCTTGAGTAGTCTCATACGATCTCAACCCTTAAGTGCGGAACCGCTTCGCCCGATATCGCGTTGTTTTGTCCGTAACATCTCGACGAGCAGGAGGCGCGAAGTGACGGCACCGGAGAAGCGGCAGTCCCCCACCGTCGGCGGCTGGAGCCGTCGTGGTGTACTCGCGGGGCTGCTCAGTGCCCCGCTGGTGCTGGTGGCCGGATGCGACGGCAAGACGCGGGCGGGGAGTGCCGCGGGCAGTGGTGCGGGTGCAGGCACGGGGGTCGGTGACGCTGCGAGCGCCGGCGCGAGCGCGGCGCCCGCCCCGAAGGCCTCGACCGCGAAGATCACCGTCTCGCCGGCCGACGGCACCACGGACGCCTCCTTCAGCAGGCCGGTCACCGTCGGGGTGGCCGACGGCACCCTCGCCTCGGTCAGGCTGGTCGACGCGGACGGTGACGAGGTGGCCGGCCGACTGGCTCCCGACGGCTCCGGCTGGACCTCCACCGGGCGGCTCGGCAGCGGTACCGAGTACCGGCTCGCGGCCGTCGCTGCCGACGGCGACGAACTGCGGGCCGACGTCGACACCCGATTCACCACCGCCACCCCCGCCCGCACCTTCACCGGCTACTTCTCGCCCGAGGACGGCTCGGTCGTCGGTGTCGGGATGCCGGTCACCATCCGGTTCAGCGAGCCGGTCACCAACCGCCGGGTCGTCGAGCAGGCGATCCCCGTGACCGCCGACTCGGGCGTGGAGATCGTCGGGCACTGGTTCTCCAGCACCCGGCTGGACTTCCGCCCCGCGCAGTACTGGGCCAAGGGCACCGAGGTGACCGTCAAGCTGCGGCTCAAGGACGTCGAGGGGGCGACGGGTGTCTACGGCACCCAGTCGAGGGACGTGCGCTTCACCGTCGGGCGCAGCCAGACCAGTGTCGCCGACCTCGGCGCCGGCACCCTCACCGTCACCACGGACGGGGTGGTCACCGCCACCTACCCGATCATCGGCGGCTCGCCCCAGCACCGTACCTGGGCGGGCAAGCTGGTGATATCCGAGCAGTACCAGCAGACCAGGATGGACTCCTCCACGGTCGGCCTCGGCGACGAGTACGACATTCCGGATGTGCCGCACGCCCAACGCCTGACCACCTCGGGCACCTTCGTCCACGGCAACTACTGGTCGCCCGCCTCGGCGTTCGGCCGCGCCAACACCAGCCACGGCTGCATAGCCCTGCGGGACGTCAAGGGGGCGGGGGACCCGGGGGCGAGCGGGGCGAAGTTCTTCCGGAGCTCGATGGTCGGAGACGTGGTCGAGGTCGTCAACTCCGGTGACCGCACGGTCGATCCGTCCAACGGCCTGAACGGCTGGAACCTCTCCTGGGCCGACTGGAGGGCCGGCAGCGCCCTCTGATCGCCGCACCCGGGGCTGCCGAGGTCCGGCGCGAAGCCCCCGACCGCGTCCCCGGTCGCCCCTCGGCCCGCCTTCGAGCACCCGTCAGGGCTTGCCCCGGTCCTTACGCTTGAGTCTCCAGCGACGGGAGGCCCCAGAGTGGCGGACATGGACGACGACGCCCTCCGCACCATCGGCGACCTGTCCCGGCTCACCGGGATACCGGTGAAGACCATCCGGTTCTGGTCCGATGCGGGAGTGGTGCCGCCGACCGACCGCACACCCGCCGGCTACCGGCTCTACGACCGTGCTGCACTGGCCCGCCTCGACCTCGTCCGTACGCTGCGCGACCTCGGCGTCGACCTCGCCACCATCCACCGGGTGCTGGCGCGGGAGACCACCGTGGCCGAGGTGGCGGCGGCCCACGCCGAGGCGCTGGACGTCCAGATCCGGACGCTCCGGCTGCGCCGCGCGGTGCTCAGGGCGGTGGCCAGACGCGGGTCCGATCCGGAGGAGTTGGAACTCATGCACAAGCTGGCCAAGCTCACCGATCAGGAACGCCGCCGCCTGATCAGCGACTTCATCGACGAGGCCTTCGAAGGGCTGGACGTCGGACCGGAGTTCGTGGCGAAGATGCGCGGTGCCATGCCCGAGTTGCCCGAGGACCCGAAGCCGGAACAGGTGGACGCCTGGGTCGAGTTGGCGGAACTGGTGCAGGACGAGTCGTTCCGGGCGAGCGTCCGCAGGGCCGCCGCGTACCAGGCGAAGGAGCGGGCCGAGGGGGCCAGGACCGGAAGCGAGGCCGATTCGCGACTGGTCGCACTGGTCCAGGAGCGGGCCGGCACCGCGCTGGCAGAGGGTACCGAGCCGGACAGCGCGGCGGCCCGGCCGGTACTGGACGAACTGGCCGCCGCCTTCGCCGAGGTCTTCGGCCGCAGTGACGGCGCGGAGTTCCGGGGGTGGCTGCTGGAGCGGTTCGAGACCGGGAACGACCCCCGGATGGAGCGGTACTGGCAGCTGATCGCGTTGATCAACGGCTGGCCGTCCGTCCCCACCTTCGGCCCGGTCTTCGAGTGGCTGATCGGAGCTCTGCGCAGCAACTCGGCCTGACGCCGGGGGATTCGTCCGAGCACGCCGACCGCGGTCCGCCGGCTTCACGGCCCGGGCCGTCCCGGTAGGCGGTTCGCCCTGGTCCGGTGCGCCCCGCCGGGTGGCCGGACCGGGGCGGCTCGGCGGGGTGGGCCGGTGGAGCCTCCGGCGGATCCCGCACGTGGCGGCGCGGGTCGGGCACTCGGACCCGGTGGGTCCGGATATCCGGTCAAGTGGTGCTAATGAGCCGATAATCGCATGACTAAGCGTGGAATCTGTGCTTCCCTGTGGAAGGTTTCGTGTGCCCGCTGCCGCGCCCAACTGCGGCCCCGGAGCGCCTCGTTCTACAGGGGAGACTCAGATCAACACCGCTCGTCGAGGTGTCGGCCGTACCGCCGTCGCCTCCACCGCCTGCACTGTCGTGCTCGCCACCGGACTGGCCGCCTGCGGCACGGTCAAGGAGCTCGGCGCCGCCGACAAGGTGTCAACCGCCTTCGGAAAGCTGGGCGATGGCAAGTCGTTGAAGGTCGAGGTCTCCGTCGATGCCACCGCGGCACAGCTCCTCGCCTTCAGCAGGGCCGTGGATCCCGGGAAGCCGATGGATCAGAAGAGCGCGGAGGCGGTCACCGGCCTCAGCCTCTCCTACTCGATGAGCGCCGACAAGCCGCTGAAGGAGCTCGACACGTTCAAGAAGGCCAAGGGTTCGGGCGACTACAACGCGTTGTACTCCGACCCGGCGGTCAACTTCTCGTACGCGCTGGCCGGCAAGGACGGCAAGGTCTACGCGGACGTCCGGAAGGTCGGCGACCGGGCGTACGAGAAGTTCGACATCGAGGGCTTCCTCGCGCTGGTCGGCCAGGACCCGGCAGCGATCCGGAAGCTGGCCGACCGGCTCCCGGCCGATGACAAGGCCGCCAGGGAGGCCCTGGCCGGCCACTGGATCTCCTTCGACGCCAAGGCGATGGAGCAGCTCGGCAAGAGCTCGGGCAAGGCCGCGCCCACCACGGCGCCGACCCTGGACGCGAGCACGGCCAGGGACTTCGGCAAGTCCGTCCGGGACATCCTGTCCAAGCGGCTCAGCTTCGAGGACAAGGGCGGCAAGGACGGCGCCGACCACATCGTGGCCTCGGCGCCCGCGCGCGGCCTGGCCGAGGACCTGCTGAAGGCCGTCGGTCCGCTGTCCGCGAAGACGCCTGGCCTGGCCGGGCTGCCGGTCGGCAAGCCGTCCCTGCTCCCGGACCGCAGGCTGGATCTGGACCTCTACGTCAAGGACGGTGCGCTGTCCTCGGCCACCTTCGACGTCGCCCAGCTGTCGGAGAAGGCCGGCCGGGACGTCCACCTGCCGGTGAAGGTCGCCTTCGGCCAGGACGCCACCGCCGCGCAGGCGCCGTCCGGCGCGACCGAGTTCACCGCGGCCGACATCCGGGGCGCGATGACCGCGGTGCTGATGGCCGCGGTGAGCGGAGCCGACGACGACCAGCCGGGTCCCGCCACGGGCGAGGAGCCGGCCCCCGGCACCTCGGCCGCTCCGGTCGCACCCGGCGACGCGGGTGCGGGTGCGGGGTCGGGGGAGGGGGAGGGGGAGGGGGAGGGCGACGGCTCCAAGGGCTCGACCTCGAAGCTGACCGACGACCAGGTCAAGGAGCTCGCCAAGGCGGGCGGCGTCTCCGAGGAGACGATTCGCCTGATGGCCCGCAGCGGTGACCTGACGTACCAGGACTTCAAGGACATGTTCGAGAGCTAGGCCGGGTCCGCTTCCCGGCCGCCGGCCCCGCCCGCTTCCCGCGACCAGGCGGGGCCGCTGTCCTGCCCGCCCCGGGCGGGCGTCAGCCGGCGCGTACCGCACATGTGCACAGAGTGTGGAGATCGCCGCGCCAGGACGCGGTGCGGCCGAAAACCGGCGGGATGCCCGCTGCCGTCCCGACCGTTTGCCCGGTGCCGCGCCCAGTGAGCACTAGGCTCACTGGTATGACCGAGCACCAGCTTCCCCAGGGCTTCGAGACCCTCGCCATCCACGCGGGTCAGGAAGCAGACCCCCAGACCGGGGCCGTCGTCACGCCGATCTACCAGGTGTCCACCTACAAGCAGGACGGCGTCGGCGGCCTCCGCGGCGGCTACGAGTACAGCCGCTCCGCCAACCCCACCCGCACCGCGCTGGAGGAGTGCCTCGCGGCACTCGAGGGCGGCGCCCGCGGCCTCGCCTTCGCCTCCGGCCTCGCGGCCGAGGACACCCTGCTGCGCGCCGTGCTCCAGCCGGGCGACCACATCGTCATCCCGAACGACGCGTACGGCGGCACCTTCCGCCTGTTCGCCAAGGTGCTGGCTCGCTGGGGCGTGGAGTTCGACGTCGCCGACATGCGGGACCTGGCGGACGTGCGCGCGCAGCTGCGGCCGAACACCAAGGCCGTCTGGGTGGAGACGCCGTCCAACCCGCTGCTCGGCATCGCCGACCTGACCGCGCTGGCCGAGATCGCACACGGCGCGGGCGCGCTGCTGGTGGTCGACAACACCTTCGCCAGCCCGTACCTGCAGCAGCCGATCGCACTCGGCGCGGACGTGGTGGTGCACTCCACCACCAAGTACATGGGCGGGCACTCGGACGTGGTCGGCGGTGCGCTGGTCGCGGCCGACGCGGAGCTCGGCGAGCAGCTGGCCTACCACCAGAACGCGATGGGCGCGGTCTCCGGTCCGTTCGACGCCTGGCTGGTGCTGCGCGGCATCAAGACCCTGGGCGTCCGGATGGACCGGCACAGCTCCAACGCCGAGAAGGTCGTCGAGCTGCTGACCCGCCACCCGAAGGTCTCCCAGGTCCTCTACCCCGGCCTGGCCGAGCACCCGGGCCACGACATCGCCGCCAAGCAGATGAAGGCATTCGGCGGCATGGTGTCGTTCCGGGTCGCCGGCGGCGAGGAGGCTGCGGTCGAGGTCTGCAACCGGGCGCAGCTGTTCACCCTCGGCGAGTCGCTGGGCGGTGTGGAGTCGCTGATCGAGCACCCCGGCCGGATGACCCACGCCTCGGTGGCGGGCTCCAAGCTGGAGGTGCCGGCCGACCTGGTCCGCGTCTCCGTCGGCATCGAGTCGATCGACGACCTCCTGGCCGACCTCCAGCAGGCCCTGGGCTGATCGTCACTCCCGCCCCGGGCCCCCGGGGCGGGAGTGACCTTCCGGGCCGCGGGGAACCGGGCGCGACCGCGTACCTCCGCCGAGAGTCGGTCGCGCCGTTCCCCGCGCCCCGAACGGTGCGGCCCGACCGGGTGGCCCCGCCGCGTGCAGCGCCCGGCCGGTCGCGCCGCGCGGTTCTAGGCTGGCGGCATGCAGAGTTGGCCGATCACCACGGACGACGTCCGGGGCGCGCACAAGATGCTCGCCGGGGTGGCCCGGGTCACCCCGATGGAGAGCAGCCGGCACCTCTCCGGGCTGATCGGCTCCCCAGTGCACTTGAAGTGCGAGAACCTGCAGCGCACCGGTTCGTTCAAGCTGCGCGGCGCCTACGTGCGGATCGCGGGGCTGTCCCCGGTGCAGCGCGCGGCGGGCGTGGTCGCGGCCAGCGCGGGCAACCACGCGCAGGGCGTGGCCCTGGCGGCGTCCCTGCTGGGGGTGCACTCCACCGTGTTCATGCCGCTGGCGGCCCCGCTGCCGAAGGTCGCCGCCACCCGGGAGTACGGCGCCGAGGTGCGGCTGCACGGCGCCACCGTGGACGAGGCGCTGCAGGCCGCACAGCGTTACTCGGAGGCGACCGGCGCGGTCTTCATCCACCCCTTCGACCACTGGGACATCGTCACCGGCCAGGCCACGGTGGGCCTGGAGATCCTGGAGCAGTGCCCGGAGGTGCGCACCATCCTGGCCGGGGTGGGTGGAGGCGGCCTGATCGCCGGGATCGCGGCCGCGGTGAAGCCGCTGCGGCCGGACGTCCAGGTGATCGGTGTCCAGGCGGCCGCGGCCGCCGCGTACCCGCCCTCACTGGCGGCCGGGCGCCCGGTCTCGCTGGACCACTTCAGCACCATGGCTGACGGGATCATGGTCGGCCGGCCCGGAGACATCCCGTTCGAGGTGGTCAACACCCTGGCTGACGGCGTCCGTACGGTCTCCGAGGACGCGCTCTCCCGTGCGCTGCTGCTCAGCCTGGAGCGGCTCAAGCTGGTGGTCGAACCGGCCGGAGCCAGCCCGATCGCGGCGATGCTGGAGCAGCCGGACGGCTTCCGGGGCCCGGTGGTGGCCGTGCTGTCCGGCGGCAACATCGACCCGCAGCTGATGCAGCGGGTGCTGCGGCACGGCCTGGCGGCGGCCGGCCGCTACCTCTCGCTGCGGGTCCGCCTCGCCGACAAGCCGGGCTCGCTGGCCGACCTGCTCGCGGTGCTGACCCAGGTGGACGCCAACGTGCTGGACGTGGCGCACGTGCGGACCGACCCCCGGCTCGGCCTGACCGAGGTCGAGGTGGACCTGCACCTGGAGACCAAGGGCCCGGACCACTGCACGCAGGTGATGAGCGAGCTGCGTGCCGCGGGGTACGTGGTAGCCCAGTAGCCCGGTAGCCCAGTAGGGGCGGCGGGCCGGAAAACCGGTGGGCGTTGTCAGTGTTGCCTGGCAGGCTGGGGAGCCGGGCCGTACCGGACTTTGAAACATGCCACGGAACCGAGCCTTGACGCGATATATCGCAATCTGCCATTCTCGCGATGTATCGCGTCTTCCTCTGCCGACTGGGTGCAGTGCGCCCTGTGCGGCGGGGCGGGGCGGACAGAACGCTCGAACCTCGAATCGCTCACGGGAGTTGAGACAGGCCCATGGCGCCAGCCATCCAAGCCGAGAACCTGGTCAAGACCTTCGGGGACGTCCGCGCCCTGGACGGCGTCAGCCTGGACGTCCCCGAAGGTACGGTGCTGGGCCTGCTCGGCCCCAACGGGGCGGGGAAGACCACCACCGTCCGAGTCCTCACCACGCTGCTCCAGCCCGACTCGGGCCGGGTCACGGTCGCCGGGATGGACGTGCTCAAGCACCCCAACAAGGTGCGCAGCCTGATCGGTCTCTCCGGCCAGTACGCCGCCGTGGACGAGTACCTGACGGGCCGCGAGAACCTCCGGATGGTCGGCGAGCTCTACCAGATGAGCTCCCGCGACGCGAAGGCCCGCGCGCTGGAGCTGCTGGAGTGGTTCAACCTCACCGAGGCCATGGACCGCCCGGCCAAGACCTACTCCGGCGGTATGCGCCGCCGCCTCGACCTGGCCGCCGCGCTGGTGGTCCGGCCGCCGGTGATGTTCCTGGACGAGCCGACCACCGGTCTCGACCCGCGCAACCGGCTGGCGTTGTGGGAGGTCATCGAGTCCCTGGTCGAGCAGGGCACCACCCTGCTGCTCACCACCCAGTACCTGGAGGAGGCCGACCGCCTCGCCCACGACATCGCGGTGGTCGACCACGGCCGGGTGATCGCCCGGGGCACCGCCGACCAGCTCAAGGCGCAGATCGGCGGCGAGCGGGTGGAGGTCGTGGTGCACCGGCGCGAAGACCTCTCCGAGGCCCTGGCCGCCCTCACCCAGTACGCCAAGGGCGACGCGGCGGTGGAGAACAACACCCGCAGGATCACCGTCCCGGTCAGCGGCGGTGCCAAGGTGCTCGCCGACGTGATCCGCGAGCTGGACGCCCGCTCGATCGAGATCGACGACATCGGTCTGCGCCGCCCCACCCTGGACGACGTCTTCCTCTCCCTCACCGGCCACGCCGCCGAGGGCCGGGAGGGCGGAGAGAGCGACGGGCAGCAGTCGGCCAAGGGCCGCCGAGGCAGTGGAAAGGACGCCTGAGATGACCACCACCACGGCCACCGAACCCGCCGTCGGCCACCCCGCCCCCGTCCACCGGAGCGGCATCGCCGCCACCCTGCACGACTCCTGGGTGGTCGCGAAGCGCAACCTGCGCCGGATGACCCGGATCCCCGAGATCGTGGTCTTCGGGCTGATGCAGCCGGTGATGTTCGTGCTGCTGTTCTCGTACGTCATGGGCGGCGCGATCCAGATACCCGGGACACACGCCAGTTCCTCCGCGTACACCCAGTTCCTGATGGCCGGCATCTTCGCCCAGACCGTGACCTTCGCAACGGCCGGCGCCTCCGCAGGTATCGCGGAGGACATGACCAAGGGCCTGGTCGACCGCTTCCGCTCGCTGCCGATGGCCCGCTCAGCGGTGCTGGTCGGGCGGACCCTGGCGGACCTGGTGCAGACCGCGTTCACCCTGCTGGTGCTGGCGGTGGTGGCGCTGCTGGTCGGCTGGCGGATCCACGACGGCTTCCTGCCGGCGCTCGGCGGGTTCGCGCTGCTGCTCCTGCTCGGCTACGCCTTCTCCTGGATCGGTGCGCTGATCGGGCTGCTGGTCCGCAGCCCGGAGGCGGCCACCTCGGCGGGCCTGATCTGGCTCTTCCCGCTGACGTTCATCTCCAACGCCTTCGTGCCGATCACCAGCATGCCGGGCTGGCTGCAGGCGGTGGCGTACTGGAACCCGTTCAGCGCGACGGTGCAGGCCGCCCGCCACCTGTTCGGCAACCAGGTCGGCCCGGTGGACCCGTCCTGGCCGATGCAGCACGCCGCGCTGGTCTCGGCCGGCTGGTCGGTGGTGATCACGGTGGTGTTCTCCTGGCTGGCGGTCCGCAAGTACCGCAAGGCCGCGGGCTGAGCACCGGGCGCACACGACGGAGCGGCCGTGCCCCTCGCCGGGGCGCGGCCGCTCTCGTGCGCACGTGGCGGGATCAGCCCTCGTAGGGCTTGACCTCGACGATCTTCACGCTGGCCTGCTTGCCGTTCGGCAGCTCGTAGGAGGCCTCGTCGCCGATCTTCTTGCCGTCGATGGCGCGGCCGAGCGGGGACTGGGGCGAGTAGATGTCCAGGTCGTCGCCGCCCGCCTCCCGGGAGCCGAGCAGGAACTTCATGGTGTCGTCCAGGTCGCCGTCGAACGCGACGGTGACGACCATGCCGGGAGCCACCACGCCGGAGTCGGCCGGAGCCTCGCCGACCTTGGCGCGCTCCAGCAGCTGGGTCAGCTGGCGGATCCGGGCCTCGTACTTGCCCTGCTCGTCCTTGGCCGCGTGGTAGCCGGCGTTCTCCTTGAGGTCACCCTCCTCACGCGCGGCCTCGATCTTCTGGGCGATCTCGATGCGCCAGGGGCCGGTCAGGTGCTCCAGCTCGGCCTTGAGCTGGTCATAGCCGGACTGAGTGAGCCAGGTCACGTTCTCGCTGGTCTGGGTCACGGGTGCTCCTCGTCGGTGCTGGGCTGTGCTGAGGTTGGTCGTCAGCAGGGGTGGTGCCGTGCATTGCAAAGGTTGGTCGTACTACAAAGCAACGCCCACTCCCGGGCCGACCGGCGCGGAAGGGGCGAAACCACGAGCCTAACAACTTCCGATCCGGAGCGGGAGAGGACGGTACGGAGCTTTGACGCGCCAACGCGTGCGGCCGGCCGGAGCCGCTTTCCGAGAGATTCCCGGCCGCACCGGGGAGTATGCGCCGACCGGGCGCCGGTGCGCCTGGGGCGGGCCTGCGGCCGGTCCGGACGGCTCACCCGTCCCGGGTCACTTGCCCGGGGTGCAACCCAGCAGCTCGGCGGTGGTGCCCCAGTCGGTGGTCTTCAGGGTGACCACCTTGCTGTAGCTGCTGCCGGCGGCCGGTACCGGGAAGTCGTACTGGCCGACCACGGAGCCGCTCTTGTCCTGGGAACGGACGGTGCAGACCCCGCCGGTGCCGTCGCTCTTGCGCACCGACAGCTGGAGCTGCACCTCGTGCGCGGAGACCACCTGGAAGGTCGGGACCGTGCCGTTCATCGCCGTCTCGCGCAGCAGGTACGAGCCGCCGAGCCAGGCCACCAGGGCCAGGAAGAGCGTCCCGCAGACGATCGCGGCGATCCGCAGCTTCCGGTCCGCCTCCTCGTCGCTGCGGCGGCTGTAACGGCCCTCGGGCAGCGGCCGGACGGACGTAGGGCTGGAGGTCATGGCGGGCTCGGTCCTTTCGACGAGGGGCGATCGGCCGGTGGAGGGAATGGACGAGCCCTTCAGTCAGTCACTATAGGAGGGGCATGGCCGCGCCGGACGCGGCGGGGGAGCCGGCCCGACGAACCGGAGATACCCGGAAGGAACCAGGCGTTGACTGAGCAGTTGCGACTGATGGCGGTGCACGCGCACCCGGACGACGAGTCCAGCAAGGGTGCCGCCACCATGGCCATGTACGTCTCCCAGGGCGTGGACGTCCTGGTCGCCACCTGCACGGGCGGGGAGCGGGGGTCCATTCTCAACCCGAAGCTCCAGGGCGACCCGTTCATCGAGAAGAACATCCACGAGGTCCGCCGCAAGGAGATGGACACCGCACGCGAGATCCTCGGCGTCAAGCAGGCCTGGCTGGGCTTCGTGGACTCCGGCCTGCCCGAGGGCGATCCGCTGCCGCCGCTGCCGGAGGGCTGCTTCGCGCTCCAGGACGTGGCCGAGGCGGCGGCGCCGCTGGTGAAGCTGATCCGTGAGTTCCGTCCGCACGTCATCACGACGTACGACGAGAACGGCGGCTACCCGCACCCGGACCACATCATGACCCACAAGATCTCCATGCTGGCCTTCGACGCCGCGGGCGACCCGGACGCCTACCCCGAGGCGGGCGAGCCCTGGCAGCCGTCCAAGCTCTACTACAACCACGGCTTCCCGATGGGCCGGATCCGCGCGCTGCACGCCTACCTTACCGAGCACGGCCTCGACTCGCCGTACGGCGAGTGGATCGCCGGCTGGGAGAAGAGCGGCCGCAAGGAGCGCGAGATCACCACCCGGGTCCGCTGCGACGACTGGTTCGAGGTCCGGGACAAGGCGCTGATCGCCCACGCCACCCAGATCGACCCGGACGGCCCGTGGTTCCGGGTCCCGCTGGACGTCCAGCGGGACGTCTGGCCGACCGAGGACTACGAGCTGGCCCGTACCCTGATCGACACCGACCTGCCCGAGGACGACCTCTTCGCCGGTCTGCGCACCCCGAGCCCGGTCGCCTGACCTGCGGCTGTCCGCCAGACGGGCGATACGCCCCACCCCGGTGACCCGGCCGATGTCGGGCCGGGTCACCATGGAGGAATGAGCACCCCGATGAGCTTCACCGACCTCGCCACCGGCCTCGCCCTCGACGACGCCAAGGTGACCCCCGGCCTTCTCGGCTTCGTCGTCTTCGCCGCCCTGGGCGTCGCCACCTGGTTCCTGGTGAAGTCGATGAACAAGCAGATGAAGCGCGTGGACTTCGCGGAGGAGCCCGAGGCCGCGAAGGAGTGACGTCCGGCAGCGAAGGGGGGCCCCGCGGCCGTCGAGGGGTGACGTTCGGCCGCCGGGGGACCTGAACGGCGGCCGGGGCCGCCGTTCGGCGCTTGCGCCTGCCGACCGCGAGGCGCCTGGATGCGCGAGGACGGGGGCATGCCGAACCGACTCGCGGACGCGACCTCGCCGTATCTGCAGCAGCACGCCGACAACCCGGTGGACTGGTGGTCCTGGGGGTCCGAGGCGTTCGAGGAGGCGCGGCGCCGGAGTGTGTCCGTGCTGCTGCCGGTCGGGTACGCCGCCTGCCACTGGTGCTACTAGATGTGCACAACCCGGTAGATCTGAACTGGGATTGTTCCGGGGAGTAGCGCTATGCATGCGCATGGCGAGCGGCTGGGACAGGACACAGACGCCGGGTTGAAGACAAGTTGGCCGCCTCGCCCGAGTGGGTGCCTGAGCAGTACGCCACACTCCGTCGGTACCTGGTGGGAGGCGGCCTCGTCTCCGCCGGCCGGCGCTGCCGAGCAAGGGCCGCCCTGCGCGGGCCAGGGCCCATATGCTGAGGGGCGACGGGAAGGAGCTGTTGATGAGCGTCGACGCGGTCATGCACACCGAGTTCCCCACGGGGTACGTGGTCTTCTTCGGTGCCGACGGGAAGGTGATCATGACTCCGCAGAGCGAGGAGCACTCCAGCACCATCAGGTCGATGCAGATCGACTCCTTGGCCCTCGGTCGACATGCGAAGGTCATCTCCGACGTGTACATCGACTTCCCGGCGGACGAGAACTCAGCTCCCGATTTCGCGATCATGCGGGAGGACGCGCAGCGGCGGGGCAAGCGCTACGGCTTCGAGGACGCGCTGCTGATCGCCGAGGTGGTGTCGGTCTCCTCCGCGCGCAAGGACTACGACGACTGCACGGCGAAGTACGCCCGCTACGGCATCCCGGTCTACCTGGTGGTGGACCCGTACGCCGCCGAGGTCGTCGTCCACACCCGGCCCACCGGCTCCGGCTACATCGCGGCGCACACGCACAAGTACGGCTCGGGCAAGCTGCCCATCGAGCTGGCCGACGGACGCACCTACACCCTCGACCTGGACGAACTGCCCCGGCCCGAGCCGGACGCCTGCTGACCGTATAGCGGAGCCCGGCCCGCGCCTCCGCGCACCGGAGGCGTCGTACGCGTGTGTGGAGCGGGTCCGGCGGGGCTGGTGCTACCGCTCCGCACGGAGCAGGAACTGCCAGCCCAGTACGGCCAGGGCGAGCGTCTGTACGAGAGAAGTGAGCACGAGCAGGGGCTGAACGGTGGGAGAGCACCAGAACGCGGTCGTGCAGACCATTGGCAGGACCAGGTACGTGAACAGGTCCACCGCGGTCTGAAGCCGCTTGCGCATGGTGCGGCCCGCAACGTTGCGGTGGTAGACCTCCCAGCCGAACACCGTGCCGTGGGCGGAGGCGAGTTCCTCCAGGCGCGGTCCCAGTTGGTCGCGGACGTAGCAGCCGATCGCCGAGATCTTCTCGTCGTTGACCAGGTAGGTCCAGCCCAGGATCAGGCAGATCGCGGGGACGGAGAGCAGCAGTCGGGACTGGCCGCTCTGGACGCTGACTGCCACGACCGCAGTGGCCGCGGCGAGCGTGAAGTAGAGCAGGTTGTCGCGGAACCCTATGCGGGTCTTCTGTTCCTCCTTGAGGCAGTCGTACTCGGCCAGCAGGATTTTGCTCTCGGTGACATCGTCCGTGGAGGCCACAGGCATTCCTATGCTCGAGTTCAGGATCAGCCGGCGATCTGGAAGGGCGTCAGGTTGTCGGGGCTGTGCCGTTCGATCCAGCCCTTCCCGTCCGCCGCTATCCCCTCCAGGAGGCGGAAGGTGTGGGTGGAGCCGGCAGCGTTGAGGTTGATCTCGGAGATTTCCTGAGAGTTCTCGTCCGGCGCCAGTTGATGGGCATCGGCGTCCTTGACGCGGATCTTCCTGGCTGGTCCGTTGGTGAGGACGAGTTCCAGGTCGTAGCCGACGTCGACGTTCTCCGTCACCTGCACGGAGGACAGCGCGTCGAACCGGTAGTTGCTCCGCTGCTCGTTCCTGCGCGTTGCGTCGGAGAACTTGAACTCGGAGCTGATCTCGCGGATCCCGTCCTGGGTGAACAGGAACAGGCGGAAGACATAGTGCGAGTACCGCCAGGGGCCGCCTCTGACCCGGCCTCGCTTGTAGGAAGGGGCTGGGGCCACCAGGACGGTGTGAGTGATCAGGTCGCGCCAGGTGAGCCGGTGGTGCCGGAGCGCTTCATCGAGGAAGGAAGTCTTGTCGCAGGTGAGCCAGGTCTCCATTTCCAGCTCGCTGGGGCGCGTGGCGTCCAGAAGCGACTGCCAGCGCTGGTGGGCGATCTGTCGTGCGGTCAGCTGTTCACGGTACTTCTGAGTCTCCCGGGCCAGCCGGTGCTCTTCACGCCGGACCTCCAGCCACAGGGAGGCGGTCGCGTGCCCGGACCAGGCCACACCGAGCACCGCCAGGAACGCCCACAGCGGCCATGACGAGGCGGCACCCGAGACTGCCGTTCCGAACGCGGTCAGAGCCGCGATGCCGAGAACGGCTAGAGCCACCATGGTCAGGGCCTTCGTCCTGACCGGAGTCTGGTCCTGGCGCTGATGATCGAACAGAGTGCCGTTGTTGTGGCGGTTCCGGGCGTCCTCAGCGAGGTACCGGATCAACCAGGTGACCCGGTCCACACTGATCCGGCTCTCCCGGTAGAGGTCCGCGATCTCGGCGGCGAGGCTGCCGCGGACCTGAGCGGTGTGGGCGAGCCAGGCGTCCGGGGTGAACCCGTAGGGCGTGCGAACGCTGAAGTAGTGATCGAACGAATGGCGGACGCGGTTAGTGAACCCGTTCTCGGCGGAGGCGGGACCGCGCGTGTGCGGGACGCTGGTCCCGGCCGTGAGGTCCAACCGGGGTTCCTGGCCCCACCATCGGACGCCGAAGCGGGCCGCGGTCAGACCCGCGCCGAGCGCCACCAGTAACTCGACGATCGCCTCGGCCGGATCCGCGATCAGTGCCAGGGCCCAGAGGAGCACGCTGCTGACGACGAACAGGACCGCCCGGACCGGGAGGGCCGCCTTGGCGGCGGCAGCGGTGCTCGGGCGGGGCGGAACGGCCCGTGCCCCGATGGGGGCGGGCTCGAAGTAGGCCCAGACCCGCCGGACCCGGTCGTTGCCGAAGCGCTCCGTCCTGGCCCGTTCGCGGGTCTCCGCCCACAGGTCGTCCTTCAGGCCTCCGGTGAGCATGAGGTCGAGGTGGCGGAGGATCGCGTCGTGCTGGCGGAGCGGCAGGTCTTGCAGTTGCTTCAGCACGGGTCCGGTCTCGCCGCTCGCGGTGCTGAGCACCGCCAGCAGGTCGAAAGTGACGCGCAGGGCTTCCTTCCACTCGTCCTCGGCGTAGGCCCGTACGAGCCCGGAGGTGTAGTGCAGCCATCGGACCTCTTCGGTGCTCAGGTCGTGGTAGGTGCGTGCGCTGAGTACGGCGAGCACCGAGTGGAAACGAACCTCCGCGCCGTCGTACCCGTGGGCGATCGCATCCGTGATCATTTCGCGGGCGCGGCTGGGGATGCCGTCCTCCAGGAGCCGCACGCCCACTCTGTACTTCTCTTGCGGCGAGGCGTCCGGGTGGACGAAGTAGACGTTGGAGTTGTGTACGGTCTCGGCCTGGATCCCGACGGTGGAGTCGTAGGCGGCCGAGTTGTACGCGGCACCGTTGCTGTGGGTCATGCCAGGTCACCAGCCGCGGCGACCATGGGGGCCAGCGCGGCCACCAGTGCGGGGCACTCCGCGACCAAGCCGCGCAGCCTCCTGAGCGTCATGGCCGTCCGCTTCGACGATTCAGGGGTGTTTCCCCCGGCCGCCCGGAGGGCGGAGTCCAGATCGGTCAGGGCCTCTCGGTAGGTGTCCTCGTCGAGGGCGCCTTCGGCGCGGTGCCGCCCCAGCTGCTCGCGGAAACCGTTCAGTTCCGCGATCAGGTCCCTCGGGCCGGATGCCTTCGGGACCGCGGTCATGTGGACGCTGCTGCCCGTGACCGAGCCGGCCATGATGCCGACGGTGCTTTTGTGGGCGGTGTTGCTGACGCGTCGGTCGAACCGGTCGGCCGAACGGACCCTGTCGTCCAGGGGCATTGGGGTCTCCTCCTGTTCCCCCACCAGTTCCACTGCCAGCCGGGTAGCGAACGCCGCCGCGTTCGCTGCGGCCCGCGGCTGCCAGTTGCGGTCCTCCGCACTGTTCTTCGTGCCGTCCGCCCGGTCGCTGATCCCCCGGACGATGGCCACCGGTGCCCCGTTGAGATGGCCGGCCTGTGCCACACCGGCCGCCTCCATCTCGATGGCGAGTGCGTCGTTGTAGTGCTGTCGGATCCACTTCGCCTCGGCCGAGATCCTCGAGTTCTGGACGACCTCGCCAGCGGCGATCGCCCCGAAGCGCACCTGCGGCACGTCCTCGTGACCGGGCGTGGGGTCCGTCCAGTCGTTCAAGCGGGCCAGGTGCGAGGCGAGCTGGCTGATGCCGTGCGGTGCTTCCCACACCCTGGGGCGGGCTTTGAGTCCGTCGTCCTCGCTGGTCCCGCCGTGGTAGGCGTACACGTGTGTCGCCATCACCACGTCGCCCAGCCTGGCGGTGTCCCACAGGGCGCCGGCGACCCCGACGAAAAGCACGGCCACCGGCGAGAATTCCTGAATCGCGCGTTCGGCGATCACTGCGGCGGAATGGTTCCCCTTGCTCGTCAGACCGAGTGCGACACGGCACGATGTGCCCTGCACGGCTCCCACCTCGAACCGGGTACCACGCTTATGGCGATGCACCTGCGGATCCGCCAGCCTCTGGCGCACAGCCTGGTATTCAAGATTGAGGGCAGTGAGAACCACAACCGGCCCATTCGACATCTATTCCTCTTCCCCTCTCGTGTTCTCTTCCATCGCGGATGGCGCGGGTCGGATCAGCGGTGGGAACAGCACGGTTTTCGGACCGGCCCGGTACAGCCGTGCGGGCCGTCCTCCCGTGCTCCTGCGATCCGCGCCGACGGGGACGATGAATCCCTTCGCGGCTTGGACCTTCCGGTAGAAATTGCGGGTGTCGAGTTCGGTGCCCCAGACGGCCTCGTACACCTGTTGCAGCTCTGCGATGGTGAAGTTCTCCCTGCAGAATGCTGTGGCCAGCGCCGAGAACTCGAGCTTGGTGCGCGCGTGTTCGATCCCGTCCGTAGCGATTCGACGATGGTCGAAGGCGAGCTCCACCTCGCCGGACAGGACGGCTTCCGCGGGAACCCACGCGGCATCGGTGGCATCCGTTCCCGCGACCGGGTCGGGCAGCCCCGGTGCGATCGCCAGGTGGGCCACGGAGACGACTCGACCCCGCGGATCGCGGCCCGAGTCCCCGTACACGGCCAGTTGTTCAAGGTGCACCCAGCCGGCGGCCAGGGCCGTTTCCTCGCTTAGTTCGCGGTGGGCGGCATCCAGAATCTCCTCACCATCGTGGTTTAGGAATCCTCCGGGCAGGGCGGGCATGCCCCGGAAGGGATCTTCGCCCCGCTCCACCAGGAGGACGTGCAGGCGGCTCTCCCGCAGCGTCAGGATCACGAGATCGACCGTCAGCAGTACAGAAGGTGGTGACCACGCGTCATCTCGCATGTCCTGCAAGGTACTTCAGTTATTGTCACTTGCACAAGAAGGGGGATGACGGGGATTGCTGTGCCGCTCGACTCCGCAGTCGCGGCGCGTGCGGCGGGACCGCGCGGATCGACCGCCCGGCACCGACTCCACCAGTCCGTTCCGGTTTCGGAGTTCCCGCGGCCGGTGCTGCGATACTGCCCACATGGTGAACCGCCTGGCCGATGCCACCTCCCCGTACCTGTTGCAACACGCCGACAACCCCGTCGACTGGTGGCCGTGGTCCCCCGAGGCGTTCGCGGAGGCCGAGCGGCGCGGGGTGCCGGTGCTGCTGAGCGTCGGGTACGCCGCCTGCCACTGGTGCCACGTCATGGCGCACGAGAGCTTCGAGGACGAGGCGGTGGCCGCCTACGCCAACGAGCACTTCGTCGCGGTGAAGGTGGACCGCGAGGAGCGGCCGGACGTGGACGCCGTCTACATGGAGGCGGTGCAGGCGGCCACCGGGCAGGGCGGGTGGCCGATGACGGTCTTCCTGACGCCCGAGAAGGACCCGTTCTACTTCGGGACGTACTTCCCGCCCGAGCCCCGGCACGGGATGCCGGGCTTCCGGCAGGTGCTGGAGGGCGTGAGCGCGGCTTGGCGGGACCGGCGGGACGAGGTCGGCGAGGTGGCCGCGCGGATCCGGGCCGAGCTGTCCGAGCGGGCCTCGGTGTACGGCGCCGGGGCCGGGGTGGCCGGCCCGCCCGGTGCGGCGGACCTGCACCAGGCGCTGGTCGCGCTCAGCCGGAGCTTCGACCAGCAGCGCGGCGGCTTCGGCGGCGCGCCCAAGTTCCCGCCGTCGATGGTGCTGGAGTTCCTGCTGCGCCACCACGCCAGGACCGGCTCCGAGGCGGCGCTGCAGATGGCCGAGCGGACCTGTGAGGCGATGGCCAGGGGCGGCATCTACGACCAGCTCGGCGGCGGCTTCGCCCGCTACTCGGTGGACGCGGACTGGGTGGTGCCGCACTTCGAGAAGATGCTCTACGACAACGCCCTGCTGCTGCGGGTCCATCTGCACCTGTGGCGGGCCACCGGCGGAGCGTTCGCCCGCCGGGTCGCGCTGGAGACCGCCGACTTCCTGGTGCGCGAACTCCGCACGGCCGAGGGCGGATTCGCCTCCGCACTGGATGCCGACAGCCTTGACGAGGAGACCGGGCGGCCGGCCGAGGGTGCGTACTACGCCTGGGAGCCGGGGCAGTTGGTGGACGTACTCGGGCCGGCGGACGCCGCGCTCGCGGCCGGGCTGTTCTCCGTGACGCCCACCGGGACGTTCGAGCACGGCGCCTCGGTCCTGCAGCTTCCGGCCGACCCCGAGGACCCGGCGGAGTACGAGCGGATCCGCACCCGGCTGTTCGAGGCGCGCGCCCTGCGCCCCGCGCCCGCCCGGGACGACAAGGTGGTGGCCGCCTGGAACGGGCTGGCCATCGCCGCCCTCGCCGAGACCGGCGCACTGCTGGAGCGCCCGGACCTGATCGAGGCGGCCGAGCGCGCGGCCGACCTGCTGCTGGCCGTCCATCTCACCGCCGACGGACGCCTGTTGCGCACCTCCCGGGACGGCAGGGCCGGCGAGAACGCCGGAGTCCTGGAGGACTACGCGGACACCGCGGAGGGCTTCCTCGCCCTGTACGCGGTCACCGGCGAGGCCGAATGGCTCGACCTGGCGGGCGGGCTGCTCGACACCGTGCTGGCGCACTTCGTCGACGCGGCGTCAGGCGCCATGTACGACACGGCCGATGACGCCGAGGAGTTGATCCGCCGCCCGCAGGACCCGACCGACAACGCCACCCCGTCCGGCTGGACCGCCGCCGCGGGTGCCCTGCTCGCGTACGCCGCGTACACCGGTTCGGCCCGGCACCGCGGTGCCGCCGAGCGGGCGCTGGGCATCGTCGGCGCGCTCAGCAGCCGGGCGCCGCGCTTCATCGGCTGGGGGCTGGCCGTCGCCGAGGCACTGGCTGACGGCCCGCGCGAGGTCGCCGTGGTCGGCCCGGCCGACGACCCGGCCGCCGCCGCACTGCACCGCACCGCACTCCTCGGCACCGCGCCCGGCGCCGTGGTGGCCCTCGGCGAGCCCGGCACCGCGGACGTCCCGCTGCTCGCCGACCGTCCGCTGCTGGACGGGCGTCCCGCCGCGTACGTCTGCCGGAACTTCACCTGCGACGCCCCGACGGCGGACCCGGAGGTGCTGGCGGCGAGCCTGGGCGTCCGGGAGGGGTAGCGCGGGCCGCCCGACCGCCGTGCGCCCGGGTGAAATCGAGCTGCACCGCGCTCCGGGCGGCGGCCATCATGAACCATGACGTGGACCCTGAGCTCATCGCTGGACGAATTCCGTTCCGCGGCCGGTACCTTCCTCGCCGCGCACCCCGCCGAGAACACCGTGCTGCTCACCCTGGTGGACCGTCTCGCCGCGGTCGGCTCCGACTCGCACGAGCAGCCCCCGCGCTTCGGCTGGTGGCGTCCGGGGCCGGGTGCGCCGGTCGCCGGGGTCTTCCTGCAGACGCCGCCGCGCCAGCTCAGGTTGGGGCTGACCCCGCCCCAGGCGGGAGCGGAGCTGGCCGAGCTGCTCCGGGCGCAGGGCGTGGAGCCGGGCGGGGTCGGCGGCGGGAAGGCGCCGGTGGAGGCGTTCGGCGCCGCGTGGTGCCGGGGCGGCCGTGCGACCGCGCGCGTCCGGACCAACGAGCGGCTCCACCGGCTGGGCGAGTTGGTCGAGCCCTCACCCGCTCCGGGCGGCCGGGCCCGGCCGGCGACGGTGGACGACCGGGAACTGCTGACCGACTGGCTCGCGGCCTTCGCGGCCGAGATCGGGGCATCGCATCCGGCCGACCTCGGGGCGATGGTCGACCGGCGGACCGCCCTCGGTGAGCTGCGGATCTGGGAGGACGGGGGCCGCCCGGTCTCGTTCGCCGGGGTCAGCCCGGTGCTCGCGGGGATGTCCCGGATCGCGCCGGTCTTCACCCCGCCCGAGCTGCGCGGCCGGGGCTACGCGAGCGCCGTGGTCGCGGCCGGTTCCGTCCACGCCCGCAGGGCGGGCGCCGAGGAGGTGGTGCTCTACACCGACCTGGCCAATCCGACCAGCAACTCGATCTACCGGAAGCTGGGTTACCGTCCGGTCGAGGACGGCCTGGTCCTGGAGCTCGGTTGATCCGGTCCGCCGGGCCACTCCCAGTCCCAGCGAACGGAGCGGCCCGGGGGCCACGGACCCCCGGGTCGCTCCTCGGGTCCGCTGACCGGAGGTCGCTGTCGCGGGCACTCGCCGGATCGCCTGCGGGTCGGTCCTCACACGGAATTGATGCAACGTTGATCCCCCGTTCGCCCCGGAGGGGAGGGACGCATGTCACCGTGGGTGGAGACGGTGTGGCATGCGGTCATGCGGCTGGAGGGGCGCCGATGGCGAGGGATGGGCAGCTCTGGGGGGCTGTGGCCGGGGTGGCGGCGGCGCTGGCGGTGGTCGGCGGCTATCTGGTCGGCGGGGAGCGGATGGTCTGGGTGGTGGCCGCCGCCGAGACCCTGGTGTTCATGGGCTGGGTGGCCCGCCGCTTCCGGGGCAGGGTACTGACCGGGCCCGCCGTCCACGGTCCGGACGCGGCCCACTGCGAGCGCTGCGCCCGCGCCCGCGCCCGGCTGGGGCGGCACTGACCGGAGCCGGAACGACGGCCCGCTCCTGCGGCGCCGTCAGCCGGCCGGGCTGTACGCGACCATCGAGACGCCGACGTACTGCACGATGAACGCGCCCAGGGTGAAGGCGTGGAACACCTCGTGGAACCCGAACCAGCGCGGTGACGGGTTGGGCCGCTTGAGCCCGTACACCACACCGCCCAGGGTGTAGAGCACACCGCCGACGATGATCAGGGTGAGGACGGCGGCGCCGCCGGTCCGCAGGAAGTCCGGCAGGAAGAAGACCGCCGCCCACCCGAGCGCGAGGTAGCAGGGCGTGTAGAGCCAGCGCGGGGCGCCGACCCAGAAGACCCGGAAGGCGATCCCGGCGAGCGCGCCACCCCAGACCAGCCAGAGCAGTATCCGGCGCCGTCCGCCGTGCAGCAGCAGGATCGTGAACGGTGTGTAGCTGCCTGCGATGATCAGGAAGATGTTCGCGTGGTCGAGCCTGCGCAGCACGGCCTCGCCGCGCGGGCCCCAGGTGAAGCGGTGGTAGACGGCGCTGACACCGAAGAGCAGCCAGGCGCTGACCGAGTAGACCGCGCAGGCGACCCGGGCAGCCGTCGACTGGGCCAGGCAGATCAGCACGATCCCGCCGGCGACCGAGGCCGGGAACATCCCGGCGTGCAGCCAGCCCCGCCATCGCGGCTTGACCATGCCGGTGACCGGATCCGTCGGAAGGGCCGCGGCCTGGTCCACGACCGCAGGCACGGCCGGGGCGGCGAGCGGCTCGGGGAGGTTCTCACAGGCCGTGCTCTGGTCGGCAGTCATGGCCAACATGCTACTTACGGAACCGTAGGTTACCAATGCGTAGAAAGTGGCCCTACTCACTTTTGGACGTTCTGGAGTGTTCGAGCCCGGCGTTCGAGGGTCGTGATCGTGCTCGCGGAGTCGCGAAACCGACCCCAAGTTCGACACTGTGGCGCAAAGCTTCCGTCAAAAGCGCCAAGGCGCTGTATTCGGGCTGACATGGCGGGGCTACGGTGTAACCACCCTCAAACCCCCGCAACGCCGTCTCCTGTCCGAGATGGCGTGAAACGGAGCGATCGTGTCGTACGAGAACTCTGCTCTCGCAACCGCGCCCACCCGCCACAAGGCCCTGCTCGCCTGGGTGAGCGAGATCGCGGAGCTGACCCAGCCGGACCGCGTCGAGTGGTGTGACGGCTCGGACGAGGAGTACCAGCGCCTCGCCGACCTGCTCGTCGCCCAGGGCACCTTCCGGAAGCTCGACGAGAAGAAGCGCCCCAACTCCTACTACGCGGCCTCCGACCCCTCGGACGTCGCCCGCGTCGAGGACCGGACGTACATCTGCTCCGAGCAGGAGAAGGACGCGGGGCCGACCAACAACTGGAAGGCTCCCGCCGAGATGCGCGAGATCTTCCAGGGCGAGAAGGGCCTGTTCCGCGGTGCGATGAAGGGCCGCACGATGTACGTCGTGCCGTTCTCCATGGGACCGGTCGGCTCCCCGCTGGCCGCGTACGGCGTCGAGATCACCGACTCCGCCTACGTCGCCGTGTCGATGCGCGTCATGACCCGGATGGGCCAGGCCGTGATCGACCAGCTCGGCGAGGACGGCGAGTTCGTCAAGGCCGTCCACACCGTGGGCGCCCCGCTCGCGGAGGGCGAGCAGGACGTGCCGTGGCCGTGCAACAGCACCAAGTACATCTCGCACTTCCCGGAGACCAAGGAGATCTGGTCCTTCGGCTCCGGCTACGGCGGCAACGCCCTGCTCGGCAAGAAGTGCTACGCGCTGCGCATCGCCTCGACCATGGCCCGGGACGAGGGCTGGCTGGCCGAGCACATGCTCATCCTGAAGCTCACCCCGCCCACCGGTGAGGCCAAGTACGTCGCGGCCGCCTTCCCGAGCGCCTGCGGCAAGACCAACCTCGCCATGCTCCAGCCCACCATCCCGGGCTGGAAGGTCGAGACCATCGGCGACGACATCGCCTGGATGCGCTTCGGTGCCGACGGCCGCCTCTACGCGATCAACCCGGAGGCCGGCTTCTTCGGAGTCGCCCCGGGCACCGGCACGGACACCAACGCCAACGCCATCGCCACCCTGCACAGCAACACCGTCTTCACCAACGTCGCGCTCACCGACGACGGTGACGTCTGGTGGGAGGGCCTCACCGACGAGCCGCCGGCCCACCTGACCGACTGGCGCGGCAACGACTGGACCCCGGAGTCCGGCACCCCCGCCGCCCACCCGAACGCGCGCTTCGCCGTCCCGGCCGCGCAGTGCCCGACCATCGCCCCCGAGTGGGAGGACCCGGCGGGTGTGCCGATCTCGGCCATCCTGTTCGGCGGCCGCCGTGCCACCGCGGTCCCGCTGGTGACCGAGTCCTTCGACTGGCAGCACGGCGTCTTCCTGGGCGCGAACATCGCCTCCGAGAAGACCGCCGCCGCCGAGGGCACCGTGGGCGAGCTGCGCCGCGACCCGTTCGCGATGCTCCCGTTCTGCGGCTACAACATGGGCGACTACTTCGCCCACTGGCTGAAGATCGGCGGCCAGGCCGACGCGGACAAGCTGCCGAAGATCTACTACGTGAACTGGTTCCGCAAGAACAGCGCGGGCAAGTTCGTCTGGCCCGGCTACGGCGAGAACAGCCGGGTGCTGAAGTGGATCGTCGAGCGGCTGGACGGCACCGGCGAGGGCGTCGAGACGCCGATCGGTGTGCTGCCTGCCGTCGAGGGCTTCGACCTCGACGGCCTGGAGATCCCGCAGGAGGACCTCGACCTGCTGTTCTCCGTCGACGCGGACATCTGGCGGCAGGAAGCGGCGCTGGTGCCGGCCCACCTGGAGCTCTTCGGCGACCACACGCCGACCGAGCTGTGGGACGAGTACCGAGCGCTGGTCAAGCGCCTGGGCTGACGGGCCCGGGTTTGAGGGGCCGCCGCCCCTACTCCTCACCGGGGGCGGCGGCGCTCAAAAGACATCGGCCGACGGCCGGAGCCCCGCTCCGGCCGTCGGCCGCTTCTCCGTCGCCCCGGGCGCCCGGATCCGACCCGCAAGGCTACGGGCAGCGCGAGTTCGGGGCCGTGTGCGGCCCGTCCCTCAGGGCTGCGTGTAGCCCGAGAGGAAGTCCCCGATCCGGGTGACCGCGTCGGTGATCTCCTCCGGGCGCGGCAGTGTGACCAGCCGGAAGTGGTCAGGCTCGGGCCAGTTGAAGCCGGTGCCCTGGACGATCAGGATCCGCTGGGCCCGCAGCAGGTCGAGCACCATCTGCTGGTCGTCCTTGATCTTGTACACCTGCGGGTCCAGCCGCGGGAACGCGTAGAGCGCGCCCTTGGGCTTCACACAGCTCACGCCCGGGATCTCGTTCAGCAGCCGGTACGCCGCGTCCCGGGACTCCAGCAGCCGCCCGCCGGGCAGCACCAGGTCCTTGATCGACTGCCGCCCGCCGAGCGCCGCCGCCACCGCGTGCTGAGCCGGCATGTTGGCGCACAGCCGCATCGAGGCCAGCACGTTCAGGCCCTCGATGTAGCTGTGAGCCCGCGCCCGGTCGCCGGAGAGCACCATCCAGCCGGAGCGGAAGCCCGCCACCCGGTACGCCTTGGACAGGCCGTTGAAGGTGACGCAGAACAGGTCCGGCGCCAGGGTGGCGAGCGGGACGTGCTCCGCGTCGTCGTAGAGGATCTTGTCGTAGATCTCGTCCGCGTAGACCACCAGCTTGTGCCGGCGGGCGATCTCGACCAGGCCCTCCAGGACTTCGCGCGGATAGACCGCGCCGGTCGGGTTGTTGGGGTTGATCACCACCAGCGCGCGGGTCCGGTCGGTGACCTTGGACTCGATGTCCGCCAGGTCGGGGTACCACTCCGACTGCTCGTCGCAGCGGTAGTGCACGGCGGTGCCGCCCGCCAGGCTGACCGAGGCCGTCCACAGCGGGTAGTCGGGCGCCGGGACCAGCACCTCGTCGCCGTCGTCCAGCAGCGCGGTCATGGCGAGCTGGATCAGCTCGGAGACCCCGTTCCCGAGGAAGACGTCATCGACCGAGAGGCCGTGCAGTCCGCGGTCCTCGTAGTGCATGACCACGGCGCGGCGCGCGGAGAGCAGCCCCTTGGAGTCCCCGTAGCCGTGGGCGCCGGCCAGGTTCCGCAGGATGTCCTGGAGGATCTCCGGCGGCGCCTCGAACCCGAACAGGGCCGGGTTCCCGGTGTTCAGCTTGAGGATGCGCTGCCCCTGGTCCTCCAGACGCATCGCCTCGTCGAGCACCGGGCCGCGGATGTCGTAGCAGACATTGGCGAGCTTGCTGGACTGGATGACCTGCATGTCTGAGTACTCTACGGTGCTCGGCCGCCGGCCACCTCGTGCTCTGGGCCACAGCCCGGTGCTCTCCCCTTATTACCGCCTACTCCGGCGGCAGCGCGTAGATGTGCGGGCCGAGCTGGGCGAACAGCCGCTTGCCGTCCGTGCCCAGGTACCAGTCGTCCGTCGAACCGCCCTGGACGGAGAAGGTCCAGCGCAGGCTCGCGCTCCTGACGTCCACCGCGAAGACCCCCGCGCCGAACGCGCCCGGCACGAACAGGGTGCTGCCGACCAGTACCGGTGCCGTCATCGCCGAGACGTTCCTGGGCAGCGCGCAGCGCCACAGCTCCTTGCCGCTGGCGGCGTCCCAGCCGCAGACCGAGGAGGTGCCGTCGCTGCCGTACACCACGCCCTTCACCGCGGCCACCGGAGTGAACATCCGCTTCTCGTCCGCCGGCACGGTGATCTTCCACTGCTGCCTGCCGTCGGAGAGCCGGACGGCCTGCAGGCCGGTCCGCTCGGTGAGGCAGTACGCCTGGGTGTCGTCGGCGGCGGCCGGGAAGGCGGCGGAGGAGCCGGTGTCGGCGTACCAGACCTGGGTGCCGTCCTTGCCGCTGCGGGCGACCAGGTTGTTGCTGGCGTCGGTGTAGTAGACGTTGCCGGCGGCGGCCAGGCCGGAGACGAAGGGGCTGGCGCTCTTCTTCCGCTCCTGGAACCAGAGCTCCCGCTGGTTGTCGAGCGAGACCGCGGCCACTCCGGACTTGGTGTCGCCGAACACCACCCCCTTGGGCGACAGGTCGGCCAGGGTGTAGACGGCCTGGTCGTCCGCGCCGAGCAGGCCGTCGGGGGCGAGCAGGTTGCCGTCGGTGTCCTTGCCCGCGAACGTCCAGCGCGGCACGCCGCTGTCCGCGGCGAAGCCGGTGATCTGGGTGTCGACCGCGGCGAAGACCATTCCCCTGGCGGTCACCAGGATGGTGGCCGGTACGTCCCGCCTGGCCCACCTCTCCTTGCCGGTCGCCGGGTCCAGCGCCACCAGGCCCTCGCCCTGCGGGCAGAGCACCCCGGCGACCAACAGTGGCGGTGCCGCCGACACGCGCCCCTGCACGTCGTACGTCCACAGCGGCTCCGGCGGCACCCCGGCCGGGCGGGACTGCTTCGGCACCGGCTGTGCGGTGGCGGTCGGGTTCTGCGCCGGATAGTGGTTCTGGTTCGGGGACAGTGCCCACACCGCACCGCCGCCGACGGCCGCGACCGCGAGCGCACCGCCGCCGAACAGGAAGGCCCGCCGGGACGGCCGGGGACCGGCCACCGGCTCGGTGTCGGGCACCGCCTGCGGGGGCTGGGGCGTGAACGAGGTCGGCGCGCCGTGCACGGACGGCGGATCCTGCTCTTTGGCGCCGCGACCCAGCCGCATGGTGCCGGGAGCGGGGGAGTGGTCCGCCCCGGTCGGCGAGTAGCCGTCCACCGATGCCGCGGCGGTGCCGCGCGCCGGGGTCTCCATGTCCATCACCTGCGCGGCGTGCTGCGCCAGCGCCCCGGTGACCGGTGCGGGCAACCAGCCGTGGCGCAGCACCGCCGCGGTGCCCTCCGGTGCCAGCAGTTCGGTGAGCTCCTGCGGGCTCGGCCGCCGCGCCGGGTCCTTGGCGAGGCAGGCCGCCACGGCGGGACGCAGTCCGGCGGGCAGCCCCGCCAGGTCGGGCTGGTCGTTCACCACCTTGTACAGCTGCGCGGCCGGTCCCGAGGCGGACTCGAACGGACCCTCGCCGGTGGCGGCGTACACCAGCACCGAACCGAGCGAGAAGACGTCGCTGGCCGGGCCGATCGGCTGCCCCGACGCCTGCTCGGGGCTCATGTAGCCGGGTGAGCCGACCACGATCCCGGTCCGGGTGACGCTGTCGCCCTCCATCGCCCTGGCGATCCCGAAGTCGATCAGTCGGGGTCCGTCGGCGGCCAGCAGCACGTTGGACGGCTTGAGGTCGCGGTGCACCAGTCCGACCCGGTGTACGGCGGCCAGCGCCTGGGCCAGGCCGGCGCCGAGTGCCCGTACCGACTCCTCGGGCAGCGGTCCGTGCGCCAGCACGGCGTCGGTCAGCGGGGGACCGAGTACGTAGGCGGTGGCCAGCCAGGGCGTCGGGCCGTCCTGGTCGGCGTCCACCACCGGAGCGGTGTACGTGCCGTCAACCGCGCGCGCGGCCTCCACCTCGCGTGCGAACCTGCTGCGGAACTCCCGGTCCTCCGCGAGCTCCGGCCGGACGACCTTGACCGCCACGGTCCGGCCACCCGCCGAACGGGCCAGGTACACCCGTCCCATCCCGCCCGCGCCCAGTCGGGCCAGGAGGCGGTACGGTCCGACCGCCTCCGGATCGGTGACCTCCAAGGGCTCCATGCACTGCTCCCCGTTCACAAGCTGATCCGCCATCACTGGCCGCTGGTTCCGCAGATGGTACGGGCCGTACGCTCGACCCGTTCGGGCGGAGGGGGCGGCTGTGGTCGGCGAACTGGTCGGAGCGGGGGGCGGTCTGCTCGCGGCACCGCTGCTGCGTGCGGCGGCGGCGCGCTACGCGGTGCCCTACGGCGAGCCGTGGCGCGCGCCCGGAGCCCCGGGCGGCCCCGGCCTCCTCCGGGTCGGGCTGGTCGCGGCCGGGACGGGCGCGGCGGTCGGCGCGGCCGCCCACTGGCCGCTCGTGCTGCCGCTGGCCTGGGCCGCCCTGTTCGGCGTGGTGCTCGCCTTCGTCGACGCGGCCGTCCACCGCCTGCCGGACGTCCTCACCCTCCCGCTCGCCCTCGGCACGGCCCTGCTGCTCGTCCTGACCGAACACCAGGGCGCCGTACTGCTGCGCTGCCTCTACGCCGCACTGGCGCTCGGGGCCTGCTACGGCGCGCTCGCACTGCTGGCACCGATGGGCTTCGGCGACGCCAAACTGGCCCCCTCCCTGGGCGCGGTCCTCGGTTGGTACGGCTGGAGCACCGTGCTGACCGGCTTCTGGTACGGCTTCGTGCTCGCCGCCCTGTGGGGCGGAGCGCAGCTGCTGGCCCACCGGATGAAGGGCGGCGACGCCCTGCCCTTCGGGCCCTGCATGCTCCTCGGCGCCCTGCTGGCGGTCCTCCTCCACTGACACCGGGCAGGGGTGCGCTCCCAAGAGGCGGCCGCCCCGGCACACCCGGGCGCCCACGTGGTGTACCCGGCGCATCCGTACGGGGGGTCCTGGCAGGGTGGTGCAGGCACCACCCGAACTCGGTAGCCAGCACCATCGCCACTCCGGGGGCGCCGTCGGGAGCATGGTCACCGGACGCCGTACGGCGTCAGGCCAAGCACGGGGAGGCTCGACCATGCCGCTCAGGAACTCTTCCGCCAGGACCGCTCTCACAGCCGCACTGCTCGTCATCACGGGCGGATCGGCCCTGGGCGCCCAGCCGGCGAGCGCCGCCGGCCATCCACCGGACGCCACGGCCTCCCACTGGGCGGACGGCACCTGGCGGATGGACGGCTACGGCACCGTCCTCACCATCGCGGGCGACCACCTCCAGACCTACCAGACCACCTCGATCAGCTGCCTCAAGGGCGACGACGCCCAGCGCTCGCACACCGCCCCGGGGTCGGTCACCTTCACCGGCCCCGACGCAACGGTCCTCACCGTCCGGGTACTGCCCGGCCAGGCCGGCGCGGCCCTGCACGTCGACGGCTCACCCGGCGATCGCATGCTGCACCGCGTTCCGTCCCTGCCCGCCGACTGCGGTCGGCCCGCGCCGGCCGATCGGGTGGCCACCTTCGACGTCTTCTGGCAGACGTTCGAGGAGAACTACCCCTTCTTCGCTGCCAAGGGCATCGACTGGCACGCCGTCAGGGAGCACTACCGGCCGCAGATCAACGCGCGGACCAGCGACGCCCAACTGTTCGCCGTCCTCAGCGAGATGGTCCGGCCGCTGTACGACGCGCACGTCTACATCGCGGCCAAGGGCACCGGTCGCTTCGCCCAGGGCCGCCCCGGCACGGTCGTGCCGAGCAGTGAGCTGGACGACCGGCTCCGTGCCTACATCGAGGAGCGCGACCTCGGCGGAGGGCAGCTGCGGTCCTACGCCAAGGGCCGGATCGGCTACGCGGACCTGCCGAACAGCCAGGGCTACCTCAGGATTTCCGGCTTCGGCGGCTACACGGACGACCCGGACGACAGCTACGCCGCCAACAGCGCCGAGCTGCAGCGGGCGCTGGACGACATCCTCACCCCGGAGCGCACCGCCCGGCTCAGCGGTCTGATCATCGACGTGCGGATCAACGGCGGCGGTTCCGACAGCCTCGGCCTGCAGATCGCCTCGCGGCTCACCGACCGCGGGTACCTCGCGTACGGCAAGGTGACGCGTGACGATCCGGCCGATCCCAGCGCGTTCACGCGTCCACAGCCGATCGTCGTCCAGCCCACCCCGGGTGCCCGCTACACCGGCCCGGTCGCGGTCCTGACCAGCGGGTCCACGGTCAGCGCGGGGGAGACGTTCACCCAGGCGCTGATGGACCGCCCTGGCGGCTCGGTGCGGATCGGCCAGTCCACCCAGGGCGTCTTCTCGGACGTCCTGGAGCGCACCCTCCCCAACGGCTGGCAGATCGGCCTGCCCAACGAGGAGTTCCGCACCCCCTCCGGGCGCACGTTCGACGGGCCGGGCATCCCGCCGCAGTACCGCGAACCGGTCTTCACCGACGAGGAGTTCGGCCGCCACCGCGACTCCGCCTACGACCGTGCGGTCTCCCTCCTGAAGAGCGGGGCCCGACCGGCCGCCGCGGCCCGACCAAGGTAGGGGCCGCGGTAACCGCGGCCAGGAGGCCCGCCGCACCCGGCGGGCACGACGGGCCTCGGCCGGGACACCGCCCCACCCTCGAAAGGCGGCGTCCCGAGGGGGTCACGGCATCGCGTGGACGTGGGCGCCCACGTTGGCGGAGAAGTCGTTGCCGTTGGCGGCGTCCCAGTTGGTCGACCAGCTCATCGCGCCGCGGATGGCCGGCCACCTGGCCGGCGGGACGAAGCTGCCGCAGTTGGTGCCGGTGGCCAGGCAGTCCAACGCGTGGTTCACCACGGTGGAGTCGACGTAACCGCCGCCCGCCGCCTTGCCGGAGGCGGGGACCCCGATGCCGACCTGGTCCGGACGCAGACCGCCCTGGATGTGGGTGCAGACCTGGCTGGTGATGAAGTCGACGGTGCCCTGGTTGTAGACCTTGCCGTCACAGCCGTTCATCCCACCGGAGTTGTAGAACTGGGTGTTGACGACGGTCAGGATGTCCCTGGTGTTCAGCGCCAGTTGGAAGTACGCGCCCGAGGTGCTGTACATCCCGATGGTCTCCGGTGCCATGGTCAGTACGAAGCCGGAGCCGACCTTGCTCTGCAGGGTGTGCAGCGCCTGTGCCAGGTGGACGGGGTCGACACCGTTCTCCAGGTCGATGTCCACACCGTCGAAGCCGTAGCTGCGGATCAGGGCGGACGCACTGGTGGCGAAGTTGTCGGCGGTGGCGGAGCTGTTCACCGTGACGGTGCCGTTCTGGCCGCCGACCGAAAGCACGACCCGCTTGCCCGCCGCGTGCTCGGCGGCGATGTCGGCCCTGAAGTCCGCGTCGGTGTAGCCGCCCAGCCTGCTCGCGAGCGCCGGGTCCAGGGTGAAGCCGATCGCGCCGGGAGTACCGGTCGCGTCCGCGAAGGAGACCGCAATGATGTCGTAGGCGCTCTGCACGTCGCGCAGCCGCTGCACGGTGGCGCCGTTGTCGAAGTTCTGCCAGTAGCCGGTCAGCAAGTGCGCCGGGAGGGGCCCGCTCGGCGGGGTGGCGGGCCCGCTCGGCGGGGGGCTGCCGGTCGGCGACGAACTCGGGGAGGAGCTCGGCGCCGGACTGGAGCTGCCGCTCGGGGCCGAGGTGGGGCTGCTGCTCGGCCCGCCGGGCGACGAGGACGGCGAGCTCGACGGGGAGGAGGAGGTGCTCGGGGCCGGCGTCGGGGAGGAGGTACCCGCAGGGCCGGTCAGCGTGATGTCGTCCGCGCCGTAGGCGCCCTGGCCGTACCAGCCGTGCACGTACACCGTGACGGCGCTGGTGCCGGCGCCGGTGGTGAAGGTCGTGCTGAGCTGGTTCCAGCCGTTCTGGCTGGACCAGGTGGAGGGGTCCGTGCCGCCGGTGCCGCTCACGCCCAGGTAGACGTACGGGCCCTGGACCCAACCGCTCAGCGTGTAGCGGGTGTTGGGCAGCACGCTGACGGTCTGCCGGCAGTCGGCGGTGTCCGAGCCGCCCGGAGTCCCCTGCAGGGCGTACGAGCCGGAGTGCGCCGGGGAGGAGACCGCGCTCGCGGTGCCGGCGCAGCTCCAGCCGGCGAGCGTGCCGGTCTCGAAGCCGCCGTTGGCGACGAGGTCGCCGACCGCCGCGCCGGCGCTGCCCGTGAACAGCGCGAGGCCGCCGCCGGCCAGGGCGAGCGCGGTGGTGCCGGCCGCGAGGGCCGTGGGGAGGGTGCTTCGGCGGCGCCGGTGGGACGGCGGCTGCAGCGTACGGGCCATGGAGGCGCTCCGTGGGAAGAGGGGAGCCGCCGCGGTGGGGGCGCGACGGCTCCGTGT
This sequence comes from Kitasatospora sp. NPDC001175, assembly GCF_053598215.1. Classification (NCBI taxonomy): domain Bacteria; kingdom Bacillati; phylum Actinomycetota; class Actinomycetes; order Kitasatosporales; family Streptomycetaceae; genus Kitasatospora; species Kitasatospora sp. NPDC001175. Next base: position 70,623 of record NZ_JBSFJU010000016.1, on the reverse strand, counting down.
GGGGGAGGGTGGTCCGCGGTAGGGCTGTCGGGGGCGGGGTCGGTACGCGCCGCCGTCCGCCGCCCTCACGCAGAAAACTGGACTAGACCAATGGTGGGCGTCAAGCATCCGGAACCCGACTTACGGCCCGGTTAAGGAACCGGTGACCGTTCCGTGTCCATGGCGGCCGCGACCGAGTCGGGGCCGCCCGCGACCACGGCCACATCGGATCCACATAGGGCCGAGGGTTTCTGTTCACTCTTGTGACAGGTTCGCTACGTGCGGTTTTACCTTCGTGCACCCGTGCGGGAGTAGGCTGCGGCGGGGGTTTTTAGTCGCACCGGGGGACCAAGCACGGAGGGGCCGAACGTCATGGGTCTGCGCGATGTGGTCGAGCGCACGCCGGGTCTGCGCAGCCTGCTGGACAACGCATACCGGCTCTACGGCCGCCGGGTCGAGGTGCACCTCGACAACACCCCGCACCACATCGGGGTCATTCTGGACGGTAATCGCCGCTGGGCGAAGGCGACCGGCGGGACCACCGCGTACGGGCACCAGCGCGGGGCGGACAAGATCAGCGAGTTCCTCGGCTGGTGCGACGAGACGCACGTCAAGGTCGTCACGCTCTGGATGCTCTCCACCGACAACCTCTCCCGCCCGGCCGAGGAACTGGTCCCGCTGCTCGGGATCATCGAGGACGCGGTCCGTGGGTTGGCCGAGGCCCGTCGCTGGCGGGTCAACCCGGTCGGCGCGCTCGACCTGCTGCCCGAGCACACCGCGGAGGTGCTCAAGCAGGCGGCCCAGGCCACCGAGCACGTCCAGGGCGTCACCGTCAACGTCGCCGTCGGCTACGGCGGCCGGCACGAGATCGCCGATGCCGTCCGCTCGCTCCTCCAGGAGCACGCCGGCCGGGGTACCTCGATCGAGGAATTGGCCGAAATCCTCACCGTCGAGCACATCGCCGAACACCTCTACACCACCGGCCAGCCCGACCCCGACCTGATCATCCGGACCTCCGGCGAGCAGCGTCTGTCCGGCTTCCTGCTCTGGCAGAGCGCCCACAGCGAGTTCTACTTCTGCGAGGCGTACTGGCCGGCCTTCCGCAAGGTCGACTTCCTCCGCGCGCTGCGCGACTACCAGCTGCGCCACCGCCGACTGGGCCTGTGACGGACGTCGGTTCCAAGCCGCCGGGGCGCTGAATCGAGTTCAGATCGTCTGCCCGTGAGGCGTTCGGGTAAACGTTCGCCGACAATGATCCGTCAGTTCCGTGCGGCGGGTATGCACCATGGTTCGCCTGGGAATACCCCAGTCAGACCGGTACCCCGGCCACCGGGGTCGCGGGGACCGGCTTGCCGCGGGTGACGCTGGGTCATCCGCTCGGGAGGCCTAGTGGTCAGTACCAAGAGCCGTCGGACACCAGACCGGCGCACGTACGTTCTCGACACCAGCGTGCTCCTGGCCGACCCGTTCGCCATGACGCGCTTCGAGGAGCACGAGGTGGTCCTCCCGGTGGTCGTGGTCACCGAGCTGGAGGCCAAGCGGCACCACCCGGAGCTGGGCTACTTCGCCCGCCAGGCGCTGCGCCTGCTGGACGACTACCGCATCCGCCACGGCCGGCTCGACGAGCCGATCCCGGTGGGCGACTTCGGCGGCACCATCCGGGTCGAGCTCAACCACTCCGACCCCTCCGCGCTGCCGGCCGGGTACCGCTCGGGCGGAGGCGAGGCGGACACCCGGATCCTGGCGGTCGCCCGCAATCTGCAGGCCGAGGGCTACGACGTCACCGTGGTCTCCAAGGACCTGCCGCTGCGGATCAAGGCCAGCTCGGTCGGGCTGTTGGCGGAGGAGTACCGCGCGGAGCTGGCGATCACCTCGGGCTGGACCGGGATGTCCGAGCTGCATGTGTCCGGCGACCAGGTGGACGCCCTGTTCGGGGCCGGCCACGACGTCGCGGTGGACGTCGACGGTACCGAGGAACTGCCCGTGCACACCGGCCTGGTGCTCACCTCGGAGCGCGGCCGGGCGCTCGGCCGGGTGACGCAGGACGGCCGGGTACGGCTGGTCCGGGGGGACCGCGAGGCGTTCGGGCTGCGGGGCCGCAGCGCCGAGCAGCGGGTGGCCCTGGAGCTGCTGCTCGACCCCGAGGTCGGCATCGTCTCGATGGGCGGCCGGGCGGGCACCGGCAAGTCCGCGCTGGCGCTCTGCGCCGGCCTTGAGGCGGTGCTGGAGCGGCAGCAGCACCGCAAGGTGATGGTGTTCCGTCCGCTGTACGCGGTCGGCGGGCAGGAGTTGGGCTACCTGCCGGGCAGCGAGGCCGAGAAGATGGGTCCGTGGGCCCAGGCGGTCTTCGACACCCTGTCCGCGGTCACCACCCCGGACGTGATCGAGGAGGTGATCGCCCGGGGGATGCTGGAGGTCCTGCCGCTGACCCACATCAGGGGGCGGTCGCTGCACGACGCGTTCGTGATCGTGGACGAGGCGCAGTCCCTGGAGCGGAACGTCCTGCTGACCGTCCTGTCCCGGATCGGCCAGGGTTCGCGGGTGGTGCTCACCCACGACGTCGCCCAGCGCGACAACCTGAGAGTCGGTCGGTACGACGGCGTGGTCGCGGTGGTGGAGAAGCTCAAGGGCCACCCGCTGTTCGCGCACGTCACACTCACCCGCTCCGAGCGCTCGCCGATCGCCGCCCTGGTGACGGAGATGCTGGAGGACATCCAGCCCTGAGACCGGCCCGAGCCGAACGGCGCGCCGGCCCGGGGCGCCCGGAGGCGAACGGGTGGTCAATGACACGCCACACCGGGGCAAATTACCCTAAAACTGGATCAAGGGACCTGCCGCATAGCGGCAGGTCCCTTGGCTGTCACCACACCTGACTGTCCCTTCTCTGGAGTACCGGCAAACCCGCTGCTCGCGGGAATTGTGAGATGCGCCACGCAACCGGGAATTGCGTAGACACGTCCTGGTGCGGCATGGTGAGGGTTCTGTCAGGCCCCGCGTACGGCACAACTCGCCCGGCAACTCCGGTCGGCGGGCGGACAACTGAACACCGCTTGAGCCGTATGCCGCCCGATCCACACGCCTGTCCGACTCAGTCTCGGCCCGGCGCCGGGCCCGAGTCTCCCGTGACCAGCACCTGTGGGGACCAGCGCCAAGGGGCATGTTGCGTCCGAACGGTCACGCGCGGGCGATGCTGGAAGGAAACCATGTGACTCGGATCTCGGTCCGGGGAGTCGCTGTGGCCTCTGCCACCGCGGTCACCGCTGTAGGTGCCGTCGTCGGCGTGGCGTCCGGTAGCGAGGGCAAGAACACCCAGACGGTCGACGTCGCAGGTGCCACCCTGCTCGCCGACGTCCCGACGGGCGCTCACGCACAGACCGTCAGTGACAACTTCAAGCAGCAGGCCACCGCTCAGGAGGCAGCCGCCGACCAGGCCGCGCAGGAAGCCGCCGCCAAGAAGGCCGCCGACGAGGCCGCGCGCCAGAAGGCCGCCGCCGACGCCCAGGCGAAGGCCGACGCGGAGAAGGCCGCCAAGGCCGCCGAGGAGAAGCGGCAGGCCGACGAGGAGGCCGCGAACCGCGCCAAGGCGCGGACCGAGATGGCCGCCGTCGTCGCCACCGACCCCGGCTCGGTCCAGGCAATGGCCGCCTCGATCATCGGCGACTCCGGCCAGTTCCAGTGCTTCAGTCAGATCGTGAAGCGCGAGAGCGGCTGGGACTACACCGCGACCAACGCGAGCTCCGGTGCGTACGGCCTGGTCCAGGCGCTGCCGGGTTCGAAGATGGCCTCGGTCGGCTCGGACTGGCGGACCAACCCCGCGACCCAGATCAAGTGGGGCCTGAACTACATGAACGACCGCTACGGCTCGCCGTGCGGCGCCTGGTCCTTCTGGCAGGCGCACCAGTGGTACTAGGAGCGCAGCCGCTTCGCCGAGAGGCCCCCGACCGTGGTCGGGGGCCTCTCGGCGTTCCGCGGGCCCGGAGGTCCTGAGTGCTGCCGGGGCCGGACACGCCGCGGGTCGGACACGCTTCGCGCCGGAAGAGCTGCGGGCCGGAAAACTGCGGGCCGCGCCGCCCAGCGCTGCGCTGACCATGACGCCGGTGGGCGGTGCGGTCCAGATGCGGACGCGGGGGCCGGGGAGGGTCCTGGTTTGCCCCGGCACCGGCCGGTCCGCCGACAGTTGGCCCTCTGTTACACCCGACCCCTCCCCGTGGAACCGCGGTCCGAAACCGCCGAATTATCCGATATTGAGATAATTTTTGCCGCTGTGACATTGAAGATTCCCCGCGCCCACCTCGCTCCAACGGCGAAACCGATCCGTTCGGGCGGGTAGCGTCGTCCCTGACAGCCGTGACGGGGATGACCGACGGCGTAGCAAGAGCCGATCGGGGAGCGGTGTGTCGAAGGTGGCGCGGGGCGCAAGAGTGCTCGCGGTGTCGGGGGCTGGAGCCCTCGCCTCGCGACTGGTGGCGGCACTGGCAGAACGGCGCCGGGCTGCCCGCGCCGTGGAGGAACAGGTAGCGGACCCGGACGACTTCCTGCTGTCCATGGAGCAGGTCCCGGCACCTCGTTCCCCGCTGCCGGACGGATCCGAGCGGCGCTCCGGGGCCGAGCGGACCCAGGCGCCGTACGGCCGTGAAGGCGTCGTACCGGGCCGTCCGGCGGACCCGGTCGACGCGGTGCCGTGGACGCTGCGGGTGGCGGCCGAGTGCACCTGGCGGCTGCTGCTGCTCGCGGCGGCTCTCTACCTGGTCTTCCGGGTGGTGGACATGCTGCGGCTGGTCGCCTTCGCGGTGCTGGCCGCGTTGCTGATCTCCGCGCTGCTGGAGCCGACGGTCTCCTGGCTGCGGCGGCACGGGGTGCCCCGCTCGCTGGCGGCGGCGGCGACCTTCCTCAGCGGTCTGGCCGGGATCGGACTGGTCGGCTGGTTCGTGGTCTGGCAGGTGTCCACCAACCTCAACTCGGTCACCGGGAAGGTCCAGGCCGGTGTCAACCAGTTGCGCGAGTGGCTGGTCACCGGGCCGCTGCACCTGACCCAGCAGCAGATCAACGACTTCGCCAAGCAGATCACGAACGCGATCGGCACCAACTCGGACCAGATCACCTCGGCCGGGTTCACCGGTGTGACGATAGCGGTCGAGGTCCTCACCGGCGTCCTGCTCGCCGCCTTCACCACCTTCTTCCTGCTCTACGACGGCGCCCGGATCTGGAGCTGGCTGCTGCGGGGCCTGCCCCGGCACTCCCGTTACGCGCTCGCCGGTGCGGGCCCGAAGGCGTGGGCGACCCTCACCGCGTACGTGCGCGGCACCGTGTGCGTGGCCTTCATCGACGCGCTCTGCATCGGCATCGGCATCCAGCTGCTGGGCGTACCGCTGGCGATGCCGCTGGCGGTGATCGTCTTCCTCGGGGCGTTCGTGCCGCTGGTCGGCGCACTGGTCACCGGCACCATCGCGGTGCTGATCGCACTGGTGACGCAGGGGCCGTTCATCGCGCTGATGGTGCTGGTCGTGCTGGTCGCGGTGCAGAACATCGAGGGGCACCTGCTCCAGCCGCTGATCCTCGGCCGTGCGGTCCGGGTGCACCCGCTGGGCGTGGTGCTCGGTGTGGCGACCGGCTCGATCATCGGTGGGATCGGGGGCGCGATCGTGGCCGTCCCGCTGATCGCGGTGACCAACACCGTCGTCTCCCACCTGCGCCAGCGCAACGCGGCCGGCCAGCAGGTCTTCGAGGCCCTCGAAGCCGCCCGCGGGGCGGCCGAACGGTAGGGCCGTACTGCCGGGGCGCGAGCAGCGCCCTGCAGACCGCGTCCGGACGGTGCGGAGGCCCACTCGAGAGAACGCGGAAGGCTCACCGGGCGGCACGAAACGGCCGGGGAGACTGCCGGGTTCAGCCAAGAGAACGCGGGAGGCCCTGCCGGACGATGTGTCCGGCAGGGCCTCCTGCGTTGTCGCGTGCGTCAGAGCGCAGCCAGGACGGCCTCGGAGTCGAGGGTCGCGGCAACGGCCTGGACGACGGCGGCGATCTTCATCGACGCCTGGACGGTCGCGGCGTCCACGCCCGCCTTGCGCAGGACCTGCTCGTGCGAGTCGAGGCACTGGCCGCAGCCGTTGATCGCGGAGACCGCGAAGCACCACAGCTCGAAGTCGGCCTTCTCCACGCCCGGGGTGCCGATGATGTTCATCCGCAGCCCGGCGCGCATGGTGCTGTACTCGTTGTTGGAGAGCAGGTGCAGCGTCCGGTAGTAGACGTTGTTCATGCCCATGATCGAGGCGGCACCCTTGGCGGCGGTGTACGCCTCCGGGGTCAGGTTCGCCTTGGCCTCGGGCTCCAGCTCACGCAGCACGGCGGCGCTCCGGGTGGCCATGGCGCAGGCCAGCACGGTGCCCCAGAGCTGCTGGGCGGGGAGCTCGGAGTTGCCGATGACCGCGCTCAGGTTGAGCTTGAGGTCCTTGGCGTAGTCCGGCAGGGCCGCCTTCAGTTCGTCGAGGGCCATGATCAGCCGGCCAGCAGGGCCTGGGCGTCGAGGGTCTCCTCGCCCTTGTTCCAGTTGCAGGGGCACAGCTCGTCGGTCTGCAGGGCGTCCAGCACCCGCAGGACCTCCTTGGGGTTACGGCCGACGGAACCGGCGGTCACCATGGCGAACTGGACCTCGTTGTTCGGGTCCACGACGAAGACGGCGCGCTGGGCCAGGCCGTCGGCACCCTCGACGCCGCAGGCGCGCATCAGGTCGTGCTTGACGTCGGCCAGCATCGGGAAGGGCAGGTCACGCAGGTCCTTGTGGTCCTTGCGCCAGGCGTGGTGGACGTACTCCGAGTCGCCCGAGACGCCGAGGATCTGGGCGTCACGGTCGGCGAACTCCTCGTTCAGCTTGCCGAACGCGGCGATCTCGGTCGGGCAGATGAAGGTGAAGTCCATCGGCCAGAAGAAGACGATCTTCCACTTGCCCTCGTAGGTCTTGTGGTTGATCTGCGCGAAGGCGTTCGCGGCGTCCAGGTCGACGCAGGCGTTGAGTTCGAACTCGGGGAACTTGTCACCGATCGTGAGCACGTTCGCTTCTCCTGTGTGATGCGATTGCGGGGAGGGCCGTCCGGATTGCGGACGGATCCCAGCCTGACACACCGCTCACTGATCGGGGAAATAGCTAGACTCGATCCATCTGATCGGAGAGAGCTATCAGTATCTTGCGCCACCCCAAGTCCCGCACCCCGACCATCGCCCAGCTCAAGGCCTTCCTGGCGGTAGCCGAGCACCTGCACTTCCGCGATGCGGCCACCGCCGTGGGCCTCAGCCAGCCGGCCCTCTCCGGCGCGGTCGCGGCGCTGGAGGAGACGCTCGGATCACAGCTGGTCGAGCGTACGACGCGGAAGGTCATCATCACGCCACTGGGGGAGCGGGTGGCCGAGCACGCGCGCCGGGTGCTCGCCTCGCTGTACGACCTCACCGAGGAGGTGGAGGCGGCCCGTCGCCCGTTCACCGGCCCGCTGCACCTCGGCGTGATTCCGACCGTCGCCCCGTACCTGCTGCCCGGCGTGCTCAGGCTGGTCCGCCGTAGCTACCCCGACCTGGACCTGCACGTCCACGAGCAGCGCACCCCCTCGCTGCTGGAGGGGCTCGCCGCCGGTCGGCTCGACCTGCTGCTGCTCGCGCTCCCGGCCGGCGGGGCGTCACCCACCCGCGACATCCCGCTGTTCGACGAGGACTTCGTGCTGGTCACCCCGCCCGACCACGAGCTGGCCGGGCGCACCGGCGTACCCCGGGACGTGCTGCTCGACCTCGACGTGCTGCTGCTGGAGGAGGGCCACTGCCTGCGCGACCAGGCGTTGGACATCTGCCGTGAGGTCGGTGCCGACACCTCGGGCGGCTCGACCAGGGCCGCCGGGCTCTCCACCCTGGTCCAGCTGGTCGCCGGAGGGCTCGGCGTCACCCTGCTGCCCGCCACGGCCCTGGACGTCGAGGCCGGTCGCACCGACCGGCTGGCCACCGTCCGCTTCGCCGACCCGGCCCCCGGCCGCCGGATCGGCCTCGCCACCCGCCCCGGCTCGGCGCGCAGTGGCGAGTACGAGCGCTTCGCCGCCTCGCTGCGCGAGGCGCTGTGCGATCTGCCGGTCCGCATCGTGTCGTGACCCGGCGGTCCACCGGGGCCGTTCGAGCGGCTCTGCCGACGGGTACTCAACCCATGCACCGTGCCGATCGGTTGAGGGGTGGTCGTCATGTACGTCGCCAGGATCGGGATCGAGAACATCGGGGGCTTCCAGGGCGAACGCAGCCTCGACCTGGAGCTGACCAGGCCCGACGGCTCGCACGCCGGCTGGACGGTGTTCGCCGGGCCGGGCGGCTCGGGCAAGACCGCGCTGCTGCACGCCGTCGCCCACGCGCTCGGGCACGGGCCCGACGACCCGTCCTGGCTGGGCGAGGGCGAGGTGCGGATCACCGGCGCCGGGGCGGACGAACTGCGCTGGCGGCTCAGTCGGACCGAAGGTGGCTGCACCGAGCACCGTTCGGGCCCCGCCGCGGGCGCCGGGGCCGTCGCCACCCGCCTCCACGACTCGGCCGGCCTCGCCGCAGGCCTGGACTGGCTGGCCGGGCAGCGCGGCGACTCCTTACTCGCACTGCTCGGCGACGGACTGCTGCCCGACGGCCACCGCATCGCCCGGATCGACCCGGACGGTCTCTGGGTCACCCGGGGCGGCAGCACCCTGCCGGCGGCCGCTCTCGGGGAGGGCGTCAGGAGCGTCCTCGCCCTCGTCCTCGACCTGCTCAGGAGCGCCCAGGCGGCCGATCCGGACGAGGAGTTGGTGATCGACGGCGAATCGCCCACCGCCCCCGCGCCCGGCCTGGCCCTGATCGACGAGGCCGAGGCCCACCTCCACCCCGCCCGGCAGCAGTGGCTCGGCGAGTGGCTGGTCGCGCACTTCCCCGAGGTCCAGTTCCTGGTCACCACCCACAGCCCCTACATCTGCCAGGCGGCCGATCCCGGCGGCCTGGTCCGCCTGCCCGGTCCCACCGAGCAGGCCCCGCCCTACGTCCTGGACGAGGACCTGCACCAGCGCATCGCCTACGGCAGTGGCGACGACGTCGCGCTCACCGAGCTCTTCGCCCTGCCCAGCGCCCACTCCCCGCAGGCCGAGGAGGAACGGCAGCTGCTGATCGCGCTGGAGCGCAAGCTGTACACGGGCAAGGCCTCCAAGACCGACATCGCCGAGTACCACGCACTCGGTGCCCGCCTGGGCAGTCCGCTCACCGCCCGGGTCGACGAGACCCGCTCACGACGAGGCGGCAACAGGTGATCCCGCTCCAGCGCCCGCAGCTGCGCGGCAGACTGGCCGCCGAGCTGACCCGGCGCACCGAGGTGCTCCGTACCTCCGGGGCGACCACCGCCACCGGACGGGCGGCCTGGCGCGACGCCCGCGACACCAAGGCCCGGCTGCGCACCCTGCTGCACGGGATGGCCCCCGGTCTGGTCCGCTGCATGTACTGCGGCGACAGCCTCGGCACCGACATCGACCACTTCGAGCCGATCGCCCGCGCCCCGCTGCGCACCTTCGACTGGCACAACCACCTGCTCGCCTGCGCCTACTGCAACAGCAACCTCAAGCGCGACCAGTTCCCCTGCGACCCCGTCACCGGTGCCCACCTGCTGATCGACCCCTCCCGCGAGGACCCCGCCGACCACCTGCTGCTCTATCTGGAGTCCGGTGCCTATCAGGGACTGACGGCCAAGGGGCACACCACCATAGACGTGTTCGGCCTCAACGCCCGCGGCGAACTGGTCCGGGGGCGGCGGCTGGCCTTCACCGTGGTCAAGGCGCTGCTGCGGGAGTGGCACCAGCACAGCGGCGTGTCCCCGGCGACCGCACGGGAGTTGGCGGACGCCCTCGCGATGCTCTGGCAGGCCGACGTGTTCCGCGCGGTCGTCCGACTCGCCCGGACCCCGTCCCTCGCCGAAACCGTCCTCGGCCCGGACGCCCATGCGGCGCTCGGGCAACTGGCCTGCCTGGACGAGCGGTTCACCTGACCGTCCGGGGCGCCCGGGTCGGCGCGGTCAGCCGTACGCCTTCGGCGCGTGCAGCCCGCGCAGCCTGCCGCGCTCCGGCCGGCTCACCGGCCGCGTTCGGCCGGCCGGGGGAGCCGCTGCTCGAACCAGACGACCTTGCCCGCGCCGAGCCTGGTCGCGCCCCAGCGGTCCGCGCACCTGGCCACTATCTGCAGCCCCCGGCCCCGTTCGTCCTCCGGTCCGACCCGCTGGGCCCGGGGCAGGACGGGGCTGTCGTCCCCGATCTCGCAGCGCAGCACCGAAGTCCGGACCAGCCGCAGGGTGACCGGCCGAGTGGCGTGCTGGATGGCGTTGGTGACCAGTTCGCTGACCATCAACTCGGTGCTCTCGGACAGTGGTTCGAGTCCCCAGCGGCGCAGCGCGTGCCCGGCCAGGCGGCGGGCCCGGCCGGGCGTCTCGTGCCGGGGCTGGAGGTACCAGTACGCGACGTCCTCGGCCGGGATGCCGTCGAAGGCGGCGGCCAGCAGCGCGATGTCGTCGGCCCGGTCGCCGGGCGGGAGGATCCGCAGCGCCTCCTGGCAGAGCTGCTCGGGCGAGCGCGGCTCCGCGTTGCCGAGGCGGCTGCGCAGCACCTCCAGGCCGGTGCCGATCGGGCGGCGCCGGGATTCGACCAGTCCGTCGGTGAAGAGCAGCAGCGCGGAGCCGGGCGGTGCGGGCAGCTCGACCGACTGGAAGTCGACCCCGCCGACCCCGATCGGCGCGCCGGGCTCCAGGTCGAGCAGCTCGCTGCGGCCGTCCGGATGGATCAGGACGGGCGGTACGTGTCCGGCGTTGGCCAGCACCACCCGGTTCGCGATCGGGTCGTAGACCGCGTACACGCATGTGGCCAAGTGCTGTTCGTGGCCCAGTCGTTGGGCCTGTTCGTCGAGGTGGTAGAGCACCTCGTGCGGCGGTAGGTCGAGGGCGGCCAGGGTCTGCGCGCTGGTGCGCAGCTGGCCCATGATCGCGGCCGAGGTCAGCGAGTGGCCCATGACATCGCCGACGATCAGGGCCATCCGATTGCCCGGCAGCGGTACCGAGTCGTACCAGTCGCCGCCGACCTGGGCGCCGCTCTCGCCGGGCAGGTAGCGGTGCGCCAGCCGGACGCCGTGCCGCTGCGGAAGACGGGCGGGCAGCATGCTGCGCTGCAGCTCGTCGGCGATCTCCCACTCGCGGGAGTAGCGCAGCGCGGTGTCCACCGCGAGCCCGGCCTGGGTGGCCAGGTGGGTGGCGGTGGCGGTGTCCGCGAGATCGAAGGCGGTCGCGGCGTCGAAGGCGGCCGTCACCGGGTCCGCCACGGCGGGCTGCTGCGCCGGGACCTTGCCCGGCCGGCGGATCAGCAGCAGGAGTCCGAGCGCCGCCTTCCGGCCGCGCAGCGGCAGGGCGAGCAGCGCCGTGCCCGCCGCCAGCCGGGCCATCGTACGGGCGCCGTACAGCTCCTCCAGCAGCGGGCGCAGCCCGGCGGCGGACGGGGTGCCCAGGACCACCGGACCGGACGGCAGCTGCTGGCGGAGCGTTCGGGCGAGCACTCCGTCCGGCTCCACCCGGAGGGTGGGCGAGCGGCGGCCGAGCCGGGTGCCGTGGGCGTGGTGGATCCGCAGGGCGGTCGGGCAGCCCGGGTCGCGTTCGAGGTTCGGCAGCGGGTCGCGCAGGTGCACCACGGCGGCGTCGGCCAGCGCCGGGACCACGACCCGCCCGAGGTTGCGCAGGGTCGCCGTCAGGTCGAGCGAGCTGTTGATCCGCCGGGCGGCGCTGTCCAGGTACGCCAGGCGCTCGGCGATCGGCCGGCGTCCGGCCGGGGTCTGCGGCGGGATGGTGGCGGCGGGCGGTGCGGGCGGGGGAATGGTCATGGGTGTCATCGAGGGTGGCGAGCGGCGCTGGGTGGGCACGGTGGGCGGCTGCCCGGTCTGGGGCTGGTAGTGGTCGCGCACGGGCTGCCCGTTCCGGTAGGTCGTAGGAGTCTGGGGGAGTTCAGCGATCCGGTGGCCGATCGTTCGTGTTTCTCGATGTGTCCCGCGGGCGGTGGGCCCCGCGGGCGGTGGATCCTCGGTCGGTGGGCCTCGGGCGCCGGGCCGCGGCCGGGTGCCTCGCCGCCCGGCCCGCCGGTGGATCCACCGCGGCCGTCAGCCGGTCCGCCGACACCGCAGGAACAACTGCTCCTCCGGCGGCAGGGTGGTGCTCGCGGGGGCGTACGGGTGGCCCGAGTGGCCCTCGACCGTGAAGCCGGCCTCGGCCAGGGTCTGCTCCAGCTCCTCGCGCAGGTAGCCGCTGATCCTGATCTCGTGCCCGAGGAAGGGCAGCGGTGCGTAGTCGAGGTCGGCCTCCACCATGCCGAGGGCCAGCAGCCCCCCGGGCCGCAGTAGGTCGCGGATCCGGGCCAGCACCACGGGTATCTCGTCCTGGGGCAGCAGGATCAGCGAGAAGAAGGCGACCGCGGCGGCGAGGCTGCCCGCCGCCTCCGGGCCCAACTCCGGTACGCCCCAGGCGTGTACGGCGCGCGGCGTGGCCAGGTCGTACATGTCCATCCGGTGGTACGCGGCCGCCGGGACGGTGTGGCGGGCCAGGGCGAGCATCCCGTCGGAGAGATCGACCCCGGTCACCCGCAGGCCGCCCTCGGAGAGCTGGCGGATGGTCGGATCCCCCGTGCCGCAGCCGATGTCGAGGACAGGTGCACCGGGCTCGAGTTCGGCCAGCAGCCAGTCTCCGCACTCCAGCTGGCCGGCCTTGGCGGGGAAGACCTCGCCGTAGCGGGCGCCGATGGTGTCGAAGGCCACCGCCTGCAGCGCGCGCTCGGTGCGGCGCCGGCTCTCCCGTTGATCGGCGTTGCGGCCGGCGCGGTCGTCCGCGTGCGGGCCGGTCTGCCGGGTGGTTGGCCGACCGGTCTGCCGGTCGGTCGTGCGGCCGGAGTTCCGGGCGGCCGCGTGGTCTGTCTGCCGGGCGGCCGTATGGTCGGTCTGCTGGTCGGCGGAGGCGGGCCCGCGGCTCTGGGCGGGATCGGATATCTGTCCGGTCGTCACGATTTCGAGGCACCTTTCCACCCTGGCCGCAGCACGGCCGCGGGACCGGCGGCCGCCCTCGGCCCCCGGCCTCGCCACCTGCTGCGGTCCGCCACGCTCCCGCGTCACTGTGCTGCCTGTTGCCCTGCTGGTTTCCGTGTCCCGCTACTCGCTGTCGTGCCCGCCGGCGCGCCGGGCTTCCCCGCTCGGGCCCCCGCTCGGTCCGTTTTCCTCCCGGCAGTGCTTCGGGCACACTGCACTGGCCTTTGAGAATAGGCGTGATCACTCGGCGATGGGATCCCTTTCCGGCCAACTCGTCTTCGTTGGGACGAATTTGGCCGGGATCGTCGGAGCACATCGGGGCAGGAGGGGGTGGTGCGGGCAGCTGCCCCGCGCCGCACAGTTCATCGAGCGCCGCGCCTCTGAACTGCGGAAACGCGATTGGCGACGGCGTTTATTGAACGTCAATCGGCGTCTGTCAGAGTTCTTTCAGCGCCGGGGAAGCGTCAGGGCGTTCCCGCAGCCGGGGGGCTGCGGGAACGCCGACGGCACGGGGGAACTGACGCACGGGGGATCTCCTGTCGGGGGACGGAGATCACGGCGCAGGGGGAGCGGAGGGCTCGGTGTGCTGCTGCTCGATGAGGTCCCGTAGGGGGAGGGCCTCGGGCACACCGAGCCGCGTGAAGATCGAGTGCGCCTCCTGGAGACAGGCCAACCCACGTGCGGGCTGTCCCAACTCCAGGAGCGCCTCACCCAATGCCGCGTTCGCCAGGCCCTGGCAGTAGGCGGCATCCAGCTCCTGCGCGATCGCCAGCGCCTCCTCCGCCGCCTCGGCGGCTTCCGGAGGCTGACCGTCCGCCAGCAGGCAGGGCGCCAGCCTCGCCAGCGAGTAGCCTTCCCAGATCCGCCGCTGATCGGACTGGTACAGCCGGTGCGCCTCCCGCAACTGCGCCGCGGCCTCCCCGGGCGACCCGGTGGACCGCAGCACCACGCCGAGCTGGTACAGCGTGTCCGCCAGGCACGGCGTGTTCCCCGACGAGCGCGCCGCCTCCACGGCGGCCTGCGCGGAGCTGACGGCTTCGTCGTGCTGACCGAGCCCGATGTGCGCCCGCGCTACGTTGCCCAGCAGCCGGGCTTCGCTGATCCTGGCGCCGAGGCTGCGGCTGATCAGCCCGGCCTCCTGGAAGAACGGGAGGGCCTCGGCCGGCTTGTCGGCAAGGTTCAGGACGACGCCGAGCAGGTTGGCGGCATTGATGCGCAGCTGGGTCTCGTCGTCGTCACCCTGGAACTCCAGGCTGCGCCGGAAGGAGATCTCCGCGTCGTGGTACTCACCGGCGACATGCTGAAGGAACCCGAGCGCAAGCTGGATTCGCGCGAGGACGGGGGCGTCCGGCTGGGACCGTGCGCTGGCCTCAGCCGTGTCCAGCGCCAGCCGGATGCGCTGTCCGTGGGTCGGGTCCTCGACCAGGCCGTTCAGCACGATGAGTATGTCGACGGCAGGCCGCAGCAGTTCCAGGGGCTCCAGAACCGCCGCTTCGACACTGCTCAGCACCAGGGCGAGTTCCGACCGGAGCCAGCTGCGCGCGTCGTCGCTGTCCGCGAGGGACAGTCCGGATGAGACCGTCTGGTGGAGCGACTCGGTCAGTATGTCGTCAGGCTCGATCGCCTGCGCCGCATTCCGCATGGTGGCAAGGAGCGCGTCCAGCAGCCGCAGCAGGGCGGCACGTTGGTCGGAGGTGTCCTCGATCTTCTCGTTCTGCCGCTGGGCGAAGAGCCGGAGCAGGTCGTGATACCGGTACCGGCCGGGTGTGAAGCACTCCAGCATGTTCGCCTCGACCAGCGCCTCTGCCAGGGCTTCCGCCTCTTCCTCGCTCGTACCGAGCAGGAATGCGGCCGCTGCGAGCGGAAGATCAGGTGAATCGACAAGGGAGAGCAGACGGAAGGCTCGAGCCTCGTCCGACTTCAGCTGCCCGTAGCCCAGACCGATGGTGGTCTCCACGGCCAGGTTCCCGAGCTGGAGCTCGCTCAGCCGCCTCCGCTGGTCCGCTAACCGACGGGCCAGATCGGAGACGCTCCATCGCGGTCTGCTGGCCAGCCGGGCAGCGGCGATTCGGACTGCCAGCGGCAGGAAGCCACAGGCCCTGACGACCGCCAGGGAGGCTTCGGGCTCGGCCATTACACGCTGTTCGCCGACAATGGCCGAGAACAGGGCCAGCGCCTCCTTCGGAGTCAGCTCCTCGACATCCACCAGGTGGGCACCGGGCAATTCGGCCAGGCGGGACCTGCTGGTCACCAGGACCGCACTACTGGACACCCCCGGGATCAGCGGCTGTAGTTGTTGGGCATCTTTGGCGTTGTCGAGCAGGATGAGCATTCGGCGGTCGGCAAGCAGTGATCGATACAGCGCCGCGCGCTGCTCGAGTGTGTCCGGGGTCTCCGAAGCCCCCAACGCATAGAGGAAGTCGCCGAGGACCACCGCGGGATCGGCAGGGGAGGCACCCGCACCGCGCAGGTCGGTGTACAACTGACCGTCCGGAAACTCGGAACGAAGCCGATGGGCTACGTGGACGGCCAGCGTGGTCTTGCCGACTCCGCCGATCCCTGCCAGCGACGTGACAACCACGGCCTGTCCGGAACCGCTGCCCAGGACGTTCTGGAGTTCATCGACCAGTTCCGCACGGCCGCTGAAGTCGGACACATCGGCGGGCAGTTGCGCAGGCGGGACGAACGTTGCTGCCTCGTCAGCGGTGCTCGCCCGGACAAAGGACAAGGGCGTGGGCATGAGACTGGGGTCGCCAGCCAGGATTCTGGCGTGTACCGACCCGAGTCCGGCTCCTGGTTCGACGCCCAGTTCCTCGATCAACAGCTTGCGCGTATCCGTGTAGACGCCGAGCGCCTCCGCTTGGCGGCCACATCGGTACAGCGCCAACATCAGGAGCTCACGGAGTCGTTCGCGCAATGGGTGCTCGGCGGCGAGCGAACTCAGTTCGGCAACCGTCTCCGAGTGGAGCCCGATCTCCAGCGCTGCCGCACAACGCTCCTCAGCTGCGGTGATCTGACGTTCTGCCAGGCGCATCCGCTGTGTTTCGGCGTACGGCCCGGGGATTCCGGCTAGCGGACGGCCACTCCACAACGACAGGGCGGAGGCGAGAAGGCGATGTGACTCACGGAAGTCGCCTTCGGCCTTCGCGGTGGCCGCCGCCGCGAATTCGCTTTCGAATGCCGCCAGATCGAGGGCCTCGGGGGGGATGCGCAGCGCATAGCCGTCACTCACCGAGACCAGCAGCTCGGCAGGGGCACGCACTTCACGATGGGGCTCGATCACTGTTCGCAGGCGTGATACATACGTGCGCAGCGCGGCCACTGCCTGCGGCGGAGGACGGTCACCCCAGAGGCCGTCTACCAGGTCCTGAGTCGTCACGGGCCGTCCGTGATTGAGCAGAAGGGCGACCAGGACGGCTTGTTGTTGCGGTGACCCGAGGGAGAGAGGCTGGTCCCCGAGCCATGCTTGGACGGGACCGAGCACCTGGAAGCACAGCGCGTGCGGCTTCCCCTGAAGCTCCATGAGATCCCCCGATGGCATTGATGTGCTTCCCGAGCATCACGCTCCACGGTCTCGCGTGAGGCGCCAGCTTATGAGGAAGCGGGCAAACGTTGGAGAAGAAGACACGCCTCGGGGTGTTTATAAGACATTTAACGAACACTACGATACTTGGCTCGCGCCTTGACTCTCCGGTCGGGCCGAAGAGACCTGATGACCCGAAAGGCGGCTTTGATCCATGGCCGACACCAACACCACCACCGCTGCTCCGGGTGAGAGCCCGGTCGTGCCCCAGCAGCCCGCGCCCGTTGAGCACACGCTCCCGGCCGCCGATGCCCAGCCGATTCTCGACGTCCTCGGCGGCCTTGCCGACGAGAACGAGGCCCAGGCCACTCCCGGAGCGGATGCGCCGCGGCCCAAGAAGGACGGTGGTTTCGAGCCGCTCGGTACGGTCATCAACCACCCGTAACGAGAAAGGTCCTTGTGCCCTGCTCCGCCCTTCGTGGTGGCGCAGGGCATTTGTGTGCGGCCGGACAGGTGCCGCCCGACCGGCAGAGCCGCCCCGCCCGCGCCGCGAACGGCCGCAGGCAGGGCGGCTCAAAAGCCGCTACACCGCTACTGCGCCGAGCGGACCCGCAGGTTGGTGATCAGCGGACCGTCCGTCACCTCGGCGAAGAAGTCGTTGCCCTTGTCGTCGACGACGATGAAGGCCGGGAAGTCCTCGACCTCGATGCGCCAGACGGCCTCCATGCCGAGCTCGGGGTACTCCAGGACCTCGACCTTCTTGATGCAGTCCTGGGCGAGGCGGGCCGCGGGTCCGCCGATCGAGCCGAGGTAGAAGCCGCCGTGCTTGGCGCAGGCCTGGGTGACCTGCTTCGAGCGGTTGCCCTTGGCGAGCATGACCATCGAGCCGCCGGCCGCCTGGAACTGGTCGACGTAGGAGTCCATCCGGCCGGCCGTGGTCGGGCCGAAGGAGCCGGAGGCGTAGCCCTCGGGGGTCTTGGCGGGGCCGGCGTAGTAGACCGGGTGGTCCTGCATGTACTGCGGCATGCCCTCGCCTCGGTCCAGGCGCTCCTTGATCTTGGCGTGCGCGATGTCGCGGGCCACGACCAGGGTGCCGCTGAGCGAAAGCCGGGTCTTGACGGGGTACTTGGACAGCTGCGACCGGATCTCGGACATCGGCCGGTTCAGGTCCACCCGCACGACCTCGTCGTCCAGGTGCTCGTCGGTGGTGTCCGGCAGGTACTTGGCCGGGTCGGTCTCCAGCTGCTCCAGGAAGACGCCCTCGGCGGTGATCTTGCCCAGCGCCTGGCGGTCGGCCGAGCAGGAGACGGCCATCGCGACGGGCAGCGAGGCGCCGTGCCTGGGCAGGCGGATCACCCGGACGTCGTGGCAGAAGTACTTGCCGCCGAACTGCGCACCGATACCGATCTTCTGGGTCAGCTCGAAGACCTTCTGCTCCAGCTCCAGGTCGCGGAAGCCGTGACCGGTCTTCGCGTCCCCACCGGTCGGCAGGTTGTCCAGGTAGTGCGCCGAGGCGTACTTGGCGGTCTTCAGCGCGAACTCGGCGCTGGTGCCGCCGACCACGATCGCCAGGTGGTACGGGGGGCACGCGGCCGTGCCCAGCGAGCGGATCTTCTGCTCCAGGAAGGAGAGCATCGACGACTCGTTGAGGATCGCCTTGGTCTCCTGGTACAGGTACGACTTGTTGGCGCTGCCGCCGCCCTTGGCCATGAAGAGGAACTTGTACGCGTCGCCGTCGGTGGCGTACAGCTCGATCTGGGCCGGCAGGTTGTTGCCGGTGTTCCTCTCGTCCCACATGGTGACCGGGGCCATCTGCGAGTAGCGCAGGTTCAGCTTGGTGTACGCGTCGTACACACCGCGCGCGATGGCGGACTCGTCCGAGCCCGCGGTCAGCACGTTCTGGCCGCGCTTGCCCATGACGATCGCGGTACCGGTGTCCTGGCACATCGGCAGGATGCCGCCGGCCGAGATGTTGACGTTCTTCAGCAGGTCCAGCGCGACGAAGCGGTCGTTGGGGCTGGCCTCGGGGTCGTCCAGGATGCGGCGCAGCTGGGCGAGGTGGGCCGGGCGCAGGTAGTGCGAGATGTCGTGCATCGCCTCGGCGGTGAGCAGCCGCAGGGCCTCCGGCTCGACCTGCAGGAAGGTTCGGCCCCCGGCCTCGAAGGTGCTGACGCCATCGGAGGTCAGCTTGCGGTAGGGGGTGGTGTCCGCACCGAGCGGCAGGAGGTCGGAGTATTCGAACTCTGGCGTGGGAGCCATGGGGGAGGTCCTTAACTGATTCGGCTGCGACGACGAAGCACCCCCAAGGGTAGGCGGCGGACCGGGTACCGGTGCGGGCAGGTGGGCCTGCGTGACGGGGGTCACGCGGATCGCGGCGGACTGGGCTGAACTGCCGTTCGGCCGGGGCCGTGATGGCTAGTCTTGGCCCGTGGACAACTCGTCGTCGCCGCAGGACAAGTCGCAGAACGGGCCGCAGGACAAGCCGTCGCCGCAGCAGGACCCGGGGCTGCCGCCCGTCTCCATGACCAAGCCCGAACGATCGCCCGCACCCGAGCGGGCGCCCGCCCCGAAGCCGGCTCCGGCCCTCATCGACACCGCGGCCGTCCCCGAGGCCGAGATGCGGGCCTCGGACGCCGACCGCGAGCGGGTCGCCGAACTGCTGCGCGACGCGTACGCGGAGGGACGGCTCACGATGGAGGAGCACGCCGACCGCATCGAGGCGGCGTACGGGGCCAGGACGCTCGGCGATCTCGTACCGCTGACCCGGGACCTGCCCGCGCACCGGCCGATCTCGATGGAGAAGCCCCCGCTGCGGCAGCCGGAGCCGGAGCCCGCACCGGCGTCCAGGCCGCCGGCCCGCCAGGAGGCGCCGACCATGGTGGCGGTCTTCGGCGGCGCGGAGCGCAAGGGGCGCTGGCGGGTCGGACCGTACCTGCGCGCGGTGGCGGTGTTCGGTGGGGTGGAGATCGACCTCACGGACGCGGTGTTCGAGTCGCCGGAGGTGGTCATCGAGGTGACCGCGATCTTCGGTGGGGTGGAGATCCGGGTGCCGGAGAACGTGAGCCTGCACGGCGGTGGCGTCGGCATCTTCGGCGGTTTCTCGGTCCGCGAGCAGACGGCGGCCGATCCCTACGCGCCGGTGGTCCGGGTGAAGGGCGCGGCGGTGTTCGGCGGCTGTGAGGCAAGGCCGCGCCGGGGCAAGAAGTTGCGCGAGTGGGCGCGCAGGCAGCTCGACCGCTGACCGCCCCCTCGCGGAAGAGCAGAACACCTGTCCGGCCGGGCAGTTGGACCGTTGCCCGGCATCCGGATCCTCAACCACCGCACCGGCCAGGACAGTTGCCTACGTCCAGGCCGGTGCCGCCGTTTCGCGGCCTGGGGGCGGACCGGGGTGAACCGTCAACAGGGCTTCCGGCACTCACCGTTGGGATGAGTGCAGTCCGTAGTCGGTCGGGTGCGTTGTGCATGAACCGGGATACCGCTGGGTAGTTCCTCCCGCACATCGTTTCTTGTACGGCTGTGACCCCGGAGACGGCAGACGCCGAAGCGGCCGAGGCCCGACGGGGTGAGCACGGGGCAGCCGGGCAGTGACGCGAGCCTTCCCCCGAGTCTCGAAACGTCGTAGGAGTAAGCCGTGCTGCATCCGATCGAGTCCAGCGTCCGTACCACCGTGTTGATGGCGGGGCGACGCAGTCCCACCGGCCTGCTTGGCGCCGGGACGCAGCAGCTCGACCGCCCCGAGGACAGTCCCTGGCACACCGGAGCGGCCTGCCGCCGCGACGAGGCCGGACTGTTCTTCGCGCCTTCGAAGGAGCCCACCGCGGCCCGGCTCTCCCGGGAGGAGCAGGCCAAGCAGGTCTGCGCCCGCTGCCCGGTGCTGCTGGAGTGCCGGGAACACGCGCTGGTCCAGCCGGAGCCGTACGGGGTGTGGGGTGGGCTGACCGCGGCCGAGCGGCGCGTGGTGCTGGCCCGGCGGCGGCGCCGCGACGGCGAGTTGCGGGAGGCCCGGCGGGTGGGCGAGCAGCGGCGGATAGCGGGGTGAAACGGCCGGTGGGCCTCGGGGAGACTCTCCCGAGGCCCACCGGTCGTTCTGCGGTCCGCTGCCGGGGGCCGCCCAGCGGCGTGCCGGTCGTCGTCGGTCGGCGCCGCCGTCAGTTGGCGCGGTCGAAGTCGATCGCGCTGTAGGCCCGCAGCTTCGAGAGCTTGTGCACCGAGTCGATCTGGCGGATCGTGCCGCTCTTGGAGCGCATCACCAGCGAGCTGGTGGTGGCGGTCTCCTGGCGGTAGTGGACGCCGCGCAGCAGCTCGCCGTCGGTGATGCCGGTGGCGACGAAGAACACGTTCTCGCCGCTGACCAGGTCGTCGGTGCTGAGCACGCGGTCCAGGTCGTGGCCCGCGTCCAGCGCCTTCTGCCGCTCGGCCTCGTCCTTCGGCCACAGCCGGCCCTGGATGACGCCGCCCATGCACTTCATCGCGCAGGCCGCGATGATGCCCTCGGGGGTGCCGCCGACGCCCATCAGCAGGTCGATGCCGGTGCCCTCGCGGGCGGCCATGATGGCGCCGGCCACGTCGCCGTCCGAGATGAACTTGATCCGGGCGCCCGCCTCGCGGATCTCCCGGACCAGGCCGTCGTGGCGCGGGCGGTCCAGCAGGACCACGGTGACGTCCTCGACCGCGCTGCCCTTGGCCTTGGCCACCCGGCGGATGTTGACGGCCGGCGGGGCGGTGATGTCGACGAAGTCGGCGGCCTCGGGGCCGGCCACCAGCTTGTCCATGTAGAAGACCGCGCTGGGGTCGAACATGGTGCCGCGGTCGGCCACGGCCAGCACCGCGACTGCGTTGTTCATGCCCTTGGCGGTCAGCGTGGTGCCGTCCACCGGGTCCACGGCGACATCGCACTCGGCGCCGGTGCCGTCGCCGACCCGCTCGCCGTTGTAGAGCATCGGGGCCTCGTCCTTCTCGCCCTCGCCGATGACGACCACGCCGTTCATCGAGACGGTGGAGACGAGGGTGCGCATGGCCTTCACGGCCGCGCCGTCGGCGCCGTTCTTGTCGCCTCGCCCGACCCAGCGGCCGGCCGCCATGGCGGCGGCCTCGGTGACCCGGACGAGTTCGAGGGCGAGGTTCCGGTCCGGAGCCTCCGGGGCGACCTCGAGGGATCGAGGGAGGTTGTGCGGGTGGGTGGTCATCGTCGTTACCTCTCTGTACGCGACGGCCAGCGAGCGCCCGACTACTGCCTGGTCGAACGCCGT
The DNA here is from genome assembly GCF_053598215.1 of Kitasatospora sp. NPDC001175. NCBI lineage: Bacteria > Bacillati > Actinomycetota > Actinomycetes > Kitasatosporales > Streptomycetaceae > Kitasatospora > Kitasatospora sp. NPDC001175. The sequence continues at coordinate 48,804 of NZ_JBSFJU010000016.1, read as the reverse complement.
GATGAGGGTGCTGCGATCGTATCTGGCTACGAGATGACTGTCTGTGGCGCCCACCGTCGCTACCTGCGATTCTGGGCGGTTTTGAGCCGTTTCCGCCTCCGACGCGGACCCCGGGTGCAGGGTGCGGGGTCCCGATGGTTCACCATGAGGGGGTGGCAGGCAACAGCAGCATGAAGGGCCGGCAGACGGTACGGGACATGGTCCTGTCGATGGCGGCTATCGGTGTCGTGGTCGCGGTGGGATACCTGTTCCTCCCGCACGGCGGTGGCGACGGCGTACACGTCGTGGACTACCGCTCCTCGCTCGCCTCGGCGAAGCGCGCCGCTCCCTACCCGCTGCTGGGGCCCGAGGGCCTCTCCGACAAGTGGCGGGCCACCTCGGTGGAGTACGGCCAGGACGCCAAGGGCAACGCCACCTGGCACCTGGGCTTCGTCACCCCGTCCGGTGACTACGCGGCCATCGAGCAGAGCAACGGCGCCCGGGACCAGGTCATCGAGAACGTCGTGGCCGGCGCCAAGCCGGACGGCAGCGCCACGGTCGGCGGCAAGCCGTGGGAGCGCTACCAGGGCAGCCAGTACCGCGGCCTGACCGTCCAGACCGGCAGCGCCACCACAGTGGTCACCGGCAGCGCCTCGTACCAGGAGCTCTCCGAGCTCGCCCAGTCGCTGAAGTGACCCGTACGGCGAAACGGCCCCCGGCTCTCGGAGCCGGGGGCCGTTCGTGTTGCGGCGGACCTGGGGTCAGACCGTGGTGACGACCTGGTCGTACTCAAGCCGCGGGCTGCGCGGGAACCAGGCGTCCTCACCCGGCATGCCGATGTTGACCACGGCAAGCACCGAGTGGTCGCCCTCGGGGAAGAACTCCTTGTTGATGGCCGCGGCGTCGAAGCCGGTCATCGGGCCGGCGGCCAGACCGGCGGCGCGGACGCCGATGATGAAGTACGCGGCCTGCAGGGCGCCGTTCAGGGCGGCGGAGGACTCGCGGGTCGAGCGCTCCGCGAAGAAGACGTCCTTGGCCTGCGGGAAGTGCGGGAAGACGGTCGGCAGTTCCTCGTGGAACTCGTTGTCCTGGGCCAGGATCGCGACCAGCGGGGCGGCCGAGGTCTTCGCCTGGTTGCCCTCGGCCATGTGCTGCACCAGGCGCTCACGGCCCTCGGGGGTGCGGACCAGGACGATGCGCAGCGGCTGCTGGTTGAACGCCGTCGGGCCGTACTTGATCAGATCGTAGATCGCCTGGACCTGCTCGTCGGTGACCGGCTCGTCGGTGAACGAGTTCGCGGTGCGGGCCTCGCGGAAGAGCAGGTCCTGGGCGGCGGCGTCGAGCACCAGGGCGTCGTTGGCTGCGATAGTCATGCTTCTACACCTTTTGCTGGAGACGAAAGCGTCGGGGCGGCACCGTCGCCGCTCGGCTGGTCCAACAGTAGGTGAAACTTAAACTATTCCGCAAGAAGGCCGTGACGCGGCTCACGTTCCCGGCCCTGTCACCGGTCGGTCCTAGGCGTCCGCGCTGTCGGCTCCCTCCTGCTCGGCCGCCAGGGTCGCGTCCAGCCGCGCCCGCGCACCGTCCAGCCAGCGCTGGCAGACCTTCGCCAGCTGCTCGCCGCGCTCCCACAGCGCCAATGACTCCTCCAGCGGGACACCGCCCGCCTCCAGCTGTCGGACCACCTCCAGCAGCGCGTCCCTGGCCTGCTCATAACCCAGGGCGTCGTCGTCGTTCCCCGGGCCTGTCACCTGCTGATCTGCCATGCCGCCCAGCCTAGGTGCCACCCCTGACAGCAGGGCGGGCCGTCGGGTCCGGGCGTGGGAAACCGGTGGAGGCGCAGGAAGCCGGCGAAGGCGCCGCCGCTACACGTTGGCTTCGCCGACCGTCACGTCGAAGGCGCCCTCGGCGACCTTGGCGTGCAGCTGTTCGCCGGCCGCGACCTGTGCCGGATCGGTCACCACGTGTCCGTCCGTCCGCTGCAGCACGGCGTACCCCCGCTCCAGCGTGGCCAGCGGCGAGAGCGCCACAACCCGCGCCAGGGTGTGCCCCAGGTCCGACTCCGCGGCGTCCAGCCGGTGGCCGAGGCAGCGCCGGGCCCGCTCGACCAGTGCGGCCACCTCGTCGGCCGGCCCGTCCACCAGCCGGTGCGGAGCGGCGAGCACCGGACGGCTCCGCACGCTCGCAAGCCCGGCCAGCTCCCGTTCGACCCGCCCGAAGACCTGCCGACGCGCCCGGTCCCGCAGCTGGTGCACCTTGGTCAGCTCCTCCCCGACATCCGGCACGACCCGCTTGGCGGCGTCCGTCGGAGTCGAGGCCCGCAGATCGGCGACCCAGTCGAGCAGCGGCTGGTCCGGTTCGTGCCCGATCGCGCTGACCACCGGCGTGCGGGCGGCGGCCACCGTCCGCACCAACTCCTCGTCGGAGAACGGCAGTAGATCCTCGACGCTGCCGCCGCCCCGGGCCACGATGATCACGTCGACCTCGGGGTGCGCGTCCAACTCCCGTACCGCGGCCGACACCTGGGCCACCGCGCTGACCCCCTGCACCGGTACGTTGCGCACCTCGAAGCGGACGGCGGGCCAGCGGCGCCGCGCGTTCTCCAGGACGTCCCGCTCGGCGGCCGAACCGCGCCCGGTCACCAGGCCGATGCAGTGCGGCAGGAAGGGCAGCGGCCGCTTCCGCTCCGCCGCGAACAGCCCCTCGGCCGCCAGCCGCCGCTTCAGGTGCTCCAGCCTGGCGAGCAGCTCGCCCAGCCCCACCAGTCGGATCTCGGAGGCCCGCAGCGAGAGCGTGCCGCGCGCCAGGTACCACTCGGGCTTGGCGAGCAGGATGATCCGCGAGCCCTCCTGGACGTCCTCGGCCACCCGGTCGAACACCGCCCGGAAGCACGTCACGGTCAGCGAGACGTCCCGCTCAGGGTCACGCAGGGTCAGGAACACCACACCGGCCCCCGGGCGCCGGCTGAGCTGGGTGATCTGCCCCTCGACCCACACCTCGCCGAGCCGGTCGATCCAGCCCCCGATCAGCGCGGAGACCTTGCCGACCGGGATGGGCGCCTCAGGTGAACTGGTGTTGGCCATGCGTACGAGGCTATCCCCGGCGACCGACAGCGGAGGCCACCCTGGACGGCCCGGCGGTGGGCACCGGGCCGTGGCTTCCGGCGCCGCCCGTCCGCTCGGCGGCGCAGGCCACGCGCGCGGGACGGTACCGCCGTCGCGGTCCGAACGGGGGAGGGTGGGCCCGTACCATGGGTGCCATGTCCAACACTGCTCAGCGCCGCGTCCTGCTCGCCGCCCCCCGGGGTTACTGCGCGGGCGTCGACCGCGCCGTGATCGCCGTGGAGAAGGCCCTTGAGCAGTACGGGGCGCCGATCTACGTCCGCAAGCAGATCGTGCACAACAAGTACGTCGTGCAGACCCTGGAGAAGAAGGGCGCGATCTTCGTAGACGAGACGGAGGAGGTGCCCGAGGGCTCGATCGTGGTCTTCTCGGCGCACGGTGTCGCCCCCTCGGTGCACGACGAGGCGAAGGCCGGCAAGCTCGCCACCGTCGACGCCACCTGCCCCTTGGTGACCAAGGTCCACAAGGAGGCCGTGCGGTTCGCGGACGAGGACTACGACATCCTGCTGGTCGGCCACGAGGGCCACGAGGAGGTCATCGGCACGATGGGCGAGGCCCCGGACCGGATCCACCTGGTGGACGGCGCCGAGGACGTGGCCAACGTGCAGGTGCGCGACGAGTCCAAGGTCGTCTGGTTGTCCCAGACCACCCTCTCGGTGGACGAGACCATGGCCACCGTCGACCAGCTGAAGCAGCGCTTCCCGCTGCTGGTCAGCCCGCCCAGCGACGACATCTGCTACGCCACCCAGAACCGCCAGGTCGCGGTCAAGAAGCTGGCCCCGGAGACCGACCTGCTGATCGTGGTCGGCTCCAAGAACTCCTCCAACTCCGTCCGCCTGGTCGAGGTCGGTCTGGAGTACGGCGCCAAGGCCGCGCATCTGGTCGACTTCGCCGACGAGATCGACGAGGCCTGGCTGGAGGGCGTCACCACGGTCGGCCTGACCAGCGGCGCCTCGGTGCCGGAGATCCTGGTCGAGGGTGTGCTGGCCTTCCTCGCCGAGCGCGGCTTCGCCGACGTGGAGATCGTCAAGACCGCCGAGGAGCACCTGACCTTCTCGCTGCCCAAGGAGCTGCGCCGCGACCTGCGTGCCGAGGCCGCCGAGAAGCTCTGAACGCCGCCGCGATGCCCGGGAGCCATGGGGCCCCGGGCATCGTCGCGTCCGGCCCCGGGTATCAGCAGGCGGGCGCCGGCCGGCGCCCGTACGTTTGTGCACAGGCTGTGGACGACGGAGGGCAGTGGCCATGACGGCGGTATTCGGCGTTGACATCGGCGGCTCGGGGATCAAGGGCGCGCCCGTCGACCTGGAACGCGGCGAGCTCACGGAGGAGCGGTACAAGATCCTCACCCCGCACCCGGCCTCGCCGGAGGCGGTGGTCAGCGCCGTCTGCGAAGTGGTCCACCACTTCGGCCACCAGGGCCCGGTCGGGCTCACCTTCCCCGGTGTGGTGGTCGACGGGCACACCCGTACGGCGGCCAACGTCTCCAAGGACTGGATCGGCCAGGATGCGCAGGGCCTCTTCCGGCAGGCCCTCGGCCTGCCCGCCACCGTGCTCAACGACGCCGACGCGGCCGGGCTCGCGGAGATCACCTTCGGCGCCGGCCGCGACCAGGGCGGGGTGGTACTCGTCCTCACCTTCGGCACCGGCATCGGCAGCGGCCTGTTCGTGGACGGCGTCCTGGTCCCCAACAGCGAGCTCGGCCACCTGGAACTGCGCGGCAAGGACGCCGAACGCCGGGCCTCCTCGGCGGCCAAGGAGCGCCACGAACTCAGCTGGTCCGAATGGGCCGTCAGGGTGGACGAGTACCTCGACCTGGTGGACCGGCTGTTCTCCCCCCGGCTGATCATCATCGGCGGCGGGGTCAGCCGCAAGCACGACAAGTTCCTGCCCCTGCTGAAGCAGCGAGGGGCGAGGATCCTGCCGGCCCGCCTGCGCAACGACGCCGGCATCGTCGGTGCCGCCATGGCCGCCGCAAAGTCCGGCTGACGCCCGGGCGCGGCACCTTCCGGGGCGCGCACCCGTCCGCGGAGGACAGTGTGCCTGCGGAGCAGGCCCTCAGCCGTTCGACCTGCTGCGCCTGAGGCGGCGCTGGGCCACGAACCGGGCCGCCACGATCACACCCGCCAGGCCGGTGCCGCCGAACAGCCACTCGGCCCGGACCGCGAGACCGGCCGCCAGCGCCACCACCTGCCCGGTCACCCCGGGCGAGGCGACCGGCTCGAAGATCACCAGCGCGGCGGCGAAGGCGATCGGCCCACTGATCGGCGCGGCGGCCAGGTCTGCGAACCGCACCCGGATCGCCAGCTGGAAGCAGACCACCAGGTAGCCGATCCCGAACAGCACCCCGATCTCGTCGAACAGCAGCCGGTCCACCGCCGCCACCAGCACGGTGCCGGCCACCGCCACGACGCCGGTGCCGACGGCGGTGAGCCGGGCCGGCCGTCCGCTGCGCGGACGCTCCCGGGCACCGAGCTGGAGCGTCAGGCGCAGGCGCGCCTTCGGCGGGGCGGGCTGCACGGCCGTGCGCCGCCTGGACGGCTGGCGGACCCGGGACTCGGGGGGCGTGGCGGGCCCCGGTACGGCGGCCTCCGCGGCGGTACCGGCTGGCGGTCGCCGTCTGGGCCCGGGCGGCTGGGTACGGATGCTCTGCTCCACCCAACCAACGTACGGTCCGATCATCGCCACAGTGTGTAATGGCTGCGTTTGGCCCTCGCCCGTGTCCCCGGCCGTGAGTAGTCTCAGGAGGCCCGTCCGGGCGGTCCCGCCCGGACGCGTTCGGACACGACCAGGGGGAGGCGGGATGTCCGTGACCGAGCCGAGTGCCGAGGCGGCCTTCGGGTTCGAGCGGCTGCACCACATCCAGCTGGACATCCCGGCGGGCAGCGAGGACGTCTGCCGGGAGTTCTGGGCCGGGGTGCTCGGGATGGCCGAGGTCGAGAAGCCGCCGGTGCTGGCGGCGCGCGGCGGCTGCTGGTTCCGGGGCGGCGGGGTCGAGGTGCACCTCGGTGTGGTGGCCGAGTTCGCCCCGTCCCGCAAGGGCCACCCGGGCATTCTGGTCCGTTCGCTGGACGACCTGGCCGCCCGGCTGGAGGCGCACGGCCACCCGGTGGTCTGGGACGGCAACCTCCCCGGCTACCGGCGCTTCCACTCCGCCGACGGGCTGGGCAACCGGCTGGAGTTCCTGGAGCCGGCCGTGGAGCCCGACGGCGCCGGGGAGGTCTGAGCCACCGGGGCCGGGCCCGTACCCCGTTCGCGCCCGTACCCCGTTCGGCTGGCCCTTAGACTGGGGGATCGGCCCCTACGGTGCCATTCCACTCCTCCAAGCCCACGGGACTGCGCTTCATGTCGCTCACGATCGGAATCGTCGGCCTGCCCAACGTCGGCAAGTCGACTCTTTTCAACGCCCTGACCAAGAACGACGTGCTGGCGGCCAACTACCCGTTCGCCACCATCGAGCCCAACGTGGGCGTCGTCGGCGTCCCGGACACCCGGCTGGCCACGCTGGCCGGAATCTTCGGCTCGCAGCGGATCCTCCCGGCGACGGTGGACTTCGTGGACATCGCGGGCATCGTGCGCGGCGCGAGCGAGGGTGAGGGCCTGGGCAACAAGTTCCTCGCCAACATCCGTGAGGCGAACGCCATCTGCCAGGTCGTCCGGGCCTTCACCGACCCGGACGTGGTGCACGTGGACGGCAAGGTATCGCCCAAGGACGACATCGAGACCATCCACACCGAGCTGATCCTCGCCGACCTGCAGACCATCGAGAAGGTGCTGCCCCGGCTGCAGAAGGAGGCCCGGCTCAAGAAGGAGACCGCGCCGGTGCTCGCCGCCGCCGAGGCGGCCCAGGCGGTCCTGGAGAGCGGCAAGACCCTCTTCGAGGCCGGCTTCGACACCACCCCGATCCGCGACCTCCACCTGCTGACCGCCAAGCCCTTCCTCTACGTCTTCAACGTGGACGAGGAGGAGCTGGTCGACGAGGACTTCAAGAACGCCCAGCGCGAGCTGGTCGCCCCGGCCGAGGCGATCTTCCTCAACGCCAAGATCGAGTCCGAGCTGATCGAGCTGGACGACGCCGAGGCCCTGGAACTCCTCCAGTCCATGGGTCAGGACGAGCCGGGCCTCGCCACCCTGGCCCGGGTCGGCTTCGACACCCTCGGCCTGCAGACCTACCTGACCGCCGGTCCCAAGGAAACCCGCGCCTGGACCATCAAGAAGGGCGCCACCGCCCCCGAGGCGGCCGGTGTGATCCACACCGACTTCCAGAAGGGCTTCATCAAGGCCGAGGTCATCTCCTTCGACGACCTGGTCGAGGCCGGCTCCATCACCGAGGCCCGCGCCAAGGGCAAGGCCCGGATCGAGGGCAAGGAGTACGTCATGCAGGACGGCGACGTGGTGGAGTTCCGCTTCAACGTCTAGTCGATCTGCGGAAAGGCCGTCTGACCTGCGACGGAGCGGGTTGGGCGGCCTTTCGGTCCGCAGGGGGTCCGCAAGCCTGCCAACTCCGGCCAACGCGACCGGTGTGGTTACGCCGCTTCGGCGGTCGGGAGATCACCCTGGTCCGCGCCGGGGGCGCCGTACGCGCGGTCCACGGCGGCGCGGGTCCGTTCCTCGGAGTCGGGCCAGAGGTGGGTGTAGATGTTGAGCGTCATGGCCGCATTGGTGTGGCCGAGCCGCTCGGAGACCGTCTTCACGGACTCGCCGTGCTTGATCAGCAGGCTGGCGTAGTGGTGCCGGAGGGCGTGTGGGCCGGTGCCCCTCGGTATGCCGGCCTTCTGGCAGGCGGGCCGCCATGAGCCGTCCATGAAGTGGGTGTAGACGACCGGGCCGCCTTCGGGGGCCGTGAAGAGCCAGCCCTCGGGGTCGTTGACGGGGAAGTCCCGCAGGTGAGCCCTCAGGGCTTGGACGGCGATCTTCGGCAGGGGCACGGTGCGGTACGACCGCGCGGTCTTCGGCGGCCCGACATACACGCCGCGCTTGGCCGTCTGCTGGATCTGCTGCTCCACCGTGACAGTGGCGTGCAGCAGGTCGACGTGCCGGAGCTGGAGTCCGAAGAGTTCGCCCGGACGGAGTCCCGTGGCAGCGCCCAGCAGGACGAGGCCTCGGTACCGGGCACGGATCTTCTCTGCCAGGCAGCGGACCTGGTCCACCGGCAGCGGTACGACCCGCTTGCGGGGCACCGAAGGCAGCTTCGCGCCCTCGCAGGGGTTGTGGGGGATCATGCGGTCGCGGACCGCCGCCCGGAAGACGGCGTTGACCGTGTTGAACACGGTCCTCGTGGTGCTCGCCGCGAGATTGTGGCTGGTCGTCAGACCAGTGACCCAGCTCTGGACATCGCCAGGCTTGATCGCGCCCAGCGCCCGCTTCTCCCAGGCCGGGTACACGTAGCAGCGCAGATGCTGGTCGACCGCCTTGGCCGTCGAGGGCCGGTGAGGCTGGCGTGCACGCCACTCCTCGGCGTACTCCTTGAAGGGCTTCTTGGCGGACCGAGGGTCCACGTACTGACCGGTGACCAGGCTGGCCGTGACCTCGTCGAGCCAGCGTTGGGCGTCGATCTTGCGGTCGAAGTGACGGGCGTGCTCCTTGCCGTCCAGGTCCCGGTACCGGGCCCGCCACTTGCCGTTGGGCCGCTTCTGAACGTTCGCCAAGTCGGTTGTCTCCTCTGTCAGTAGTAACCACCCCTCTCGATGTACTCGGTCAGGGTGCGGGCATCGCGTTCCTCCCCCATGAGGCGAAGACACTGCTCGTGGATGCCCTTTGAGCTGTCGGGGCGGGCTGCGATGTAGCTGGTGATGGCGACCACGGCGTGGTGCAGGCGGTCCTCTGCGTCGCGGGCCTCGTAGAACGCCTCGACCGCCTCCTGGACGACCCGTCTGCCTTCCATGTCGACGCCCTCGAGCGGCGGCGACATCAGCTCCTCCAGGGGCAGCTCGAAGACGCGGGCGAAGCCGAGGGCCTCATCCAGGGTGATCTTGCGGCGCGGGCTGCCGTTCTCGATGCGCCAGACCGCCGTCTGGTTCATCGGGACGCCGGCCTTGGTCATGCGGGCAGCCAGCTCGGTGGTGCTCCACCCTCTGACCTCACGTTCCAGTGCAATACGCGCCGCCGCGTTGCCTTCGCTGTAGAGCAGCGGCGCCTCGCGCCCGCCTGCCTCTTCGGACATGCCTGCCTCCATCACGTCTCGTCGCTATCCCGATTGAACCATCTCCTTTCCGGTTTGACTAACGGCTGGTCGCAAGGTACATCTATGCAACACGGAACGCAAGCTAGTCGAAAGGAAAAGATCATGGATCGCTACCTCACCACTGCGGAGGTCGCCCAGCGGTACCGCACCGCCGAGAGCACGGTTCGGTACTGGCGTCACGCCGGCTACGGCCCCCGGGGCGTGAAGGTCGGCCGCCGAGTCCTCTATGCGGAGACCGAGCTCGCCCGCTTCGACCAGGAGCTGCGTGAGCAGGGCAGCCAGTGGGTGCTGGGGGCGTGACGCGCCCGGCAGCAGCCCGCAAGAAGAGGGCCCCCGGCGCGCCAACGCCGAGGGCCTGATGAACACCCCTATGCGTACAAGCCGTTCGAGGCGGTGGAGCAGGGCCTGCCAGCCCGCTTGCTCCACCAGGAGGAGTGCACGTTGAAGCCTACGTCCCCGCACGCCAAAGGCGCATCCCCGCACGCATCATGGCCGCCTGTTGCCATACCCGGCAGGCCAGGCGAGCGCGAGGAGGCTGTGGTTGATGCCGCGTCCACAGACTGTGGACAGCCGGAGGAAGTAGCACCAGCTGAGCCTGCTGGGCCGACCGGCTTCGAGGCGATGCCGGATGCTCCGGTGACCGAGGGCGCCGAGCTCCTCGCAGAGCTGAAGGCCCTGATCGCCCGGTTCGTGGTCCTGCCCTCCGAGGAGGCGCTGGACGCGACCACGCTGTGGGTCGCCGCGTCCCACCTGCAGAGTGCGTGGCAGCACGCTCCTCGCCTGGCGGTGGTAGGCCCGGCGAAGCGGTGCGGCAAGTCCCGGCTGCTCGACGTGCTCTCCGAGACCGTCCACCGCGCGGTGCTGACGGTCAACTCGACCCCGGCGGCGGTCTTCCGCTTCATCAGCGAGGAGCCGCCGACCCTGCTGGTGGACGAGGCCGACACGATCTTCGGCAGCCCGAAGATGGCCGAGAAGAACGAGGAGATGCGCGGCCTGCTCAACGCCGGGCATCAGCGAGACCGCTACGTGCTGCGGGTCGTTGGCAACGACCATACGCCCCGCAAGTTCCATACCTTCGCCATGGCGGCCATCGCCGGGATCGGCGACCTTCCGGACACGATCATGGACCGGTCCATCGTGATCCGCATGCGGCGCCGCGCTGAGGGGGAGAGGGTCTCGCCGTACCGCACCAGGCGGGATCGCCCCGCCTTCCACGAGATCCGGGACAAGCTCGCCCAGTGGACCAAGCCGCTGGTCGACCAGGCCCTCCGCCTGGAACCCGAGATGCCGGTCGAGGACCGCGCCGCCGACACCTGGGAGCCCCTGGTCATCGTCGCCGACCTCGCCGGCGGGCCCTGGCCCCGCCTGGCCCGGCAGGCGTGTGCTCGCATGGTCGCCTCCGAGGTCCAGACCGAGGAGGACAACCCCAGCGGCGCGCGGATCCTCGCCGACATCCGGCGGATCTTCTTCGCCCGGGGCGACGTCGACAGCCTGAGTACCGACGACCTGCTGTTCGCCCTGAACGGCGACCCGGAGGCCCCATGGGCCGAGTGGGGCCGGGGCGGCCTGACGCCGCGCGGACTCGGCACGATGCTTCGCGAGTTCAGCATCTCCTCCGGCAACGTGCGGGTCGGGGAGATCCAGCGCAAGGGCTACATGCGCAACAAGTTCGCCGACGCCTGGCGGCGATACTGTCCCGCCGTCCACCCTCTCGACCCGAGAAGCGAGAGCTGACCGGACCTCACTAGATGCCGTCCCTGCCGTCCCCGCCGTAACGCCGCAGGTCACACTGCACGAGGCCAAGACGGCAACCGGCCCCAAGACGGCACACCAGCCCACTGGCCTGCCGCCGCACGACATGTGTGTCGGCGGCTGGCTGGGCCGGGACGGAAACCACATCCGTCCTGTGCCGTCCCAACCGTCCCTGCCGTAAAGGCGCAGGCCAGACCGCCTGCGGCCAGGCCAGACCGCCTGCGGCCAGGACGGATCGCCGTCCCAAGACGGAAGCACCCTCCGTTCCGGGACGGCGGAGGGCCGCGTCCAAGACGCCACAGGCCACCCGAGCCCGCCCGTGCCGTACCCGCGCTGACCTGCGGTTGCAACGGCCAAGACGGCAAAGACGGATTCCGAGACATCACCCCCGCCCCGCAAGGACCCCACCTGCATGCCCACCTCACCGGCCGCCCCGCCGGCAACCTCTATGGCTGACCCGGGCGCGTTCACCCGCACCACGATCACCACCGTGATGGCGGTCATCGCTGCCCTCGCCTTCGTCTTCTCCTTTGGCAACGTCTGGGCCCTTGCCCTGCGCCTGGGCATCCCGCGCCCGATCGCACCCCTGATCGCCCCCATGGTCGACCTGTCCGTGGTCGGCCTCCTGGTCGCCCTGCACCACCTCGCCAGCACTGGTGCCGACCCGGCCCAACTCCGCTCAGCCACCAGGCTGATGCACCTGTGCGGCCTGCTCACCCTCGCCCTGAACACCGCCGAACCGCTCCTCGCCGGGCACTACGGTCGCGCGGCCCTCGACACCGTCGCCCCCGCCCTGCTTCTCGGCTGGGGAGCCGTCGGCCCCACCCTCCTGCGACACCTCCACGCCCCAACAGCCATGGGCTCCGGCACCACAGACCGCAGCCCGTCCTCCGAGACCGACATACAGGCGGCGGAGGCTGGCGCCGAGCCGCAGATGGAGCCGGTGGGCGACGAGGGCCAGGCCCCGCTGGCGGAGCCTGCCGGCTGCCCGGGCGCGGAGCGCGAACCTGCTGCACCGCGCAAGCGCACCGGCCGCCGACCCGCCGCGACCATGGAGCAGCTGCTGGAGATTGCCCGCCCCGCCGTCGCTGAGTACGGCCTCACCACCGCGGTGGTCAGGAAGGCCCTCGTCGATGCCAAGGTGCCGATCAGCGCGAAGCGCTTCACTCAACTGACTGATCTCCTCCGCGTCGAGCAGGCCGGACCGCAGTCTGCGCAAGCCGATGAGCAGCCCGCTGCCGCCTGACCGACCAACCGCCTAGCGGAGCCGCCCGCCAACGACCTGCCGGTACCGGCGGGCGGCTCCCGCTCTATCGAGCGGTTCCTTTCCCGGAAGTCCAACGGACTGTCAGCCGACTTTCGCGAATCCGCACCATCGCCCACGCACCGCGCATTGCGGCACGACCAGCTCATCCGCCACGAACGCCCATACGGGAGAGACCCGCCGTGAACGACAACCAGACCCTTGCCGGCACACTCGGCGAGGACACGCACGGGCCGATGAAGTCCTTCACAGTGAAGGGCCTTTGGCGGTGGGCGTTCGGCAATCGAGCCCCTGGCGGAGCCAGTAGTACCGCGAGTCCGACTCGTGGCCGGACTCGCGGAGTCTCCGCCCCAGGGGTGGCGAAGACGGCCCAGCGCGAGGGCGCGCAGGGCCAGCAGGCCAGGGCCGAGGGCGGCCCCGACCCGGACAAGCTCCTCGCCGCCCAGAAGCAGATCCTCGACAGCCCCCACCCGCACGAGCCCGCCGACGACACCCCTTCCACCGACGAGAGCGACGCCGACAGCGCCGAGCTGAAGAACCGCCGCTTCACCGGCACCAAGCGCGAGGAGCGCGTCGGCCCTCTGCGCTTCGAGCCCGACGAGCATCCCCGGCTGCGTGTGGCTGCTGCCGCCAACGGCTACCGCGGCCTGTCCGGGTTCGCCGCCGACGTCGTCCTGGCCTTCATCGACGGCCGGTTCTTCATCGACCTGCCGTTGGCGGAAGAGCGCCGCCTCACGCACGAGTTCCGCGCCAAGGTCATGCGCCAGCTCAGCGGCATCGCCAACAACATCAACCAGATCGCCCGCGCCCTGAACGGCGGCTACGAGCCGCCGGTCGACATCCGCCACGCCCTCAACGAACTACGTGACCTGTTGGTCCAGATCGCCGAAGCCCTCCGCCAGCCCGCCGACCAGGAAGTCTGAAGCGCAGTGATCGCGCCCATCAAGGCCCCCGGCTCCAACACCCGCGGACTGCTCGCCTACCTCTATGGCCCCGGCCGCCACGACGAGCACCGCGACCCGCACATCGTCGCCGGCTTCGCCATGCTCGCCCTGCCCGACCCCGGCCGCGACGAGACGGCCACCCTCACCGAACTCGCCCGCTACCTGGACGAGCCCGTCCGCCTGCGTAACAGCGAGCCTGGCAAGCAGCTCACCGACCACGTCTGGCACTGCCCCGTCCGCGCCGCACCCGAGGACCGCTACCTCTCCGACACCGAGTGGGCGGAGATCGCCGAGCGCATCGTCCAGGCCGCCGGCATCGCGCCCAAGGGCGACGATCTCGCCTGCCGGTGGATCGCCGTCCGCCACGCCGACGACCACATCCACATCCTCGCCACCATCGTTCGCGAGGATGGCCGCCGCCCGAAGCTCCACGACAGCGGCCGACGGGCCGGGGCCGAGTGCCGCGAGATCGAGAGGGACTACGGTCTGCGCCAGCTCGGCACGGGCGACGGCACCGCCGAGCGCCGCCCCACCCAGGCCGAGATGCACAAGGCCAAGCGCCTCGGCTGGGAACAGACCAGCCGCGCCTGGCTGCAGGACCGCATTCGAGCCGCCGTCCCCCACGCCACCAGTGTCGAGGAACTCCTCTCCTACCTCCAGGCTGACGGCATCCAGATCAAGATCCGCCGCTTCCCCTCCGGTGACCTCCAGGGCTACTCCGTCGGCAGGCCCGGCGACACCAACGCCAAGGGTGAGCAGATCTACATCCCGGGCGGGAAGATCGCCCCGGACCTGTCCCTGCCCAAGCTCCAGGCTCTCCTCGAAGCCAGCCAGCCCGAGGAACATCCCACCGCCCGCCGCAACCGGCCTGGCACCCCTTGGGAGCGTGCCACCGACTCCCTCGACACCTTCACCACCGACAACGCCGAGACCGGTAATACCGACGATGCGCTCGTCCAGGCTCACGTCACCGCCCTCGGCGAACTGATCGAGGCCACCGCCCAGACCGCACCCGAGCACCTGCGAGCCGAACTTCGAGCGGCAGCAACGACGTTCGCCCGAGCTCAACGCTCCAAGATCCGCGCCGACCACGCGGCGGCCTCCGACCTTCGCGCCGCCGCTCGCGACCTGGTGAACGCCGGCAGCGGCAAGGACGGCAGTGCCCTCGCGGTCCTGGTCGCCGCGCTCGTCTGGGCCGCGATCCTCGCCGAACGCTGGCACACCGCCCGAGGTCACGCCCAGCAGGCCGAAGCCGCCCGCCGCACCGTCCAGCACCTTGAGACCGCCTGTGACCAAGCCGCCGCCGAACAGCTCACCGCACTCGCCCACCGTCAGCCCAGGGAACAGGCCCGCAACACCCTCGCCGCCGACGTTCGCGCGGCCGTCCCCGACCACGCCGAGCGCATCCTCGCCGATCCCAACTGGCCCGCTCTCGCCACTGTCCTCGCCGACGCCGAAGCCGGCGGCCACAAACCCCACCAACTCCTCAAAGACGCCGCCGCCCGCCGCGAACTGACCACCGCCCGACTCCCCGCCAAGGTCCTCATCAGTCGCATCCAGCACACCAGCCGCAACCCCGCAGCCGAAGCAGCCCGTAAGCGCTCCCGCGCCGCAGCGGCCCTGCCCCGGCAGCACGGCCCGCAGTCCGCGGTGGCACCCGCCGCCACCGCGATCGACCAGCAGCGCCGACGCAGGTAGAACTGCGCGAGCCCAGATGACGGCTTGATGTTGTTTCCGGTGGCCGGGAACCTAGCCCGCCACTGGAAACATTTGCCGTCGCGCCATGTCACTGACACGAGAGCCCCTTCATGCCCGAACGCCACCACGCTAACCAAATCCGGGCCATCCCTCGCACCGAACGAGCCCACCGTCTTCTGAGTAAAGATTGAATAGCGGCAACCGCAGCGGCGGTAGATCTCGGTAAGCTTGCCCCGCTAAAGGGGCGTGAGTCGAAGGAGTGAAGAGTGGCGTCGCAGCGGGATCGTTCGGACCTCCTCCAGCTACTCGAGGAGAACGTCGGCTTCTTGAAGGCGTCATCGGCGTCGTTCGATGCGGGGTTCGAAGCAGAGGCTAAGCGTCTCGCCGTCACCATGCGAGTGCTACTCCACGACACAGCGCAGAGCCAGTCGTTGCTTGGTCAGCTCGGCGTGAAGCATCAGATGTTGTTCATGGATACAGCCGAACACATCAACCCGAACAACCTGCTGCCGAGTGCTCCTGGTCTTGTCATGATGCAGATGGCCACAGGGGTGGGCGCCTCCTATATCCCGCCTCTCGACGCAGTCCCACTTGCGCCGGGCCGGATTCACCCACCGGCCGACTTTGACTCGTGGTGGGCTGACGATATCGCGCGTGACTTCAGTGGCACGCTGTGGTCCAGGAAGAAGTTCGCACTGACGATGGCGAACAAGGAGGGCGGGGCACATGTCGACCCTAGGCTAAATGCGGCATACGAGAGCCTCGCCAAGCATAATGGGCTTGGATTTGCTTCGAACGCCAGCGGCGCGATGCGACCGCTTGAGGGCAATATTGTCGCTGCCTCTGTGCGCCAGATCGCCTATGAGCTTCTGAAGACGCTTGAGGCTCACGCGAATCTTTTTGCATAGTTGTCAAGGCTGTGGCGTGGCTCCTGTTCAGAAACTGAACAGGAGCGGCTCGTTTACTCGGTGAACAGCGGAGCTGCCCACCGAGTAAACAGCTCGGGGATTCACTTGGCCAACAGGACCTGACCGACTGGTCCCCCTCAGACGAGGTCAGGCAGCCATCGCTGGAAGCGCCTTGAGCCGCTCGCGGAACTCGCCCACGGCCGGCTCCGCGTAGTGGGGCTTGAGGTAACCCTCGAACTTCTTGAGCCGGTCGACGGCCCGCACGGACTGGACGCTGCCTTCCAGTAGCGTGAGGCCGCGGTTCGCCGCGTCGAGTGCGCCGTCGAGGTTCTTGCCGGCGAGGCGGGCGGTGGCCAGGCGGCCGGACCGGACAGCCTGGTCGCGGGGAACGGCGTGGTCGATGGAGGTTGCGAGGGCGTCGGTGGCACGGTCCACCTGCCCCGAGCGGAGCATGATCTTGCCCTCGGTCGAACGGAGTTGGGCGTCCCCGTACCAGGTGAGCCAGCTTGGCATCTCGTCGTTGCCGTGGCGCTCCCACAGGTCGAACGCCCGGTTGAGCGCCGTACCGGCCGGGCCGTGCTGGCCATTGCGGGACAGGCTCTCGGCATGGTGGAGCTCCAGGTAGCTGCGGACCCCAGGCGAGGTGCTGCCCGGCGCGTTGTCCAGGGCGGTCTCGATCAGGCCGACGCGCTCGGTCGGCTTGCCCCCCTCGGAGAGGTGGACGCCCATCTCGGCGAGGAGGAAGGCCCCGAGGACGCCGTTACCGGCCGTTTGGGCGGCCCGCAGCGCCCCGACGTAGTGCTGCTGCCCGGCGGAGCGCAGGCCGGCGTCGTACGACATCCAGCCGGTGAGGTAGGAGACCTCGGCCGCGAGGTTGTAGAGACGGGCGGCTACCGCGTCGGTGTAGCGGCCGTGCTGCAGGAGGCCGGTGATGAGCGACAGGTCGGTGCGCGCCTGTTCGAGGAGCCGGGCGCCGCCCATCTGGTCGTCCAGGGTCCGCAGGGTGGCGACTCGGGCCTCGAGCGTGTCGGCCATCTGGTCGGTGACCTGGTCGCCGTTGATGCCATCGGCGAACGCGGTCGGAGCGGCGACCCAGCTCGCCGCGACGGTGGCCATGGCGGCCCCTGTGATGGTGAGAAACCCGCGACGATCCATGCGCCCACTCCCGACCAAATCTACGAGTACATCCACGGTACCCGTCGGTGTCCAGGGCGCCGTGATCCCCGTCACCTCCCATACCGGAAGCCAGCGGGGCCAACGGTTCTGCCGGATGGACCGAGGATCGACGCCCAGCATGTCAGCGAGGACCAACTGGGCATCAGGTTCCGGCTCCTGCCCCTGCTCCCACTTCCACACCAGCGTCCGGTTAGTCGCCAGCGAGATACCCATCCGCTTGCCGTGATCCTGCATCAGGCAGGCGAACTCCTTCTTGCCCCACCCTCGCAGCTGCCGCAGATAGGTGAGTGGATGGATCGCCAGAAGATCTGAATGCATGTCATCTCCCGCCTCGGTCAAGGCCCGTCGTGAGCGTACTGCTACCCGCTGTGCCGAGTGGGCGCACAGAGAGAAACCCCTGAGAAACCTTCCGGGGTGCGTGCTCGGGCCGGGAGGCTGTACGAGCCGCCCGGCCGGGACGGGAAGCAGCCCCGCTGCTCCGCCGCTCGCAACGGGCGTGCCCGCGAACGGCGGCACCGTCTACCCCCGTCGGTCCCTTCCCGGTGGGCGGTGCCGCTCTCCACACCCCCCGAGGAGAGCTCAGCCATGTCCGTGCACAGCCGCGCGTTCTTCCTGGTCCGCGATCCGGCCAACGCCGCCAAGGGACGCCGCCGGATCCGCGCCCTGATCGTCGGCTGGGGGATCCGTCTGGACGAGGAAACCCGCAACAGCCTCGATGTCGTCTCGTCGGAACTGATCACCAATGCCATCCGGCACTCGGACGGGCCGATGCTCACCGTCGGCGTGTACGCCGACCCCCAGCTCCGGCGCGCCCTGATCGAGGTCTACGACGCCTCGATGATCCTGCCGCGCGCACGCCAGGCACAGCCCGACGAGGAGGCCGGGCGCGGCATGCTCCTGGTCGAGCGCCTCGCACTCTCCCATGGCGCCGAGCACACCAGCCGGGGCAAACGGGTCTGGGCCGAGCTGGCCCTGCCCGAACAGGCCATGACCCGACACCAACTGCTCGCGCACCCACGCAGAGCCGGCAGGGGCCTTCTCCGCCGTCTGCGCAACCTCCCGCCCGCCGGCCCCTGGCGTAACCGTCCGCGTGCCGCACTTGCCGCCCAATGAGAGGTCATCTGATGAGCGAACCGCGCCGCTACGACCGCCACCTCGCCCGGCGGCCCCAGACAGTGGTCGTCCAACCGACCAGCTTCTGCAACCTTGACTGCACCTACTGCTACCTGCCGCACCGCGACCGCCGAGACCACATGACGGTGGAGGTCGCCAGCGCCGTGGCCCGCTCAGTCGCCGAGTTCGCCGACCGCGACCCGAACCACCCGCTGGAGATCGTCTGGCACGCCGGTGAACCGCTGGCCCTCGGCCTGCGCCGCTTCGGCGAACTGCTCGCCCCGTTCGAACCGCTGCGACAGGCTGGCCTGGTCCACCACCACGTGCAGACCAACGCCACGTTGATCACCCACGCCTGGTGCGAGTTCCTCACCGCACACCAGTTCCGGGTGGGCGTCAGCATCGACGGCCCGGCCGCCCTCAACGCCCAGCGCATCGACCGCAAGGGCAAGCCCGCCTTCGACCGCATCCTGAAGGGCGTCGCCCGCCTGCGTGAGGCGGGCATCGCCTACTCGGTGATCGCAGTGGTCACGGCCGAAAGCATCGGCCGACCCGAGGAACTGCTCGACTTCCTCGCCGGCCTCGGCTGCCACACCATCGGCATCAACATCGAAGAGACCGAGGGCGTTAACATCACCCGGCCGATGCCCGCCGTCGAACAGGCACGGCAGTTCTGGCGCCGCACCATCGCCTGGAGCCGCCGCAACCCCGCCCCGTCCGTGCGCGAGTTGGCCCGCCTCGGCGACTACCTCCACACCGCACGGACCAGGCGGCAGGCCGACAGGGACGCCTACCTGATCGATCCCATCCCCACCATCTCCACCACTGGCGACGTGGTCCTGCTCTCGCCCGAACTCGCGGGCATCGCGGCACCCGCCTACGACGACTTCCGGGCCGGGAACGTCCTGCAGCAGTCACTGGCGTCCATGCTCGACGGCGCCGACCGGCTGCGGTACGTGGACGAGTTCCTCACCGGCCTGGAGAAGTGCGAAGCCACCTGCCAGTTCTTCGACTTCTGCCGAGGAGCGCAGGCCGGCAATCGCTACTTCGAGAACGGCCGCCTCGACACCACCGAAACGAACTACTGCCGCGTGTCAAGGCAGGCCCTGATCACCGCCCTGTCCGATACCGTCCGAGAGGAGCAAGCAGCATGACCGTGCTCGAACTGCTGGCCACCATCGAGGCCCCTGTCATCGAGGACCTCACCGCCGGCCGCACGCACGACCCCGCGGTCGCCAAGTTCGACAACCGCCCCACCTGGAACAACAACACGCCCAAGTTCGACAACCGGCCGACCTGGGACAACTGGGCCAAGAAGTAATTCCACTTCCGGGCGGCCCGCACCCCTGCGGGCGGGCCGCCCGGTCCAACAGCGAAACGGAGCCTGACCATGGACAGCCGCACCTTCGGCCGCGTCACCGTGACCCTGCCCAACCTCAACGAGGCGGGCATCTACCTGTCCAACGTCAGCTCCCTGGAGAACAGCCGGGGCATCGTCCAGGACTTCCAGTACGCCGACGCCGACCTGCGCGACCTCGACCTCGCCGACATCCGGCTCATCACCGGCCGCATCACCGGCCTGCGCGCCGCGCGCATCCAGTTCAGCGGGATGCGCCTGGACTCCGTCGACTTCGACAGCAGCGACCTCGGCTCCGCCGACTGGAGCGACAGCAAGCTCTCCCGCGTCGCCTTCCGCAACTGCAAGCTCATGGGCGCGGCCCTCACAGGCATGACCCTCGACAACGTCCTGTTCGAGAACTGCAAACTCGACTACACGACCTTCGACGGCATCCGCGCCACCGGGCCGGTCGCCTTTTCCAAGTGCACCCTGACCGAAGCCGTCTTCACCAACTGCGACCTGAGCAAGGCCGTCCTCGACGCCTGCACCCTCCAGCTCACCGAGTTCGGACGCGGCAAGTACCAGGGCCTGGACCTGCGCGGCAACGACCTCACCGCCCTGCGCGGCGTCGCCCAGCTGGCCAAGGTCGTCATCGACCGCCCACAGCAGGCCGAGCTCACCGAGGCCCTGATGGTGGAACTGGACGTCACGTACGGGGACACGCTCGACGATGGCCGATAGACCGATCCCGAGGAGGACTCGGCATGCACCTGAGCATCGCGTTCCACGACCCCGCCGCCCTGCAGGAGCGGTGCGAGGTCAGTGGTGTCCGGATCACCCGGGCGGAGCCCGAGTACGAGAGCGGTGCCGTCGTCCCGGCCGGGCCGTGGCAGCCGATCAGCGACGCACTCGCCGCCCAGCTGAGGGCGACCGAGCAGACCGGCGACAGCCGCCTGGTTGAGGTGGTCAGGCTCCGTCACATCGACACCGCCGAGATGCTCGCCGAGCTTGCTGACCCCCTCGGTGACCCCGACGCCGGCTACCTCGGCCAGGCAGCCAGCCCGGCCAAGGCCCTCACCACCACCGACAACTACCAGGACGGTCGGCGGATCGGCCTGCACGTCGACAACTGGGACAAGCTCCCCTACGCCGAAAAGCACCAGGGCCGCCGACGCCTCTGCCTCAACCTCGGCCCCGGCAACCGGTACATCCTGCTTGGCGACATCGACATCCAAGCCATTTGCCGCACCGTCCACGACGACTACGAGAACCGCTACCCGCACACCGACGACCTCCGGCTCTACGTCGCCCGCCAGAAGCCGCTGCGTTGCTTCCGCATCCGCCTCGCCCCAGGCGAGGGCTACATCGCCCCAACCGAGCTGCTGCCACACGACGGCTCCACCGAGGAGCAGCCCGAGCCGTCCACCGCAGCCTTCTGGCTCGGCCACTGGCCCTGCGGCGTCCTGCCGAGCCTGATCTAGTTGCTGCAGCCGCGGTCTCGGGGACGCGACGTCCAGAAAGCAACCGCCAGGGGCAGAAGCCGTGGCAATACAACCGGTGCTGTGGCCGGGTATGAGGGCGGGCGTGGGTGCTGAGGCTGGCTGGCGGTCTGAGCGAGGTCAGCGACCAGGGCCGGGTTAGTGAAGGTCACGTGAACCACCACCCGGTGTCGCGCTGGCCAGCGCGGATCTCAGAAGCAGTCATCTACACGCGCCGAGCGTGACAAACTACCTCACGGGGAGCGTGGGGGTTCTCGTTTCCCTAACCCCTCATCTGTCATGAGCTGCGTCAGGTGCAACTGCTGTTCGAGCTCTGAGTGCGTCCTGTCAGGAGCGATCGTGAGTGACAGCAAGCCAGCGCAACCTCAGCAGCGGCAGAGTGCACCGCAGGTGCGCCCGCCCCGGGTCACGAAAGTGGAAGTCAAGAACTTCCGCCTCTTACGGAACGCTGTTGTCACATTCGACGAGGACGTCACTGTATGCGTAGGGCGCAATAACACAGGAAAGACCTCTCTTGCAGAGGTGCTCAGCAGGTTTCTCCGTCCTGGCGACGTTAGCCTACGCCTGGAAGACTTCTCCGCGGACTCGTACATTGAATTTGCGGACGCATATCGCAAATTTTCGACTGGAGACGAGGAAGCCGCCCGGAAATGCCTTCCGGAGATTTCAGTTACGGTCTTCATTGCGTACGACAGGGAAACTACCGAGTACGGGCCGCTGGGGCCGCTGATCGTCGACCTCGACCCGAATTGCACTGAGGCGATCGTCAGGGTTCGCTACGCACTGAAGCCTGGCGCCATGAAGGAATTCTTTCGGGATTTGTCCGGGGCTCTCGCGGAAGAGTGGGAGGAATCGATCCTTCTGGCTCTCGTCGGTCCGCGAATTCCTCACCTTTTCGAACGATCTGCCGTCGCCGTGGATCCGACTGATGAAACGAATTATCGGAACGTATCGATGGCCGAGGTGGCCAAGGCGATTAAGGTAGACTTCGTAAAGGCCCAGCGAGGCCTGGATGACGAAAAGGAGCGCCCTAAAGACCAGATTGGCAAGGTTCTAGAGTCTCTCTTTATGGTTGCGGCCAAGGCGGATGATGGCTCTTTTCTTAAGACGTTTGCCAACGATGCCGAAGCGGCCTTGGGTGAAATCGTTTCAAGCCTGAATGCCCATCTGCAGGAGATGTACAGCAAGATGGCGCCAACGGTCTCAGAATTCGGATATCCGGGACTGGGGAATCGAAACTTCTCCACCAGGACTACGCTAGACGCCAAACGACTCCTGTCGAATTTTACAAGCATTAGATATCCAGGGTCCGGTGGCGTTGAGCTGCCCGAGTCCTACAGTGGCCTGGGATCGCGCAACCTCCTGCTGATACTTCTTACCCTATTCAGCTATTATCGTGAATACTCTGCTCAGGGCAACCAACTATGCGTGCACCTGGTATTTATTGAGGAGCCGGAGGCGCACCTCCATCCCCAGATGCAAGAGACCTTCATTCATCAGTTGGGGGTCTTCAAGAAGAAGTTTCCTGGAGCGGACGGTGCACAGCAGAGCTGGAACGCGCAGTTCCTGGTGACGACTCACTCGGCTCACATCGCCAACAGGGCTGGCTTCCCCGCCATCAGGTACTTCCGCCTGTGCGACGGTGACGAGCTCGGAGACGCGACGAGCTCGGCGGTACTCAACCTCGCCGAGGCTCCTGGGATTGACAAGGAGTTTTTGCACAAGTATCTGACTCTCACCAGGGCCGACCTCTTCTTCGCCGATAAGGCAATTCTCATCGAAGGCGCAACTGAGCGCATATTCATCCCTGCTGCTATCGCAGAGTTCGACAAGCGGGGCGGAGATGAGGTTGGCGGGAGCCTCGCAAGTCAGTATGTCAGCATTATGGAAGTCGGCGGTGCGTACGCACATATCTTCTACCCATTCCTCGACTTCCTTGGACTGCAGACGCTGGTAATTACCGACATGGATCCGGCCAGGCGCAACCAAAACCATCACCTCGAATCGTGCTGCGTGCACGAGGGGACCGCGACAACTAACGAGGGAATCAAAAAGTGGTTCGGCGAAAGTGAAATATCGCCCGTCGACCTACTGAAGCGGGCCGAGATTGAACTTCCAGTAGTTGGTATGCGCGGCCTGGCCTACCAGGTTCCCGAAAACCATGACGGTCCTTGCGGGCGAACCTTCGAAGACGCGTTCATCCTTGCAAACCCGGCACTTTTTGATTTGGGTGACGAGGGGGAAAGCATTTCTGAGCGCGAGCAGAGAGCCAAAGAGCTGGCGAAGGGGTACAAGAAGAGTGACTTCGCGCTGGAGTTCGCCGTTAGCCAGGAGAACTGGAAAATCCCACGATATATCAGGCGTGGCCTCGACTGGCTCCTCGATCGGGTGCCGGCAGAGAAGGAAGACAGCTTGGCCGGATCGGGCGATGAGGATATGACTTCGAGTGGCCAGGCGGCAGTCGGATGATGGATGTTAGTCAGGGCACAACAACCGCTGAACAGGAGAGCGTGCGCGCGCTGCACGGCATCCTGAAGGCGCTAGACAGCCGCCGCAATTTCAAGCTTGAAGCAGGAGCGGGAGCGGGGAAGACTCACTCGCTCATCGACACGCTGCAGCACATCTTGAAAAACCGACTGAGATATCTACCGCGGGACGGCCAGCGGGTAGCTTGTGTCACCTATACGAATGTCGCGCGCAACGAAATTATCCGCCGCACGGACGCCAGTCCTCATGTTTTCGCCGGCACGATACATGGATTTCTCTGGGAGATCATTGCTACTTTTAGAAAGTCAGTCCTTCAGGAGATTCCAACCCTTCGCGGCTGGGACCGAGTGCTGGACGGCCGCACTTCCCTGCAAGGATGCTCGGTCAACTACGACCTAGGATTTCGCGGCATCGACGGCAATAAGGTGCACCTTGCACACGAGGATGTTCCCGCGCTTGCTGCCCGATTGTTCGCCAGCCAGAAGTTTCGATCCCTCACAGCTGATAGATTCCCGATCATCTTCGTCGATGAGTACCAGGACACCCCTTCAGGCTTGGCGGAGGCCATGCTGGGCAATCTCTCGGCTACGCCCACTGAATCTACTTACGGTTTCTTCGGAGATCACTGGCAGCAGATCTATGATAGAACCTGCGGATCAATCGATCATCTCCCGGTTGTGCCAATCGAAAAACGAGCGAACTGGCGGTCCGGGGCGGCCGTGGTAAGCCTCCTTAATGGCATGCGCCCAGAATTGCCTCAGGCCCCAGTGTCTGGCGCTGAGTACGGATCGGTGACCGTATATCACACAAATAACTGGATCGGCCCGAGGGGGACGCATTCATCAAAGGGGCAACTCCCAGATGAGGCTCTTAAGAAGACGCTGAGATGGGTCATTAATGACGCTCAGAAACAGCACTGGGATGAGGCAAGTGTGCCCCCTAAGATTTTGATGCTCACTCACTCCTCTATCGCGAGAGAGCTCGGCTTTGGGAGTATCGACCGCACATTTAAGTATAACGATGACTATGTGCGGAAGAGTGACGAAGTCGTGGCATTCCTGCTGGATGTCCTTGAGCCTTGTTGTGACTATTTCGGCAGCAAGCAGTACGGTCTCATGTTTGATCTACTCAAGCGATCTCGGCCTCGCATGATGAGGCGGGCTGATAAAATCGGCTGGACGGATCTATTTGATCGGATCAATGTGGCGCGCAATGCGGGTACCGTCGGTGACGTCCTAGATATTGTGTTGGAGCAGACTTACTTCGCGCCACCCCGGACTGTTGTGGGTCGCCAGCGAAAGTGGGAGCTCGCCCAGGGTGAGTTGGAGCACGGGCAGGAACTTTCCGAGCCACGGCGCCTGGTGGAGTACGGGAAGTTTAGGAACGTCAACTATCGTGAGGTGGTCGCGCTACGCGAGTACGTGCAAGAGAGTACGCCCTTTTCGACACAGCACGGCGTTAAGGGCGAGGAATATCCAAGTGTGGTGGCGGTATTTGGTGGCTGGTCTCGGTATAATTTTCCGATGATGCTGGCAGACTTTCCGAGCAGCGCAACTTTTACCGATGACGATCGCAAGCGATTCGAAAGGTCTCGCAACCTCTTCTATGTCGCATGCTCGCGAGCTCGGAAGAACCTTGTCCTTCTGTTTACGACGGAACTTTCCGATGGCGCTATTCAGACCCTCGAACATTGGATAGGGCATTCTCGTATCACTGGTGTGTGTTACTCACCAGAGGGTGACCCTGTGAGTCCGTAATTGCGATCTGGTCAGATGCTCCGTCTGCGGCCGGGGCGCCCGCGCGAGGTTGGGCGCTGGCGGGCACTGGCGACGCAGTTCGAGGGAGCGGTGCCAGCCACAGGATGCTCGACTACGACCAGCGCAAGCCATCGGTGGTCAACGGACAGCTGCAGGAGCAGTTTTGGCGGCCGATGCCCACGGGCTGACAAGGACCTGGGATTCCATAGTGTTCTGGGCTCGATGTATTGGTGGTGGTGTGTCGGCGCTGGGCGCTAGCGTCTGGGCTACACGGTTGGCGTCCTGGAGAACAGCCTGGATAGCGGTGGCCGTTGCCCAGTCGACTACTGCGAGAGTGAGCCCCCTATGCCGCTTCCTGCCCCTGACGTGACGTGCCTGTTCACGGCTGGAAGTTCGTACGACTGTGGCCGCGGAATGACGGCCACTGTGACCGCGCTGCCTGAGGCCGCATTGTCTCTGCCCTCGGGCCAGGTCGCGGCCTGCGACCCGTTCATCGAGTTGGGCCGGGATGTGGAGCCGTTCACCGCCGAGGTGGACCCGGGCACCTACCCGGTCGCGCTCGCGGTGGTCGAGGTGACCCGCGCTGATACTCCCGAGTTCAGGGATGAGCGGGTCGCCGCGGCGTGGCTGCGGGTCAGCGACCAGCCGACGGTGGAATGGACCCTCGCACTGAGCGGTGGTCAGGCCGCCGAAGACCTCGACGACACCGAGTTCTTCGGATACGGCGTCGACGCCGGAACGGGCTGCTTCGTCGATGCCGCGGTCACCATCCCGCTCGGCGACCTGCTCGGCGAGGACGGTGACCTGCTAGTTGAAGCCCTGTTTGGTGACGCCAATTCCATGACGCTCACCCCAGTCGTCCTCGCTGATCCCGAGACCAGCCACAACTTCGTCGCGTTCCCGTCGGGTTGGGGCGATGGGTGCTACCCGACCTGGGTCGGTCGGAGCGCCGGCGGTGAGGTCACTGGCTTCGTGACGGAGTTCTTTGTGGTGCCGCAGCCGGGCCGTGGGGCGGCTGACAGTTAGGTGCTGTCCGGCCGGTCCCGAGGTCAGGACGGCCGGAGCCTGGCAGGACGACCCGGCATAAGCTGCGCTTCATGAGCTTGTGGGACGTCTTGCTGGACAGTGACCGACAACAGTGGACCCTCGATCCGTTCGTGAGCGTGGGGCCGCTGCGGTTCGGGATGAGTCCTGGCGAGGCGTCTGCTGCACTTGGCGGCGTCCGCGCAGGCATGCGCCAGCCTCACCCGCGTTGGGACGTGGCGTGCCACACCCACTCTGAGGTGGGCCTGAAGCTCTACTACGCCGCTGAGCGCTTGTGCGGCGTCTCGGTCGACGCGCGTCGGGGGCCGCAGGTCGTCGTGGACGGGGCGGCGTTGGTCGGCCAGGTTCCCTCCGAACTGGAGCAGTGGCTGTTCGAACGTGCCGAGAGCCGAGAGCCCTACACCGAGCTCTTCTACCTGCCCGGAGCGGAGGCCGGATCCCTGACTCTCGGGGTGGTGCTGTGTGTGCAACGGGCCGGCGATCGCTTGCTGACGCGACCGGTCTTCCTGCCCGCCGATGCCATGGACGACGTCTATCACCAACTGCCGGCGGAAGCGTGGGCCATCTTCTGATCACGGACGGCTCCGCGTGGGGCGATGCCCACGTCCGCGCTGGTCGCAGTGGGAGAGGCACCCAGTCCGCAGACAGTCCGCAGGACACCCGATCGCGACCGTCGCGGGTCATCGCTGGCCAACCAAGAAGTCCCTGGTCAGAGCCGTGATCGGCGTTCCGCCGCAGGTCAGGATCAGCCTTCAATCGTTCCGCTTCAACGTCTGATCCGGCACGGTCGAACGCCGAGGGGGCCCGGTCCGCACGGACCGGCCCCCCTCGGGCTTCCGGTGCGCGTCAGCGCACGTGGACGACCTTGACGTCCGTGGTGCGGTCGACGAACGGGTGGCCGCCCTTCGCGCCGTCGTATCCGTAGAGAACCCCGCGGAGCTGGATGGTTGCACGGTGGCGGGCCTTGATCTTCACGTCGACCGTGGCGTCGTGCAACGGAAGCACGGTCATGGGGCCGCACTTGACGGTGCGCCAGGCGCCCGACTTGCCGGAGCGCTCCTGCACGCAGAGCCTGGCGTCCGTGGCGCCGTCGTCGGTGGCCCGCCCCTTGATGTGGATGGCCTGGCCGACGCTCACCCTGCTGGGCGCGCTGAGCTCCGCGGCGCCCTTGGCGAGTGCGGGTGTGGCCGCAGCCGCGATCACGGCAGCGCCCATCACACCGGCCGCGGCGAGGCGTGCCGCGCTCCGCTTCAGACCGTTCTTCATCGAGCATTCCCCCTGATGGTCCGGCTGTTCGAACGATGAGCGAGCCACAGTGTCGGCCGCCCCGGCAAACCGCGTGCTAGAAGCCGGTGTCGTAGGTGTAGAACTTGGTGTGGTCGAGCATGTCGGCTGGAGAGACGTTGTTCCACGGCTTCATGGTTTCGTTGAGATCGACCACATTGGCGGTGTTGCCGGTCGGCAGGTAGCTCTGGTCGCGGTGGCGGGTCTGCCACTCCGCCCACAGCTTGTCGATGAAACAGTGGTGCAGCCAGAAGGCCGGGTCGTTGGGGGACATGCCGGTGGCCATGTGGCCGCCGATCCAGACGTGCACCCGGTTGTGCAGGTTGACGCCGCGCCAGCCTTCCAGGTGGTTGCGGAAACCGTCGGAGGAGCTGTTCCACGGGGCCATGTCGTAGGTGGACATGGCGAGCACGGACTCCGCCTCGGCCTTGGTCGGCAGCGCGGCGACGGCCGAACCCAGGCTGCGGCGAAGGTAGTTGCGGCTGTCCGGGCGGACCGCCAGCGTCCACTTGCCGCCGCTGTAGGCGAACGGGCCGGTGGTCACCTGGCCGTCGCTGCTGCGGCCGTTGCCGCCGAGGAAGTCCGGGCCCCAGATCGAGGAGGTGGTGGTGCGGTCGGCCGTCCAGTCCCAGTAGGGCAGGGTGACGGCCGGGTTGATGCTCTGCAGGTCCTGCTCGAACTGCAGCAGGAACCTGCGGTGCCAGGGCAGGAAGGACGGCGAGCGGTGCCCGACCCGTTCGCCGTTGTCGCTGTCGCTGATGATGAAGGTGTTGTGGGTGCTGACGTAGGAGTCGTAGCGCCCAAGGCGCTTGAGCTCCAGGACGGCGTCGACGAAGTCGCGCTTCTCCTTGGCCGTCAGGGTCGCCTGGTTCTTGCGGACTGCCATGAGGGTTCCTCTTGGGTGGGTGCGGTCAGGGGCTGGTCGGTCGCTCGACCGCTCAGCTGAGCGGGAGCAACTCGGCGCCCTGGAGGTCGATCACGGCGGCGCGGGCGAGCGAACGCGGGGTGGCGTGGGTCTGGTAGTGGTTCACCACGCTGATCCAGGTGCCGTCGGCGTTCTGCATGACGTGCAGTTCCTCACCGTCGATCAGGACCTGGTAGCCGCTGCCGTGGTGGCCGCCGTGACCGCTGTCGTGGCCCCCGTCGAGCCGCCGGCCCTGGAGCCGGCGGCCCTGGTACACCTCGTCGAACTCGTCCCCGGCACCCGGGTCGGCGGCCACGGCGGACTGCCTGGAGGGCCCGGTGAACCCGATCACGGCGGTGCCGGCGGCCGCGGCGAGCGCGACACCCGCGCCCTGCAGCATCCGGCGCCGGGTCAGGTCGGATGAGTGGCGGCCCTCGGGCGAGGAGCCGTTCGAGGGTATGACGCTGTTTTCGGACATGGCTGAGTAACCCCCCTGGGTTGTGTGCCTGGATGACGGATCGACAGCCTGACGGGTGGGTCGAAGGCGATTTCCAAGGTCGATCCGCAGGCTCATGCTTACAGCCGGAGGTGGAGCGCCGGAACGGCCGATCGGCGGGGGTCGGGCGGTTGTCCATATTTCCGGACATGCCTCGCCGAAAGTTCCATTCTGTACCAGTCAAGGACTTCTCTGTACGCACCGGTCGGAGGAGCGTTTTGATGAAGATCCTTCACAGGATCTACCAGTTGGCAGAAGATCCTTCATCAACTA
This sequence comes from Kitasatospora sp. NPDC001175, assembly GCF_053598215.1. Taxonomy (NCBI): domain Bacteria; kingdom Bacillati; phylum Actinomycetota; class Actinomycetes; order Kitasatosporales; family Streptomycetaceae; genus Kitasatospora; species Kitasatospora sp. NPDC001175. The sequence goes on along the minus strand of NZ_JBSFJU010000016.1, from coordinate 19,584 downwards.
TGCGCGTCCTGTGACCGACCTTACGGCTCCAGGATGGCGTGATGCCGTAGGTCCAGATGATTCGAAATGGCGTCCCGGCCTTCGGGAGTGAGGCTCACGGCACGGGTCGTACCGATGCGTACGATCCAGCCGGCATCGAAGGCGTGGCGGGAGAGCGCGGCCCCGACCGTCCCGGCGAGGTGCGGCCGGCGTTCGGTGAAGTCGAGGCAGGGGCGGACGGCTGGCCGCTCGGAGTTCTCGGGCAGGGCGATGCCGAGGGCGTCCAGCCACTCGGCGCCCGCGGCGGTCAGGGCCGGACCGCGACGCCAGTCCAGCAGGCCCCGCTCGGCCATGGTCTCGGTGATGGTGACCCCGAGCAGTCCGGCCAGGTGGTCGTAGCAGGTGCGGGCCCGTGCCATGGCGCTGCGCCGGGTGGCGGCGGAGAGCGTCCGGGGCGGTGTCGCGAGCCGGCCGGGTGCCAGCGCCGAGAGGTGCTCGACCAGTTCGGCGGCCTCCGGCCCCGCCAGCCGCACGTACCGGTGACGGCCCTGGCGCTCCTCGACGAGCAGGCCGCCCTCGGTCAGGAGGTTGAGATGGGCGGTCGCGGTGGAGGCGGCGATTCCGGCGTGGCGGGCGAGCTCGGTGGCCGTCCATGCCCGGCCGTCCAGCAGTGCCAGGCGGAACACGGCGCTGGTGGCATCCGCCAGCAGCCCGGCCAGTGCGGCCACCGCCCGCCCCCGGCCCGCACCTCGTCGGCCGCCACCCCGCGCTCCCGCAAATTCCGCGTCACGCCCCAAGGGTGCACCCGCGACGCTTCGGTAGGCATCGAAACGTCCGGCGCCCACGTTCGCCGCCATGGCTCCCTCACCCACCGGCACTGCGCTCGTCCGGGCGCCGTTGCGTGGACGGCCCGTCAGTCGATCAGATGGGCGTTGGCCGCGCGCGCCGCCTCGGCCAGTTCCGGCAGCTCCTCGACCGCCACTCCCGCACTGGTGAGCAGCGCCGTCCCCTGGCAGGCGGTGACGAAGAGGTCGGGCTCGCGCCAGGCGACCACGACCCGGGGGACGCCCGCCGCGATGATCAGCTGGGCACAGGTACGCGGCCGGGAGGCACGCTGCCCGCAGGGCTCCAGCGAGCTGTAGATGGTGGCCGTGCGCAGCCGGGGGTCCCCGGCGGGCAGCTTGGAGAGCGCCGCCTCCTCGGCGTGGTTGTGGGAGTCGAGCTCACGGCTGTAGCCCTCGCTGAGGACCTCGCCGTCGGCGCCCACGATCACCGCGCCGACCGAGAACGCGGTCCGGGACGGCGGGCAGAGCCGGGAGAGCTCGACGGCGCGGCCGAGCCACCGCAGATCCTCGGACGTGGTCACGGGCTGGTCTCCTTGGGGGCGTACCGGAGCAGGACGACATCGCCAACCGTACGCGCCTCGATCAGCCGCATCCGCCGGGTGGGTCCGCCGGGGTAGTCGGCCGGACCGGCGAAGCGGGGTGCGCCGGCCTGGCCGACCAGCAACGGGGCGATGGCGAGCTGCAGTTCGTCAGCGAGTCCTTGGGCGAGGAACTGGGTGTGCACGCTGCCGCCGCCCTCGACCATCAGCCGCTCGACGCCGCGCGTCCCCAGGTCGTCCAGTACGGCGCCGAGGTCCACCCCCGTGCCGAGGTCGACCACCTCGGCCAGCGGGGCGAGCCGGGCACGCAGCCCGGGCGCCGCCGCGCTCGTGGTGTACGCGAGCTTGGCGCCGCCGGTGTGCCAGAACGCGAGGCTGGCGTCGAGCGTCCCGCTCGCGCTGAGGGTGACCTTGAGCGGGTGCTCGGGCTTGCCCACCGCGACCCGGGACGCCCGCCGGGCGGCCGAGTTGACCAGCAACCGGGGGTTGTCACGGCGCAGGGTGTTGCCGCCGACCAGGATGGCGTCGCAGCCGGCCCGCTCCTCGTCCACCCGGTCGAAGTCGGCCGGGTTGGAGAGCAGCAGGCGGTCGGGCGAGGCGTCGTCGAGGAAGCCGTCGACGGACATCGCGGCGCTCAGCAGGACGTACGGGCGGCGTGCGGCCACGGGCGGTCCGTTTCTCTCCGGGGGTGTTCAAGGGGAAACGGTACGGCCGAAGCGCCGCCTCGCGCCCGCGTCCCGCGGACCCTACGCCGCCCTGGGCGGGAGGGGCAGGGGGAGGGCGGGCAGGCCGTCGATGCTGGTGCCGACGTACTCCTTGCTCTCGCAGTACGCGCGGAACTCCTCGTCCTCCCGGCGCTCGAAGTGCTGCGCGTGCAGATCGCGGTCGCCCAGGTACTCCATCAGCGGCACCGCGAAGCCGCAGGAGTCGCTCACCCGCTCGGCGCGCACCAGCACGATCGCGCGCAGCCCGGCCCCGTCCGCGGACGGATCGAAGTGCGCCAGTAGCTCCCCGAAGCGCGGGTCGTCGCGGAAGACGGCCTCGCCGCGCCCGTGCACCCGCACCACCGTGGGCGGCCCGGCGAAGGCGCACCACATCAGGGTGATCCGCCCGTTCTCCCGCAGGTGGGCGATGGTCTCGGCGTGGCTGCCGCCGAAGTCCAGGTAGGCCAGGGTCAGTTCGTCCAGCACGGCGAGCGTGCCGGAACGACCCTTGGGCGAGAGGTTGACGTGTCCGACCCCGGCCAGCGGGGCGGTGGCGGTGAAGAAGACCGGCTGACTCTCGATGAATGTCCGCAGGCGGCCCTCGATGCGCTCATAGGTCTTTCCCATGACTCGATTGTGGGAGGGCGTCCCGGCCGAGTGAAGTCGTCCGGTCAATCATCTTGAAGGCCGAGACCGGACTTCTTGCTTCGCGAGACATGGATGCCCTCGTCGGCATTGTCGGCGCGGGGGACAAGTGGCTCGCGCGTTGCCCGAACTGATGCCTGGTCACGCCCTGTTCGAGTCGGCTGCGGGTCCGCCGGATACCTCGGTCGAGTTCACCCGCGCTGCTGCCCGGTACGGCTTTCGGGTGGCCCGGGCCGCGCCCCTGGGTCGGGCGAGCGCGGGCACCCGCGGCCCGATGTGGCGGCGTGCGGCGTCCCGCACGCTCCCCGGCGGCTGCCGATTGCCTTACCTGGTGTTAACCGGGCCCGTACCCGTCGGTAGCAGTGCCCCCGTAGCGTCCGTGACCGCACCACGCCCGGCCCGTCCCCCACCGGGCCGGGCCCCGTGCGGCCGGACGGGCTGGCGTGCGGGCATGGGGACGTACCGGGTGATGCGGCAGGACGACAACGGCAACCGCTTCGTGGTCGCCGAGGGCCTCGAGCGGGCGGAGACCGAGGCGCTGGCGGCGGAGTTCGAGGCCCGCGGTCACAAGCAGCTGTACTGGACCGAGCCCGAGCCCGCATAGGGTCTGGGACATGGAGAACCGGATCGTCGTCGGCGGAGCCCTCATCCACCAGGGCCGGGTGCTGGCCGCCCGGCGCAGCGCGCCGCCCGAGGTGGCGGGTTACTGGGAGTTCCCGGGCGGCAAGGCCGAGCCGGGGGAGAGCCCGGCGCAGGCGCTGGAGCGCGAACTGCACGAGGAGCTCGGCGTGCGCGCCCGCGCGCTGCGCCAGCTGCCGGGCTGCTGGCCGATCCGGCCCGGGCTGGAACTGCGGATCTGGGCCGCCGAGTTGCTCTCCGGCGACCCGCAGCCGCTGGAGGACCACTCCGAGCTGCGCTGGCTCGGCCCGGGCGAGCTCGCCGAGGTGGACTGGCTGGAACACGACCGCGAAGTCCTCCCGCACGTCGCCCGGCTGCTCGGCCAGGCCTGACCTCGCCGGACGGGGCAGGCCCGGTGCGTCGATCGGGAAGCGCACCCGACGGCCCGGGATACGCTGGCAACGTGGCGGGTGTGTCACCGTTCGGCAGCATTCGTCACCACAGGTGAGGTGAAATCCAGCCAACCCGTACCCGGTGGTCCGCCGAGGTGCGCAGCCCGAGAGCCGGAGGGCCCGTCCGTGTCGAGTACGGCCAGCGGCGGGGGAGCACGGCAAGGCCAGGGGCTCCCCCGGCGCACTCCGGTGCGCTCGGCGAGTCCGGTGACGGGGAGCGCGGGTACGGGCCGCGGGCTCGGAAGCGCCGCCGCGCGCGCCAGGCTTCGCCGGCGGATGCCGTCGGTCGCACCACAGGTGTACTCGCCGACGGCTCCGGGGGCGGCGCTCCGCTGGGCGGCCGCTCCGGGGGCGCCGGTCTCGCGCGGCATTCCCGCCGCGCCGTTCCCGGGCTCCGGCGTCGGGCCGGTCAAGACCGGCCGGCACACCCAGGGCAGCCTGTTCGACGTGGTGAAGGTGGCCGTCGCGATCCTGGACACCTCGGGCCGGGTGGTGCTGTGGAGCCCGGCTGCAGAGGAACTGCTCGGCTGGCCGAGCGAACTGCTGGTGGGCCGCCGGATCGACGACCTGGTCGGCGGCGAGCGCGCGGTCGAGCGCACCCGCGAGGCGATCCGGGACACCCTGCAGAACGGCAGCTGGCACGGGCTGACCGAGCTGCGCCAGCGGCAGGGCGGTCTGGTCGCGGTCGAGGCCCGGATCTCGCTGCTGGTGGACGGGGACGGTACGCCGTTCCTGCAGGCGGCGCTCACGGACGCCGCGACGCTCCAGGCCGTCGAGCGCGATCTGGCGGTACGGGACGCGCTGTTCGAACAGTCCCCGCTCGGCATCGCCGTCCTCGACACCGACCTGCGTTACACCGCCGTCAACCGGACCCTCGCCGAGATGAACGGCGTCGCCGCCGAGGACCACGTGGGCCGCACCACCGGCGAGACCCTGCCCGAGCGCGCCGCCGACGAGATCACCATCATCCAGCGGCAGGTGCTGGCCACCGGCGAACCGGTGGTCGACGTCACCCTGGCCGCGCCGGGCCCCGCCCGGGCGGGCTACCGGTCGATCTCCTACAGCCGGATGACGGACCGCTCCGGCCGGGTGCTCGGCATCTCGGGCACGGTGATGGACGTGACCGAGCGCTACCGGGCGGTCTCCAAGGTCGAGCACGCCCGGCGCAGGCTCTCGCTGCTCAACGAGTTCGGCTCCAGGGTCGGCGACCTGCTGGACGCGTCGAGGATCGCCCAGGAACTGGCCGGCGCGGTGGTGCCCAGGCTGGCCGACTACTCCGCGGTGATCCTTCTCCAGGCGGTGGCGCACGGCGACGACCTGCCCCGGCACGGCCACGACCGGCGGACCTCGCTGCTCCAGCTCGGCACCGCCTCGGTCCAGGACGGCCCAGAGGTCGAGACGATGCTCCGCCGGGGCGCCCGGATCACCTTCGCCGAGGACTCCGCCTTCGGCCGGGTGCTGCGCAGCGGCGTTCCCGAACTGCTCTCCGGACCGGACGAGCTGAGCGACCTCACCTACCCCAACGACCCCAAGATGCAGGCGGCGCACGACCTCGGCGTGCACTCGTGCCTGGTGGTACCGCTGCGCGCCCGGGGCATCGTGATCGGCCTGCTGGTGGTCAGCCGCGCGGGCTACCGGGAGGGCTTCGACCGGGACGACCTGGCCTTCACCGTCGAACTCGCCGACCGGGCGGGCAGCTCGTTGGACAACGCCCGCCTCTACGCACGCGAGCGCACCGCCGCACTCACCCTCCAGCGCACCCTGCTGCCCCAGCAGGTCCCGCAGCCCGCGGGGATCGAGGTCGCCTACCGGTACGTGCCGGGCAGCAGCGGCACCGAGGTGGGCGGCGACTGGTTCGACGTCATCCCGCTGCCGGGCGAGCGCACGGCACTGGTGGTCGGCGACGTGATGGGCCACGGCCTGCGGGCCGCGGCCACGATGGGCCGGCTGCGCACCGCGGTACGGACCCTGGCCGGGCTCGACCTGCCGCCCGAGGTGCTGCTGCGGCACGTCAACGAGCTGGCCGACGACCTGGCCCAGGGCCCGGACGAGGCACTGCTGGCCACCTGCGTGTACGCGGTCTTCGACCCGGCGACCGGGCGGCTGATCGCCACCAAGGCGGGCCACATCCCGCCGGTCCTGGTCGTGCCCGGGGAAGGGGCCGAGAACGGCAGCCGGAGCGGCAGTCCGCTGCCGGGCGGTGCCGGGCAGGTGGTGGACCTGCCGTCCGGTGCGCCGCTCGGGGTGGGCGGCGTCCCGTTCGAGTCGATCGAGCTGGAGATCCCCGAGGGCAGTCTGCTGGCGCTGTGCACGGACGGTCTGGTGGAGTCCAGGGACAAGGACCTGGACGTCGGCCTCGGCCGGCTGATCAGCGTACTGGAACAGCCCTACCCGTCGATCCATCAGGCGTGCGAGGCGGTGCTGGCCACCATGGAGCACGGCCAGGAGCCGGACGACGTCGCGCTGCTGCTGGCCCGGCTCGGCCGGGGCCGGGCCGGTACGCCGACGGCCGGCTGGACGCTGCCCGCGGAGCCGACCGCGGTCTCCCGGGCCCGCCGCCTGGTGCGCGGCACACTGGCCGACTGGTCCGTGGAGGAACTCACGGACACCGCCGAACTGCTGGTCAGCGAACTGGTGACCAACTCCGTCCGGTACGCCAGCGCCCCGATCGGGGTCCGGCTGACCCTGGGCGACACCCTGCTGGTGGAGATCTCCGACCCACTGCCCGATCCGCCGCGCGAGCGCCACGCGGCCGAGGCCGACGAGGGTGGCCGGGGTCTCGAACTGGTGGGCCGCCTTGCGTTGCGCTGGGGTACCCGGGCCGAGGGGATGGGAAAAGTGGTCTGGTTCGAGCTGGCAACGGACGGTTCCGATCAGGAGCGGACATTCGGATAGTCGGATGTTCGCTGCGGCCATTGGGCGTTCATCAATGCGGTGCTTCCCATCGCAACTCGACATGGTCTCGTCAGATCTGACCGTCATTCAGGTCCGATAAGCTCAATGCGCTTGACCCCGGTGTGCCGATTCGGCCGAGCCGTCGTCCGGTTCGAACAGTCGGTGCCGGGTATGGAGCCGGAGCGGGGCCGGCCTTGATTCGATGTTGTGATGTCCAGGGCGTGTGCGCTCGCCCCCGGATGATGAATACTCGGTTTCTCGACATCCGGATGGCCACGGGTTGGAGGGGTCGGTCCGTTGAACAGCATCCCGGCGCCGAACGCGCCGAGCAGCGGCAGCAGTCTTGCCGTGCCCGGACAGCTCGGTGTCTCGATTGACCGGGGTAGGGACCGCAGCGCGCCCGGCAGCTGGGGGCACACCCAGCCGGGCTCCATCTACGACTTCGTCAGAGTCGCCACCTTCGCGATCGGCCCGGACGGGCGGATCAGCCAGTGGAGCGGCCGGGCCGCCGAGTTCTTCGGCGTCCCCGCAGCCGAGGCGGTGGGCGCCGACCCGATCACCACCTTCGTCCCCCGCGAGCACTGGCAGCGCGGCCGCGCCCGGCTGGAGCGCATCCTGGGCGGCGAGGAGTGGGTGGGCACCGCGCCCTACCGGGACGCCGACGGCACCGAGGGCCTGGCCGAGGTCTACGCGATGCCCGACGCCGTGCCGGACACGGCGCCCGGCGCCGGCACTCCCAGCACCCCCGGTGCCACCTGCCTCGCAGTGGACCTCGGACGGCTGCGCCGGCTCGAGACCGACCTGGCCGCCTCCGAGGCCGTCTTCGGGCAGACCCCCACCGGCTTCTTCCTCTTCGACAACGACCTGCGCCTCCAGCGGGTCAACGACGCCTTCGCCGCCGGTGTCGGCCTGTCGCCCGCCGAACTCCAGGGCCTCACCCCCTACGACCTCTTCCTGCCGGGGGAGGCCGAGCGGCTGCTGGTCGCGCTGCGTAAGGTGCTCGACGGCGGCGGCCCGATCGTCGACCTGCGCATCACCGGAGCCGTCCCGCGCACCGCAAGCGCCCCCGCGCCCGGCCGCCGCGACGGCGGTCGCCGCTGGGCGATCTCGCTCTACCGCCTCACCGGCACGGCCGGACACCCGATGGGCGTGGCCGGCCAGGTGATGGACGTCACCAGCCGCCACGTCGCCGAACGCGAGGCCGCCGGGGTCCGCCGCAGCCTCGCCCTGCTGAACGAGGCCAGCAGCCACATCGGCTCCACCCTCGACCTGGAGACCACCGCCAAGGAACTGCTCGACGTGATCGTCCCGCAGTTCTGCGACCTGGCCACCGTCGACCTCTACACCGCGCTGCTCACCGGCGACTCCGGACCGATCTCCGGCCGGTCCGGGCTCTCCGACGGATGCGGCGAACTGCGCCGGGTCGCCGTCTCCAGCGTGGTCGGCGGGGCCTCCAGCGTGCTGGGCGCCGAAGGGACGGTTCCGGTCGCCGAGGCCGGCGGCACCCTCTGCTACCCCCGCCGCTCCCCGCACGCCCGCGCGCTGCGCACCGGCCGCAGCGTCGTCCCCCAGCCGGGTCCCGACCCGCTGCTGCGCTCCACCCTGGTGGTCCCGCTGGTCGCCCGCGACCAGGTGCTCGGCCTGGTCCAGCTCTCCCGCGCGATCGGCAGCGAGCCCTTCGACGCCCGCGACGTCGCCATCGCCGAGGAACTGGTCGCCCGCGCCGCCGTCTGCGTCGACAACGCCCGGCTCTACCGCCGCGAGCACGAACGCGCCCTGCTGCTCCAGCGCAGCCTGCTGCCCCCCGGGAACCCGGCCGCCACCGGCCTGGAGATCGCCCGCCGCTACCTGCCCAGCAACAACAACACCGAGGTCGGCGGCGACTGGTTCGACGTCATCCCGCTGCCCGGCAGCCGTACCGCCCTGGTGATCGGCGACGTGATGGGCCGCGGCCTGCAGGCCGCCGTCGCGATGGGCCAGCTCCGGACGGCGGTGCGCACCCTCGCCATGCTCGACCTCGACCCCGCCGAGGTGCTCAGCGCACTGGACGAGATCGCCCGCGGCCTCGGCGGCGACAGCGACCGACCGGGGGAGGAGTCCACCGAGCTCTACCTCGCCACCTGTGTGTACGCCGTGTACGACGCGGTCAAGCAGCGCTGTACCTTCGCCAACGCCGGCCATCTGCCGCCCGTCCTGCTCAGCCCGGGAGAGCCGGCCAGGATGCTGGACGTCCCGCCCGGCCTGCCGCTCGGCGTCGGCGGCGAGCCCTTCGAGGAGGTCTGGGTCGACCTGCCGGACGGCGCGGTGCTCGGCCTCTACACCGACGGCTTGGTGGAGTCCCGCAAACACCAGCTGGACGAGGGTCTGCGGGCCTTCCGCACCGCGCTGACGGGCGGCTCCAAGGAGCTGGAGAAACTCTGCGACGAGGTGCTGGACGAGCTGATCCCGCACCACGGCGAGGACGACATCGCGCTGCTGATGGCCAAGGTGCAGAGCCTGCCGGAGGACGCGGTGGGCGACTGGAAGCTGCCGGCCGAGCTGACCAGCGTCGGCAAGGCCCGGGACCTCGCCTGCGGCTGGCTGCTCACCCGGGGCCTGGACGAACTGGTGGACACCACCGAGCTGCTGGTCAGCGAGCTGGTCACCAACGCGCTGCGGCACGGCCGGGGAGAGATCCGGCTGCGGCTGCTCCGGGACCGCACGGTGGTCTGCGAGGTCTGGGACGACGGCTACGCACAGCCGCGGCAGCGGCGGGCCCAGGAGACCGACGAGGGCGGCCGCGGGCTGCAGCTGGTCAGCCTGCTGGCCGAGCGATGGGGGAGCCGCCGGACACCCAACGGCAAGATCGTCTGGTTCGAGCTGGCGCTGTAGGGGCGCCGGGTAGGCCGGGAGGGTGCTTTCGTGTGGCGGGCCGCCGTGTCGGACGGTGCGGGGTGGGCCGGTGGCCTTCAGTGGTGGTCGGCCCTGAATCCTCGGATCAACTGACCATCCGCCGGAGAAGTGCATGCGCGTCCCCCAGGTCACCGCCGCCGCCCTCGCCCTGATGATGAGCACCGCACTGGCCGGCTGCTCCGAGGACAGCGCCCCGCCACCGCCCACCGCTGCCGACCTCGCCCGGGTGGACCGGGCCGCCCTCCGCGAGGGCGGCACCCTGCGCTGGGCCGTGGACTCCGTCCCCGCGACCCTGAACGTCTTCCAGCCCGAGGCGACCGCCGACTCACAGCTGATCGCCCGGGCCCTGCTGCCCAGCCTGTTCCGGCTGGACGAGCACGCCCGTCCCGCCGCCGACCCCGACTACCTGGTCTCCGCGCAGTCCACCAAGGCCGGGCAGACTCCGCAGGTCGTCACCTACCGGCTCAACCCCAAGGCGGTCTGGAGCGACGGCACCCCGATCTCGGCGGCCGACTTCACCGCCCAGTGGCGCGCCCTCTCCGGCGCCGACCCGGCCTTCCACAGCGACCACCCGGACGGGTACGCCGCGATCGAGTCCATCGCACAGGGCACGGACGCCCACGAGGTCAAGGTCACCTTCAAGCAGCCGTACGGTGCCTGGCGCGCCCTGTTCAGCCCGCTCTACCCGGCCGCGTCGACCAGCTCCGCGGACGTCTTCAACCGGCCGCTCACCACCGAGGCGCTGCGGGTCTCGGCCGGGCCGTTCACGGTGCGCTCGTACGACCGGCAGGCCGGGAAGGCGGCACTGATCCGCAACCCCCGGTGGTGGGGCAACGCCGCGAAGGCCGAGGAGATCGACTTCCTGGCCACCCCGGCCGAGGCCCGCCTGGACGCCCTCGACCAGGGCAGGCTGGACATCGCCCCGCTCACCTCCGCCATCGACTACGCACTGACCGACCGGTCCGCCGCCGGTCCGCCGGCGGCCTCGGCCAGTGGGTCGGCGGCCGACGCCTCCGTCTCCGGGAAGCCCTCCGCCTCGGCGGCGTCCTCGCGCAGTTCCAGCCCCTCCGCCTCCGGCAGCCCCTCCGCCTCCGGTGACGGCACCACCAGCGCCTCCGCGTCCCCGCCCGCGTCGCCCACGAAGCAGAGCCCGGCCGCGCCGCCGGCCGCCGCGGCCCTGGTCGACGCCTCCGACCAGGCGCTGCGCCGGGCCGAGTCGCTGCCCGGGCTGACCCTGCACCGGGCCGCCTCGCCCGCGTTCACCCAGCTCACCCTGAACGCCGCCAGGGCTCCGCTCGGCGACACCACCGTCCGGCAGGCGGTCGCCCTGGCGGTGGACCGGCAGCGGATCGCCAAGGCGGCGCTCGGCCCGCTCGGGCTGCCGGCCACCCCGCTAGGCAACCATCTGCTGATGGCCGACCAGGACGGGTACCAGGACAACAGCGCCGCGGCCGGGGACGAGGACACCACCGCGGCCAAGCTCCTGGACAAGGCGGGCTGGAAGCAGGCCGCGACCGGCCGTGCCAAGGACGGCAAGCAGCTGCTCCTCACCCTGCTGATCCCGGACGGCTCCGCCACCGCCCGGCGGACCGCCGACGCGCTCACCGCCAACCTGGCGGAGGCGGGGATCACCCTGCGCACCCAGGCGGTGCCCGCCTCGGAGTTCGTCAAGGAGCACCTGGCCACCGGCGACTACGACCTGGCGCTCTTCTCCTGGCCCGTCACCGGCTTCCCCGGCGCCGAGGAGCACGCGCTCTACGCCAAGCCCCGGCCGGGCGCCGACGGCATCCCGGTGATCGGGCGCAACTACGCCAGGATCGGCACCGAGGAGATCGACCGGCTGTTCGACCGGGCCACCCGCGAGGTCGACCTCGGTGCGCAGCGCAAGCTGCTCCAGCAGGCCGACGCCCGGATCTGGCAGCTCGCCCACTCCGTCCCGCTCTACCAGCGGCCCGACCTGGTCGCGGTCCGTGACACCGTGGCCAACGCCGGCGCGTACGGCTTCGCCGGCCCCCGCTTCCAGGACCTGGGCTTCCGCAGCGCCGGTTGAGCGGCACCGCCCCGCACGGCGCTCCCTGCGCACGAGCCGCCCGTACCCGGTACGGGCGGCTCCACGCTGCGGACCGGGCGGCCCCGGCCGTGCACGGCCGGTTCTGATCATCTTCCGGCGCCCGTTTCGGATTCGTTGGGTGGTTCCCCGTACGATAGGAGGAAGCCGTGGCATGTCATCGTGCCCGGCGGGTGGACCGGTAGTAGCAGGCGGACCGGGCGGCGGCGATCAAGAGGGATCGCGGTCGTCCACGGCGAAGACGCTGATCGACGCTGTACGCAGCCGGGCGCCGTAACCCACGATTCCGGGAGAATCCGCTAGGCATGCCCACGCGCAACGACATCCGTAACGTCGCCATCGTCGCTCACGTCGACCACGGCAAGACCACCCTGGTCGACGCCATGCTGAAGCAGGCCGGCGCTTTCGCCGCCCACCAGCAGCTCGACGACCGGATGATGGACTCGAACGACCTGGAGCGCGAGAAGGGCATCACCATTCTCGCGAAGAACACCGCGGTCAAGTACCACCCCAAGGACGGTGGCGCACCGATCACCATCAACATCATCGACACCCCGGGCCACGCCGACTTCGGTGGCGAGGTCGAGCGCGGTCTGTCGATGGTGGACGCGGTGGTGCTGCTGGTGGACGCCTCCGAGGGCCCGCTGCCGCAGACCCGCTTCGTGCTCCGCAAGGCCCTGAACGCCAAGCTGCCGGTCATCCTGTGCATCAACAAGACCGACCGTCCGGACTCCCGGATCGACGAGGTCATCAACGAGACCTACGACCTGTTCCTGGACCTGGACGCGGACGAGGACCAGATCGAGTTCCCGATCGTCTACGCCTGCGCCCGTGACGGCGTGGCCTCGCTGACCAAGCCGGAGAACGGCACCGTCCCGGCAGACAGCGACAACCTGGAGCCGTTCTTCTCCACCATCCTGGAGACCGTCCCGGCCCCGACCTACGACGAGGACGCCCCGCTCCAGGCGCACGTCACCAACCTGGACGCCGACAACTTCCTCGGCCGCATCGCGCTGCTCCGCGTCGAGCAGGGCTACCTGAAGAAGGGGCAGACCGTCGCCTGGATCAAGCGCGACGGCTCGGTCCAGAACGTCCGCATCTCCGAGCTGCTGATGACCGAGGCGCTCACCCGCAAGCCCGCCGAGCAGGCCGGGCCCGGCGACATCTGCGCCGTCGCCGGCATCTCGGACATCATGATCGGCGAGACCCTGGCCGACCCGGAGAACCCGGTCGCGCTGCCGCTGATCACGGTGGACGAGCCGGCCATCTCGATGACCATCGGCACCAACACCTCGCCGCTGGTCGGCAAGGGCGGCTCCGGCAAGGGCGCCGACGCCAAGTCCGGCGGCAAGGTCGACCGCAAGGTCACCGCCCGCCAGGTGAAGGACCGGCTGGACCGCGAGCTGATCGGTAACGTGTCGCTGCGCGTCCTGGACACCGAGCGCCCGGACGCCTGGGAGGTGCAGGGCCGTGGTGAGCTGGCGCTGGCCATCCTGATCGAGACCATGCGCCGCGAGGGCTTCGAGCTGACCGTCGGCAAGCCGCAGGTGGTCACCCGGGAGATCAACGGCAAGACCCACGAGCCGGTCGAGCGCCTCACCGTGGACGTGCCCGAGGAGCACATGGGTGCCGTCACCCAGCTCATGGGCATCCGCAAGGGCCGGATGGACAACATGTCCAACCACGGCTCGGGCTGGGTCCGGATGGAGTTCGTCGTGCCGTCCCGCGGCCTGATCGGATTCCGTACGGAGTTCCTCACCAACACCCGCGGCACCGGCATCGCGCACTCGATCCACGAGGGCTACGAGCCGTGGTTCGGCACCCTGACGACCCGCAACAACGGCTCCCTGGTCGCCGACCGGGCCGGTGTGGTCACCGCCTTCGCGATGACCAACCTGCAGGAGCGCGGCGTGCTGTTCACCGACCCCGGCACCGAGGTGTACGAGGGCATGATCGTCGGCGAGAACTCCCGCTCCGACGACATGGACGTGAACATCACCAAGGAGAAGAAGCTCACCAACATGCGGTCCTCGACCGCCGATGTGGCCGAGTCGATCGTCCCGCCGCGCAAGCTCTCGCTGGAGCAGTCGCTGGAGTTCTGCCGCGAGGACGAGTGCATCGAGGTGACCCCGGAGACCGTGCGGATTCGCAAGGTGGTGCTGGACCAGAAGGAGCGTGGCCGTACCGCCTCGCGTGCCAAGAAGGGCTGACACGCTTCGGTAGTACCCGAAGGGCCGGTTGGTCTCCCCCCTCCGCGGAGGGGGGAGACCAACCGGCCCTTTTCACTCTCCGCAGTCGACGCGGATGGCCGGATGATCATCTAGATGTCCGGTTATCGTATGTAACCGACCGTTATTCAAAGCAACTGTCCGTTTCATACCTGTCTGAGTATGTCTCAAATGTCCGTTTTTTAAAATCAATGCAACTTTCATGTGACCAAATTGAAATGCGTAACGGTCACTTAAGTATCCGAGCGTGGTCGATAGTGGGTGCAGTCGAGCTCGGGTCAAGGGTTACGCGCAGGGGTGCGCGCCGAAACCTCGGGCGAGGAAGCATTGCCGGGGTGTGGTCGGACCTCTGGTTCGCCGGCTCCCGCGATGCTCTCCACGTTTGGATCACGGATACAGGAGGCACACCCATGCGCGGTGCCAGCCAGGCCAAGTGGGTCGTCACGGCTGTCGCGGTCGCCCTTGCCGCTACCGCTTGCGGCAGCAGTGGCGGTTCGTCGAGCAGCGGCGAGGCCGACAGCAGCGGCATGTTCAGCTACCAGAGCAGCGAGCCGCAGCACCCGCTCCAGCCGGCGAATGCCATGGAGGTCGGCGGCGGCCGCATCGTCAAGAACCTGTTCCGCGGGCTGGTCGACTACGACCCGGCCAACGGCAAGCTGCGCAACCAGGTCGCCGACAAGATCGAGACCACCGACTCGCAGCACTGGACCGTGACCCTGAAGTCGGGTTGGACCTTCCACGACGGCACCCCGGTGACCTCGCAGTCCTTCGTGGACTCCTGGAACTGGTCCGCCAACACCAAGAACAACCAGACCAACAGCAACTGGTTCTCCGACATCGCCGGTTACGCGGACGTCCACCCGGACAAGGACAAGGGCGCCCCGACCTCGGACAAGATGTCCGGCCTGAAGGTCGTGGACGACACCCACTTCACCATCGACCTGACCGCCCCGGTCTCGTACTTCGAGTACAAGCTGGGCTACACCGCCTTCTCGCCGCTGCCGAAGGTGTTCTTCACCAACCCGGACAAGTACGGCGAGTCCCCGATCGGTGACGGCCCCTACAAGTTCGTCTCGTGGGAGCACAACAAGGCCGTCACCCTGGCCGCCTACGACAAGTACCAGGGTGTGGACAAGCCGAAGAACGGCGGCATCGTCTTCAAGAACTACACCCAGGCCGAGGCCGCCTACAAGGACCTGGTCTCGGACAACCTGGACGTGCTGGACCAGGTCGACCCGACCGACCTGGCCTCGTACAAGAACGACCTGGGCGACCGCGCCGTCGACCAGCCGATGGGTGGCATCACCTCCATCGCCTTCGCGATGTACCAGGACGCCTGGAAGAGCCCCGAGAAGGCGCAGGTCCGCCAGGGCCTGTCCATGGCGATCGACCGGGACACCATCACCAAGACGGTGCTGCAGGGCTCGCGCATGCCGGCCGACAGCTGGGTCGCCCCGGGCGTCGCCGGCTACAAGAAGGGCGCCTGCGGTGAGGCCTGCACCTTCAACCCGGCCAAGGCCAAGGAGCTGATCGCGGCCGGCGGCGGTGTCCCGAACAACAAGGTGACGATCCTCTACAACGCCGACGGCGGTCACAAGGAGTGGGTCGACGCGGTCTGCAACTCGATCCGTCAGAACACCGGCGTGGAGTGCGTCGGCGACCCGAAGCCGGACTTCAAGACCGCCCGTGACCTGATCGACGGTCACAAGGTCGACAGCATCATGCGCTCGGCCTGGCAGCAGGACTACCCGCTGAACGCCAACTTCCTGCGCGACATCTACGGCACCGGCGCCTCCGCCAACGACTCGCTGTACTCCAGCCCGGAGTTCGACCAGCTGTCGAAGGCGGCCGACGCCGCGACCTCGATCGACAAGACCACCGACCTGTACAGCCAGGCCGAGGCCGTTCTGGCCAAGGACATGCCGTCCATCCCGCTGTGGTACTACAAGACGAACTCCGGTTACTCGAACAAGGTTCAGAACGTCAAGTTCGACTCCTTCGGTGACCCGGTGTTCACCGACGTCGAGATCAAGAAGTAAGCAGGCCGGTACCACCAGGCCCGCCAGGGCTGCCATCGGCGCAGCCCGGGACCAGCAGCAGGCGTAACGGGCCGGTGTCGACCCCTCCCCCAAGAAGGGCGGGGGTCGGCACCGGCCGCTTCCGCGCCGACCACGCAATGGAGGCATGATGGGGCGCTTTGTCGCGAGGCGACTGCTCCAGATGATCCCGGTGTTCATAGGTACGACCGCACTGATCTTCTTCATGGTGCATGTCCTACCGGGTGACCAGGTCCGGGCGATGTGGGGAGACAAGCAGCCGGATCCGGCTCAGCTGGCCTCACTCAAGCACAAGTTCCACCTGGACCTGCCGCTCTGGCAGCAGTACGTGGACTACATGAAGGGCCTCTTCACCGGGGACTTCGGTGAGACCCTGTCAGGCCGGAAGGTCACTGACGTGATCTCCGAAGCGATGCCGGTGACCGTCCGCCTGGCCCTGATGGCCTTCGTCATCGAGCTCGTCTTCGGTGTCGCGATCGGCCTGCTGTCCGGGCTCAAGCGCGGCAAGTTCGCGGACAAGAGCACCCTGGTGGTCACCCTGATCCTGATCTCCATTCCGGTGCCGGTGCTCGGCTTCGTCTTCCAGACGCTCTTCGGCATCGACCTGAAGTGGGTCAAGCCGACCGTCCAGGACTCCATGGACCTGCAGCAGCTGCTGCTGCCGGCCATCGTGCTGGGCTCGCTCTCGCTGGCCTACGTGGCGCGGCTGACCCGTACCTCCATCGTGGAGAACATCCGTGCCGACTACATCCGCACCGCGGTGGCCAAGGGCCTGCCGCGCCGGAAGGTGATCGGCACCCACCTGCTGCGCAACTCGATGATCCCCGTCATCACCTTCCTCGGTACCGACCTCGGTGCCCTGATGGGCGGCGCGATCGTCACCGAGGGCATCTTCAACGTCAAGGGTGTCGGCAACGCGCTCTACCACGCGATCAACCAGAAGGAGGGCGCGACGGTCACCGGGTTCGTGGTCGTCCTCGTGCTCGTCTACCTCGCCGCCAGCCTGATCGTGGACCTGCTGTACGCGGTCCTGGACCCGAGGATCCGGTATGCCTGACCTGACCGACAAGAAGTCCCCCACCGAGCAGGCCGAGGGCGCCGCCGTCGCGGCGGCCGCCAAGCCGGAGAAGGCCCGCAGCCTCGGCTCGGACGCCTGGGAGGACCTGCGCCGCCGTCCGATCTTCCTCATCTCCGCGGTACTGATCCTGGTGCTGATCGTGATGAGCATCGCCCCGGGCCTGTTCACCTCGGTGGACCCGCGGGCCGGCGACCTGACGCACGACTACCTGAGGGCGCCGAACTACAGCCACCTCTTCCAGGGCGACTGGTTCGGCTACGACATCCAGGGCCGCTCCATCTACGCCCGGGTGGTCTACGGCGCCCGCGCCTCGATCGTGGTCGGCATCTGCGTCACCGCGGCCGTGACCATCGTCGGTGGTCTGATCGGCATGCTGGCGGGCTACTTCGGCGGCTGGGTGGACACCCTGCTCTCCCGCCTGACCGACGTCTTCTTCGGCATCCCGCTGCTGCTCGGCTGCCTGGTCGTGCTGAACGCCTTCACCGAGCGCACGGTGTGGAGCGTGGTCTTCGCGCTGACCTCGATCGGCTGGACCCAGATGGCCCGCGTGATGCGCGGATCGGTGATCACCGTCAAGCAGGCCGACTACGTCACCGCCGCCAAGGCGCTCGGCGCCGGCACCGGACGGATCCTGTTCAAGCACGTGCTGCCGAACGCGATCGCTCCGGTGATCGTGGTGGCCACCATCGCACTCGGCGGTTACATCGCGACCGAGGCGACGCTGAGCTTCCTCGGCATCGGCCTCCAGGACCCGACGATCTCGTGGGGCATCGACATCGACTCGGCCCAGAAGGCGATCCGGCAGGCGCCGTTCGCGCTGTTCTTCCCGGCCGGCATGCTCAGCCTCACCGTGCTGGCGTTCATCATGCTCGGTGACGCGGTCCGCGACGCCCTCGACCCGAAGCTGCGCTGAGAGAGGCGGAACGCACCATGACCACTGTCATTGAGACGACCGACGGCCAGGAGCGCCTGGTCCCCGGCACCCCGTTGCTCGAAGTCCGCGACCTGCACGTGGAGTTCGTGACCCGGGACGGCATCGCCAAGGCCGTCAACGGCGTCAACTACTCCGTCGCGGCCGGCGAGACGCTGGCCGTGCTCGGTGAGTCCGGCTCGGGCAAGTCGGTGACCGCGCAGACCATCATGGGCATCCTGGACATGCCCCCGGGCCGGGTCACCGCCGGTGAGATCCTCTTCCGGGGCCAGGACATGCTCAAGATGTCCAAGGAGGAGCAGCGCAGGCTGCGCGGCCGGAAGATCGCGATGATCTTCCAGGACGCGCTCTCCGCGCTCAACCCCGTACTGAGCGTGGGCTACCAGCTCGGCGAGATGTTCCGGGTGCACCAGGGCGCCTCCCGCAAGGAGGCCAAGGCCAAGGCCATCGAGCTGATGGACAAGGTCCGCATCCCGGCCGCCGCCCAGCGGGTGAACGACTACCCGCACCAGTTCTCGGGCGGCATGCGTCAGCGCATCATGATCGCCATGGCGCTGGCCCTGGAGCCGGACCTGATCATCGCCGACGAGCCCACCACCGCCCTGGACGTCACCGTCCAGGCCCAGGTGATGGACCTGCTGGCGGAGCTCCAGGCCGAGTACCACATGGGTCTGATCCTGATCACCCACGACCTCGGCGTGGTCGCCGACGTCGCCGACAAGATCGCGGTGATGTACGCGGGCCGGATCGTGGAGACCGCCCCCGTGCACGAGCTGTACGCGCGCCCGGCGCACCCGTACACCAAGGGTCTGCTGAAGTCGATCCCGCGCCTGGACCAGAAGGGCCAGGAGCTGTACGCGATCAAGGGCCTGCCGCCGAACCTGCTCAAGGTCCCGGCCGGATGCGCGTTCAACCCGCGCTGTGAGGCGGCCACCGACCTCTGCCGTACCGAGATCCCGGCGCTGCACCCGGTCACCGACAAGGACGGCGCCGAGCTGGCCGGCCGCCGCAGCGCCTGCCACTTCTGGAAGGAGACCCTCCATGGCTGAGCCGATCCTGGAGGTCAAGAACCTGGTCAAGCACTACCCGCTGAGCCAGGGCGTCCTCTTCAAGAAGCAGATCGGTGCGGTCAAGGCCGTCGACGGCATCTCCTTCGAGCTGCACAAGGGCGAGACCCTGGGCATCGTCGGTGAGTCCGGCTGCGGGAAGTCGACGCTGGCCAAGGTGCTGATGAACCTCGAGCGGGCGACCTCCGGTGAGGTGCTGTACAAGGGCGAGGACATCTCCAAGCTCTCCGGTGCCGCCCTCAAGGCGGTGCGGCGGAACATCCAGATGGTGTTCCAGGACCCGTACACGTCGTTGAACCCGCGGATGACGGTGGGCGACATCATCGGGGAGCCGTTCGAGATCCATCCGGAGGTGGCGCCGAAGGGCGACCGGCGCAAGGCGGTTCAGGACCTGCTGGACGTGGTGGGTCTCAACCCGGAGTACATCAACCGGTATCCGCACCAGTTCTCGGGCGGTCAGCGCCAGCGCATCGGTATCGCGCGCGGGTTGGCGCTGAAGCCGGAGATCATCATCTGTGACGAGCCGGTCTCCGCGCTGGACGTGTCGGTGCAGGCGCAGGTGATCAACCTGCTGGAGAAGCTGCAG
>NZ_JBSFJU010000015.1:0-159744 GCF_053598215.1 Kitasatospora sp. NPDC001175 | reverse complement strand
GGGGGAGTTGTACGTCGCCGGTGCGGGGCTGGCCCGCGGGTACCTGAACCGGCCGGGGCTGACGGCAGGACGGTTCGTGGCGTGCCCGTTCGACCAGGCGGGCGCGCGGATGTACCGCACCGGTGACCTGGTGCGCTGGCGCGCCGACGGCGAGCTGGAGTACGTCGGCCGCGCCGACGACCAGGTGAAGGTGCGCGGCTTCCGGATCGAACTCGGCGAGGTCGAGGCGGCGCTGGCCGAGCACCCCGCCGTCGCCCAGGCCGCCGCCCTCGCCGAGGACGACCGGCTCATCGGCTACGTCGTCCCGCGCCAGGACACCGCTCGGGACAACGGCCTCGAAGCGGACCACGTGGGTGAGTGGCAGGACATCTACGACGCCCTGCCCATCACCCCCGCAGAAGCCGCCTTCGGCCAGAACTTCGTCGGCTGGAACAGCAGTTACGACACCCACCCGATCCCCATCGAGCAGATGCGCGAGTGGCGCGACACCACCGTGGCGCGCATCCTCGCCCTGCGGCCCCGCCGGGTGCTGGAGGTCGGCGTCGGCACCGGTCTGCTGCTCTCGCACATCGCGCCACACTGCGAGAGCTACTGGGCGACCGACTTCTCCGCCACCGCGATCGACGCGCTGGCCGCCCAGATCGCTCAGCAGGACGGCCTGGCCGAGCGCGTGGTGCTCCACACCCGCCCGGCACACGACACCGACAAGCTACCCACCGGGCAGTTCGACACCATCGTGATCAACTCGGTGGTCCAGTACTTCCCCTCCGCCGACTACCTGGCGGAGGTGGTCGACCAACTGATGACCCTGCTCACCCCCGGCGGCGCGCTCTTCATCGGCGACGTACGCAACCTGCGGCTGCTGCGCCCGCTGACGACCGCCGTCCAACTGCACCGGGCCACCGACGGCACCGACCTGCCGGCGGTGCGCCGCGCGGTGGAGCAGGCCCTCCTGGTGGAGAAGGAACTCCTGGTCGACCCGGACTTCTTCACCGTCCTGCGCGAGCGCGGCACCGACATCGGCGCGGTGGCCGTGGAGGTCAAGCGCGGCCGGCACCACAACGAGCTGACCCGCTACCGCTACGACGTCACCCTGCACAAGCAGCCGACCGTGCCGACGGCACCGACCACGCAGCAGGAACTGACGTGGGGCCGAGAGGTCGCCGACCTCGCGGAACTGCGCGAGCTGCTCGCCCGGCGCGGCGCGGATTCGGTGCGCATCACCGAGCTGCCAAACCGGCGCGTCGCCCGCGAGGCCGCGCTGGCCCGGGCGGTGCAGACCGGGGACGGCACGCTCGCCGAACTGCTGGACCGGCTGCACGGCCCGGACAACGACGGCCTGCCCGACCCGGAGGACCTCCGCGCGCTCGGCGACGAACTCGGACGCCGGGTGTACGTCACCTGGTCGCCCACCGCGTCCGACGCCCTCGACGTGCTCTTCACCAGAGCGCCGGCACCGCAGGACGTCGGCGTCGAGGCCTACCGGCCGCTGCGGCCGTCCGGCACCGCGCTGTCCGAGCTCACCAACCGCCCGACCGGGAACCGGGGTACCACTGCCCTCATCGGCGAACTCCGCGACCGGCTGCGCGACCGCCTGCCCGAGTACCTCGTGCCGTCGGCCTTCGTGGTCCTGGACGCGTTGCCGCTGACCGCCAGCGGCAAGCTCGACCGCCGCGCCCTGCCCACCCCCGACCTGGGGATGGCCGCGGCCGGGCGCGCGCCGCGCACCCCGCAGGAACAGCTGCTCGCCGACCTCTACGCCGACGTGCTCGGGCTGGCCCAGGTCGGCGTCGAGGACAGCTTCTTCGACCTGGGCGGGCACTCGTTGCTGGCGACCAGGCTGGCCTCCCGGGTCAGGGCGGTCTTCGGTGCCGAGCTGGAGGTCCGGACGCTGTTCGAGTACCCGACCGTGGCCGCACTGGCGGCTCGCCTCGACGGCTCGGCAGCGGCGCGGCCCGCGCTGACCGCCCGCCCGCGCCCCGAGAGGATCCCGCTGTCCTTCGCCCAGCGCCGCCTTTGGTTCCTGCACCGCATGGACGGGCCGAGCGCCACCTACAACATGCCGCTCGCGCTGCGCCTGGACGGCCGGCTGGACCAGCCGGCGCTGCGGGCCGCGTTCGCGGACGTGGTCGCCCGGCACGAGAGCCTGCGGACGGTTCTCCGCGAGGCGGACGGCGCGCCGTACCAGGTCGTGCTGAGCGCGGACGAGGCCCCGTCCCCGGCGCTGAAGGTGATCGGGCTCGACGAGGGCCGGCTGGCCGAGCGGCTGGCGGAGGCGGCCCGGCGCGGGTTCGACTTGGCCGCCGAGCCGCCGATCCGGGCGGAGCTCTTCGCGCTCGCGCCGGACCGGCACGTGCTGCTGGTCGTGGTGCACCACATCGCCGGTGACGGCTGGTCGATGGGCCCGCTCTCCCGCGACCTCGCGGCGGCCTATGCGGCCCGCTGCCGGGGCGAGGAACCGCAGTGGTCCCCGCTGCCGGTTCAGTACGCCGACTACACCCTGTGGCAACGCGATCTGCTTGGCGACACCGCCGACCAGAACAGCCTGTTCTACCGGCAACTCAGCTACTGGGAAATGGAGTTGGCGGGACTTCCGGAGCTGGTCCAGGTGCCAGCCGACCGCCCCCGACCGGCCGAGGCCTCCCAGCGGGGCGGCCGGCTCGAGGTCCACATGGACGCCGAACTGCACCAGGCGCTGCGGGACCTGGCCGCCGCGCACGGCGCCAGCATGTTCATGGTGCTCCAAGCCGGCCTCGCCGCGCTGCTCACCCGGCTCGGCGCCGGTACGGACATCCCGATCGGCAGCCCGATCGCCGGCCGCACCGACCAGGCCCTGGACGAACTCGTCGGCTTCTTCGTCAACACCCTGGTGCTGCGCACCGACACCAGCGGCGACCCCGACTTCGCCGAACTGCTCGGCCGGGTGCGGCAGAAGGCGCTCACCGCCTACGACCACCAGGACGTGCCGTTCGAGTACCTGGTCGAGGTGGTCAACCCGGCCCGGTCGCTGGCCCACCACCCGCTGTTCCAGGTCATGCTGGCGCTGCAGAACGCGCCGCTGGGCGAGTTCACGCTGCCCGGGCTGGAGACCGGCTACCTGCCGGCGCCGACCGGCACCGCGCGGGTCGACCTGACGTTCAGCCTGGCCGAGCAGTTCCGCCCCGACGGCGGCCTCGACGGCGTGGTCGGTGCGGTGGAGTTCGCCACCGACCTGTTCGACCCGGACACCGTGGAACTGCTGTTCGCCCGCTGGGTGCGGCTGCTGCGCGCGGCAGCCGCCGACCCGCACCGGGCGATCGGCCGGATCGACATCCTGTCGGGCGAGGAACGCCACCGGCTGCTCGGCGAGTTCAACGACACCGCCGCCGAGCTGCCCGAGGCCGCCCTGCCGGAGCTGTTCGCCCTCCAGGTGCGGGCCACCCCGGACGCGGTGGCCGTCGTCACCGACGGCACCGAACTGACCTACCGGGAACTCGACCTGCGGGCCAACCGCCTGGCGCGGGCACTGATCCGCCAGGGCGTGGGGCCGGAGACGCCGGTGGCGGTCCTGCTGGACCGCTCGGCGGAGCTGGTCGTGGCGATCCTGGCGATCATCAAGGCGGGCGGCGCCTACGTCCCGCTCGACTCGCGCTTCCCGTCCTCCCGCATCGACCTGATCCTCCGGGAGACCGGCGCCGCGCTGGTGCTCACCGAGGACGTACTGACCGCACTGATCCAGACCGAACCCGATTCATCCGACACTGAAGTCTCATGCAACCCAGAGCAGTTGGCGTACGTGATGTACACCTCCGGCTCGACCGGCCGGCCGAAGGGAGTGGGCGTCACCCATCGCGACGTGGCGGCTCTGGCGCTGGCCCCGTGCTGGTCCGGCGGCGCCCACGACCGGGTGCTGCTGCACTCCCCGATCGCCTTCGACGCCGCGACGTACGAGCTGTGGGCGCCGCTGCTCGGCGGTGGCCGGGTCGTCGTCGCACCGCCCGGCCGGCTCGATGTCGACCAGTTGCACCGGACCGTCACCGAACACCGGGTGACCGGCCTGTGGCTCACAGCCGGTCTCTTCCGCCTGGTGGCCGAGGAACGGCCGACGCTGCTCGCCGGGGTGCACGAGGTCTGGACCGGCGGTGACGTGGTCTCCCCGGCCGCCGTCGCCCGGGTTCTGGCGGCCTGCCCGGACATCGCGGTGGTCAACGGCTACGGACCGACCGAGACCACGACCTTCGCCGCCCACCACCGGGTACGCGCCCTCCCCGCGCACGCCGCCACCGTCCCGATCGGCCGGCCGATGGCGAACATGCGGGCGTACGTACTCGACGCCGGACTGCGGCCGGTGCCAACGGGAGTGGCCGGTGAGCTCTACCTGGCCGGCGCGGGCACGGCCCGGGGCTATCTGGACCGGCCCGGCCTGACGGCGGGGCGGTTCACCGCCGACCCGTACGGGCCCGCCGGGGAGCGGATGTACCGCACCGGGGACCTGGCGCGGTGGCTGGCCGACGGCACGCTGGAGTTCGCCGGCCGAGCGGACGACCAGGTCAAGCTGCGCGGCTTCCGGATCGAGCCCGGCGAGATCGAAGCCGTCCTCGCCGGACTCCCGGGCATCGCCCAGGCAGCCGTCGTCGCCCGCGAGGACCAACCGGGCGACCAGCGGCTCGTCGCCTACCTGGTACCCGCTCCCGAGGACGCGCCCGAGGTGGGCGAGCTGTCCGAGCGGCTGCGCCGCGAACTGCCCGAGTACATGGTGCCGTCGGCGTTCGTCACCCTGGACGTGCTGCCGCTGACCGCCAACGGCAAGGTGGACCGGGCCGCCCTGCCGGCTCCCGAGTACGGCGCGACGAGCACCGGCCGCGGCCCCCGGACCCCGCAGGAGCAGCTGCTGTGCGCCCTGTTCGCCGAGATCCTCGGCCGGGAACAGGTCCACATCGACGACAGCTTCTTCGACCTGGGCGGGCACTCGCTGCTGGCCGCCCGGCTGGTCTCGCGCGTCCGAGAGACCCTGGGCGTCCAGGTCGGCCTGCGCACGCTCTTCGAAGCGCCGACGGTGGCCGGGCTCACGAACCGCCTGGCCATGAACGATCCCGAGGACTCCTTCGAAGTGGTGCTGCCGCTGCGCCCGACAGGCAGCCGTCCGCCGCTGTTCTGCATCCACCCCGGCGGCGGCATCAGCTGGTCGTACAGCGGGCTGCTGAACCACGTCGGCCCGGAGCACCCGGTCTACGCGATCCAGGCGCGCGGCCTCGCCCGACCGGAGGAACTTCCGAAGTCCTACGAGGAGATGGCGGCCGACTACGCCGACCAGATCCGCAAGATCCAGTCCGACGGTCCCTACCGGCTGCTCGGCTGGTCCGCCGGCGGGCTGATCGCCCACGCGATCGCCTGCGAGCTGCAGGCCCGCGGCGAACGCACCGAGCTGCTGGCGATCCTCGACGCCTACCCGGTGAAGGACGTGGAGTTCGACGAGGCACCCGTCCCGACCGAGCGGGACGTGCTGGTCGGGATCCTCGACTGCGACCCCGCCGAACTGGACGAGGGGCCGCTGACCTACGGCGAGATCGCCGAGATCCTGCGCCGACGGGGCAGCGCCCTGGCGGACCTGGACGAGCGGCGCATCGAGGCCGTCGTCCAGATCATGATCAACAACGCCCGGCTGGCGCTCGACCACGACCCGGGCAGGTTCGACGGGGACCTGCTGCTGTTCAACTCCACCATCGACCGCACCGACGACTCGACGGGCGCCGGGATCTGGCAGCCGTACGTCGCCGGCCGGATCGAATCGCACGAGATCACCACCCGGCACGACCGGATGACCCAGCCGGGCTCACTGGCCCAGATCGGACCGATCCTGGCCGCCAGGCTCGCCGAGGCCACCGGTGCCACCTCGACCCCCAACCTGGAGGACTGACTCATGACCAACCCGTTCGACGACCAGAACGGCACCTTCCTCGTGCTCGTCAACGAGGAGAACCAGCACTCGCTCTGGCCCCAGTTCGCCGACGTCCCAGCGGGGTGGACCGTCGCCCACGGCCCCGACACCCACGCCGCCTGCCTGGAGTTCGTCGAGCAGAGCTGGACCGACATGCGGCCCAAGAGCCTCGTCGACGCCATGAACGCCCAGCGGTAGAGCGGCCGACGTGACTTCTACCGACACCGCCCTCGGAGCCGACACGCTCGGCACCGATGCCCCCGGCGCCGGCACGCTCGGCACCGGCGCCCCCAGCGAGGCCCGCACCACCGCGAGCCCGTCCGGGCCGGGCGATCTGGCCGCGGCGCTGCACACACCCGCGGCCCGCCGGGACCCGTACCCGTTCTACGCCCGGATGCGCCGCGAACGCCCGGTGTACCGCAGCCCGCAGGGCATCTGGTACCTCACCCGGTACGCCGACGTCGAGACGGCACTGGGCGACCTGAGGCTGTCCAACGACCGGGACCGGATGACCCGGGCCCTCGGTGCGCTGGACGGCAACCTCAAGGGCCTGAGCCGGCTCACCGACCGGCTCGGCAGGGTGATGACCAACACCGACCCGCCGGACCACGCCCGGCTGCGCAAACTGGTGAACAAGGCGTTCACCGCCCGACGGGTCGAGGCCCTCAGGGACGGCATCCAGACGATCGTAGACGGCCTGATCGACCGGGCCGTGGCCCAGGGGCCGACCATGGACCTCATCGAGGCGGTCGCCTCCCCACTGCCGCTCGCGGTCGTCTGCGAGCTGTTCGGCATCCCGCCCGAGGACCGTCCGAAGGTCAAGGGCTGGTTCCGCCGGCTCGGCAACCTGACCGAGGACATCGAGCAGTCCGTCCTGGCCGTCGACCAGCACGAGGAGTACCTCACCGAGCTCATCCGCCGACGCCGCGCCGACCCGGGCGAGGACCTGATCAGCGCCCTGGTCACCGCCCAGGCGCGAGGCGACCGGCTCACTGACGCGGAACTGCTGTCGACCTGCTTCGTCCTCATCACCGCCGGCGACGAGACGACCACCCACCTGATCGGCAACGGCACCCTCGCCCTGCTGCGCCACCCCGAACAGCTGGCCCGGCTGCGTGAGGACCCGAGGTTGATCCGGAGCGCCGTCGAAGAACTGTCCCGGTACGACACGCCGACCCAGGCGATCGTGCGGGTCGTCGCCGAGGACGTTCCGATCGGCGGGGAGACGCTGCGCGAGGGCGAGTTGGTGTACCTGTTCCTCGCCGCGACAAACCGTGATCCCGAGCGCTTCGAGGACCCCGACCGGCTCGACCTGGCACGCCCCGGCAACCGGCACCTGAGCTTCGGCAACGGCCCCCACTTCTGCTTGGGCGGACCGCTGGCCAAGCTCGAAGCCGAGGTGGCCATCGGCACGCTGGTCCGCCGGCTCCCACAGCTACGGCTGGCCGAGGAGGCGGCCCTCGAGTGGAAGCCCAACCCGTTGCAGCGCCGGCTGAGTGCCCTTCCGCTCTGCTACTGAACAAGTCATCGGCTATCGAAGGAGTTCTGATCATGGCCCAGGAGTTCCGGGTCCGCCGGGAGCAGGAGCTGGCCGCCGCACCCGACCAGGTCTGGCACGCGGTCGCCACCGCTGGCGGCAACCTCGGCTGGCTCTACCCCATGGAGATCGAGCCGCACATCGGCGGGAAGGTTTCCCGCGGCGATGGGACCGTCGTGGCGTGGGAGCCGCCGCACCACTTCGCCTGCCGGGTGACCAGGGACGACGGATTCTCCAACACGCTCAGCTACCAGATCGAGCCGGCCGACGGCGTAACCAGCCGACTGCGCATGGGAATTCACTGGGTCCACGAGGGCGTCGTCGACGACGGCTGGGACACCAGGGCGGACGCGGCCGAGAAGCACGTCGACTTCTACCAGCACAGCCTGGCCGAGTACCTGACGCACTTCGCGGGGCGTCCCGCCGTCTACGTCAAGGCCGACCGGCCTGGGCCGAGCGCCGACCCCGCCGAGTTCGCCGCCCTGCGCCGACGCCTCGGACTGGCCGACGGCAAGGCCGTCGGCGACCGGTTGTCGCTCACGCTGCCGGGCCGGGACGGCGGCCCGGTAGACGTGATCGTGGACTACCTCACCCGCGACTTCATCGGCCTGCGCGGTCCGGACGCGCTGTACCGCTTCTTCGACGGGAGCTCCTGGAACTGGCCGATCTGGCTGGGCCACCACCTGTTCGCCAAGGACACCGACGAGGAGCAGACCGTGCAGGCGTGGACCGCTTGGCTGAACGACGCGCCCTCCTAACCCGGGGCTGGGGAACGGGAGGCGGCGGAACCGCGCCTTCCTACCGCCGCCTCCCGCGACCCGGGATCCGCCTCCCGTGACCCGCGACCCGAGCTCCGACCGACCGGACGACGGAGAACCGAAGGACCTCTGATGGAAACACTGCTCTATACCGCCGAACTCATCCAGGAAGGCGGTACCTACAAGCTCGTGGTGCAGGACAAGCTGCGGGACACGGTGCAGACCACCCAAGTCCCCAGGGCCGCGGTGGACAAGCTCCCGACCTTCCTGTCCATGCTCAGCGCCAAGCTCAACTCGGGGCTGCCGCACGGCCGGCGGTAGGCAGTGGGCGGCGGAGCGTGCGATGACCACGTTCCACCGGCACGGGGTGGACCGCCGGACCGTCATCCGCCCGGAGCGAGCCGACTGCCTGGTGGTCGAACCTCGTATGAGCCGATGAGCGCGGCGGTACGCCTGTTCGCGCGGGGTTCGCAGCGGATCACAGCAGCGTGCGACGCGCACAACACGGCGTCGATCCAGTCCCTGGGTCGGGTCGACCGCTGGCGGCGGTGATCTTCGTGGCGGTGTCCCACAGCTCAGGTAGAGCCGCCAGGGTCGCCTGGGCGCGGTGCTGCAGGTCGGTACTGGAGGCGATGCCGAGGTCGGCCAGGACGGCGTCGAACAGCGGGGCCAGCTCGGCCTGGCTCTGCGGGGCGTCGATGGCGAGGATCTTGTGGCACCGGGCGAAGGTCGCCGTGATCCAGAACATCGCCTCCCGGTGGTCGCCGCGTTCGGTCAGGTCGTAGCTGGCGTCGATGGCGATCGGCCGGGCGATCGGGGTGATGTCGGTGCTGAAGGAGAACGGCGTCGTGGCTGCTGCGGCTGCGGCATCGAAGGTGGTGGCCAGGGCGTCGACGTGTCCATGGACCTGGGTGGCGGTCAGCTGGTCGGCGCCCATCAACCGCAGCAGGCCGGGGTAGCACTGGGCCAGGCCGAAGTCGGTGAGGGTCTCGCGGGCGCGCAGGTAGCGCAGGCGCACGGTGGGGTTTCGCAGGGCGGCGACCAGGATCAGGTGCGCGGTCACTCCGGTGGGGAAGAGCCAGCTCGTCACCTGGTCGTGCCAGGGCAGCGTCGTGTCCAGGTTGCCGAGTGCGGTCTCGATCTTGTCGCGGACGCTCTGGCAGCGGGCCCGGACCCAGGCCGGGTCGGCGAAACCGGTGGCGACCTGCTGTTGCAGGGCACGCAGAGCGCCGGTGGGGTCGTCGACGATGGTGTCGCGCCGGAGCCCGCCCGCCAGATGGTAGTCGGCCAGTGTCGCCTCGGCCGGGTGGAGCTGCTCCCACGCCAGGTAGGTCACTTCCAGCAGGACGCCCCGGTGCGTGAACTTGCCGAGCTTGTGCCCTTCGACGGGCCAACGGGTGATCAGCATGATGTCGACGTCCGAGCCGAGCGGAAGTTCGGCTTCGTCACGCAGCACGGTGGTGGATCCACTGAGATAGGCCCCGAAGTAGCCGGGAAGGGAACGGCCGTTGGTTGTGATCCAGTCGCGGGCAGCGGCACGTGCGATGTCCATTTTCATGGGCAGGTTCCTCCGGTCAGAGAAGATGGGGCCTGGCGCGCCAAGCTGGTGCTGTGACCGCATAGGTACACCGGGTTGCTTGATCACGCGACGAGGGCTGGTTCGCCACCCCGGCGGAGTCCCTTCTCGCTGCGGATGCGGGCGTGTTCTCGACGCTGGGCGGCCACGACATCGGGGGGCGGGCGTTGGCGTTGCGCCAGCACGGGCAGGCGAGCAGTTTGCGGATCGACCAGCGGCCGAAGGGTTGCCCGAGTTCGGTCGGGCGGGTGGTGGCCGTCTGGACGACGAAGTCCTCGTCGTCAGGACCGCGCAGGCGGAGACAGCCTCCCGCCCACTGAGGGGCCGGGCACGGCACCCAGGGCGGGAAGCCGAAGCGGGCGGAACGGGCGGACGGTGGCGGGATCATCGGCGAGATGTCACCCGTTCGAGTGAGGATCCGAGCTGTGACCGACGATCTGTTGCACGCTGTCCAGCGGCGCCCGGCGACAACGGCGTCTCAGCGACCAGTTCAGGGAGGCTCTCATGGCCAACGTCCCGAAGGACCTCATGTACTCCAAAGAGCACGAGTGGGTGCAACGGATGGGAAACGGCCAGGTGCGCGTGGGTATCACGGACTTCGCACAGCGGCAGCTCGGGGACATCGTCTTCGTGGAACTGCCCAAGGTGGGGGACCGGCTCGATGTCGGACGGGCGTTCGGCAGCGTGGAATCCGTAAAGGCGGTCAGCGAGCTCTACATGCCGGTGGCCGGCACGATCGTCGCCGTGAACGTGGATATGAACGACGACCCTGAAATGATCAACCAAGACCCCTACGACGGCTGGATGATCGAGATCACGCTGGCCAAGGCTTCCGACACCGACAACCTGCTCTCAGCCGCGCAATACGAGGCGTACCTCAGTGAGGAAGCCGACTGACCAGTGGCAGATCGGATCCGAACGGCCCACCCTGTTCGGGTAGTTGGGCCGGCTCGCGACGATGCGTGACGTCAAGAGGTGCTCCCGGAGCCGTGGGCCCGGGGGCACCTCTCGATCAAACGGGGAGCAGACGCGTCAACCGTTCTGAGACAACGAGACGGGCTGAACTGGGTCGGTTGGTTCCGGACATCCCGCGGGCAGTGCCCGGTACGCACATTCATGGCTCTGTTCGCGAGAACTCCTCAACAGTCAGCTGTAGTCCCGCGCCGCGTCACCGGCGGAGAGCTCGCGCCCACAGAGCTCGCGGTCCCGGCTGCTTTGCACGCGGCCGCGCCGATCCTGGCGAGCCTACTTGCGCTGGCGATCGCCCCGACCGTCACCGTGCATGCGCCGGTTCGCCAGCGTGACAGCCTGGCTCACTGCCGAGGGACTTCCTGCGGTTGGTCGAGGTCGTGGCAGGCATGGTGTGATCAGCCCACCGTCCGCCCGGGAAGATCACCGCCCTCGGGCTGCACACCCGGCCGGCCAGACCTACCGTGAGGGGCATGAGCGAGCTCCCTCAAGCCGCCCGGCAAGCCGCCGACGCCTACGCCCATGCCGTCGTCCTCCTCGGCCGCTGCGGCGAGGCCACCCACCAGGCCGACTGGGCCGCGCTCGCCGAGCACGCCGGCGCCCTCAGTGTCGCCGCGGGCGAGCTGTCCGTCGCCGCCGGTGCCGTAACCCGGGAGGAGACGCCTGTCAGCCCAGCCGAGTTCCATGCCGCAGCACAGCAGGCCATTCGCGGACGGCAGCCTGATCCACGTGTGCCACGGGGCCAATGAGTGCCGGGCGCAGGGCGGCTGCGGCTACAGCGGGTCGGACGCCGAGCAGGCCAGGCCGGGTGATCGCGCAGCTGTGCGATGCCGCCATGGCCCACTTCCCGAAGCCCGGCGGCGACAACGGCGTGCGCTGGTTGATCGGCAAGCTGCCGGACGCCGTGTGACGACGCCGTGGCCGGGCCCACTCGTCCGCGCGGCGGGCCCGGCCACGTCACGGGTGTACGGAACGCGTCCTCCGCTGGTCTTGGGGCCTGGGTCCTGAGCCACGGGAGCGGTGGACGGGACACGGTGACGGGTACTGCCGAGGCGATTGCCAGGGCGCGGGGCGTCCGTTCAGCCCGGGACGACGGTGAGTTCGCGGGTGCTCCGGTTGAGCCGTTCGGCGCCGTCCGGAGTGCAGACCACGATGTCCTCGATCCTGGCGCCGTAGCGCCCGGCCAGGTAGATGCCCGGTTCGACCGAGAAGGCCATCCCCGGCTCCAGCGGCCGTGACGAGCCGGCCACGATGTAGGGCTCCTCGTGGGTCTCCAGACCGATTCCGTGACCGGTGCGGTGCAGGAACTGCTCGCCGTACCCGGCGGCCGTGATGACGTCCCGCCCGACGGCGTCCAGTTCCTCGGCCGTGATGCCCGGCCGCGCGGCGTCGGTCTGTGCCCGCTGGGCGCGCAACAGCACCTCGTACAGGCGGCGGTACCCGGCCGGCGGCTCGCCGAGCGCGTAGCAGCGGGTGGAGTCGGAGCAGTAGCCGGCTGCGGTGGTTCCGCCGATGTCGACGACCACCGGGTCCCCCGCGCGCAGTGCCCGGTCCGACACCTCGTGGTGGGGGCTCGCGCTGTTCGGCCCCGAGCCGACGATCACGAAGTCGACCTGGACGTGACCCTCGGCGGTGATGGCCTCCGCGATGTCCCGGCCGACCTCGCGCTCCGTGCGGCCCGGCCGCAGCCATTCGGCCATCCGGGCGTGCACCCGGTCGATGGCCGCCGCGGCCTGCCGGAGCGCCTGCACCTCCTGCGAGCTCTTGCGCATGCGCAGTTCGCCGAGTACGGGCCCGGCGAGGACCTGCCGGCTGCGGGGCAGGGCAGCCTGGAAGGCCATCGCCTTCTCGGCCCACATCCGGTTGTCGACGCCGATCGTCGCGCGTGCGGGCAGCCGGGCGGCGGCGATCGCGTACGGGTCCTGCGTCTCCTGCCAGCTGATGATCTCCAGATCGAGACCTGCGGCGGGGGAGGCCTGCGCGGCGGGCTCCTCCAGGGCCGGTACGAGTAGGAAGGGATCGCCCTCGACGGGCAGCACCAGGCAGGTGAGCCGCTCGAGCGGCAGGGCGTGATAGCCCGTCAGATACCGCAGATCGGCACCGGGCGAGATCAGGAGGGCGTCGATGCCGGTGCGGCCGGCGGCTTCACGGGCCTGCCGCAGGCGGTCCGAGGTGACCGTGAGCGGGAGCGGGCGGTCCGGGTCAGGCATTCGGGATCTCCTTCGGGTCTGGCGGCAGGGCCGGATCGGCCCCCACGGGCAGGGCCGGATCGTGAGGACGCCGCCGAGTGCGCCATCGCGACCGGGGCGCCAGCAGCCTCGCCGTCGGGGATCGGGCTGCCGACCGTCCCGAACGCCAAAGAGCGGGCGACCCCTGCCGGTCCGTCATGCCGGGTGGGTTCCGTGACGTTGTCGCTGACCACCTCACGGTCGGCAACCTGCGGACACTCTACCTACCAAACGTTTGTTATGCATCCGTCTTGCGGACTTGCTGACGGAGCGGCAGGGTTGCCGTCGGCGATGCGCTGCGGCACGTCGAGGCGGGCGAGCAGGCGGTAGGCGTTGGCGAGGCGGGCGTGGCCCGCGACGGGGGCGAGCAGGCGGTCGAGGGCGGCCGCCGCCAGCAGGACCGGCGCGGCGGCCAGGAAGAGCGTGCCGCGCAGCAGTCGCCGGCCTCGCCCGGGGGAGCCCGGCAGCCAGGCGGCGTCCTCGCGCGGGGCGACCGCATCGAGCAGCAGCCAGCAGGCGGCGAGCAGGTCCACCGGGTCGTGGGGCTCGCCGTGCTGTTCCAGTAGGACGGTGAAACCCAGCTCGGACAGTCGTCGGCGCAGGTTGACGGCGGGCAGCAGGTGGAGGTGTTGCGGCTGGAGCCAGGGCAGCCACCACCGGCCCAGCAGGCGGGCGTAACGCGACCGCGGGTCGGGGACCTCGATCAGCAGCAGCCCGCTGGGGCCCAGCGCCTGCCGTGCGGCGGCCAACTCCCGGTGCGGGTCGGTGCAGTGCTCCAGGTAGTGGAACATGCTCACCACGTCGTACTGCCCGGCCAGGGTGGGTGCCAGCTCCGGGAAGGAGCCGCGGAAGGCCCGGACCACCCGGCCCTCCCGGCGGGCGAGTTCGACACCCTCGGTGAGGTCCAGGCCGTCGAAGGCGGTATTCGGGAAGAGCCCGCGGGCGCTCTCGCAGAAGTGCCCGTGGCCGGTGCCGACGTCGAGCCATCGGGCGAGTCCGCCGGCGGCGTGCGGAAGGACGGATTCGGCACGCCGGCGGTAGACCCGGGACCGGGTGCCGAAGACTCCGCCGAGCCGCTGCTCGCCCAGCCCGTCGTAGAAGTCGCGATAGTAGAACTCCAGCCCGGCGGACGTCAGCTGCGGGTTCTGGAAGATGTGTCCGCAGCTGCGGCACTCGTCCAGGACGAACCGTCCCGGCTTGTGCTGCAGCAGGTCCGAGGTGCGCAGCCGGGATCGCAGGTCGGTGGCGCCGCACCACGGGCAGTCGGTGCGGCGGGCCGCGAAGAACCGGTCGGTGCCCTCCGCGAGGTCGGCCCGGTAGCCGGGGCGCAGGGCGGCGATCAGGGCGGTGCGGGTCGCGGCCGCGGTGGTGGTCGGCCTCGCGGAGGTGGTCACTGGCTGCTCCCGGGTGTCAAGGGCCGCTCCACTGCCAGCCGTTCGAGGTGATCGGCGGCCGCGGTGGCGCCGCCGGCGGCTCGGAAGGAGGCGCCGACGCGCTGCGCGGCGGCGCGGTACGCGGGGTCGTCGAGGACGGCGTCCAGCGCCTGTCCGAGCCGTTCCGCGGTGGTCCGACCGAACCGCAGCCGCACGCCCGTGCCGGCCGCCACCACCTGCGCGGCCACCACGGGCTGGTCGTCCCGGATCGGGGCGACCACCAGCGGCACTCCGTGCCACAGTGCCTCGCAGACCGTGTTGTGCCCGGCATGGCAGACGACGGCCGCCGCGCGGGCCAGCAGGTCCAGCTGCGGGACGTGCGGGAGTACCAGGACGTCCGGGTCCAGGGCAGGTGCTCCCAGCAGGCCACCCGGGTCGACGATCACGGCCTGGAGGCGTTTCGAGCGTGTGCGCAGGGATGTCTGACTGTGTGACAGAAACGCTGCTCCGGCGTCGGAGTTGGCGGTTCCCAGGGTTACCAGGACCAGTGCGCGGTCCGGGTCCAGCCACTCCCAGGGGAAGGCGGTGCCGCTCGGGCGTGCAGCCAGCGACGGGCCGACGAAGCGGATCGGTCCACCGGCTGACGTGGCGGATGAGGCCAACTCTGCTGTGCTGAAGGCGAGTACCAAATACGGGGAGAAGCGCGGGTCTGTGTTAGTCGCCCGCTCGCCTCCGGGCGCTCGGACCCGGTGCCGACGGTCGTCGCTCCCGCACTCCCTCCTTCGTCGGTCGTTTCCTCGCTCCTCACTTACGTCACCGGCGCGCCCCTCGGCTCGGGGCGGGTTGGTCGCCCGCTCGTTGAGGGGCGGGCCGTCTGGGTCGTCCGGGCCGCTGAGGCGGCTGCGCAGTTCGGCGAGCCGGTCGCGGACCCAGCCCTCGACCAGTGGCATGCCGTCCAGAGGGCCGGTGAGCTCCGCCGAGGTGGTCGCCGAGGTGGCCCAGGGTAGGCCCGCGCGTTCGGCGACCAGCGCGCCGGCCACCGCCTGCTGGTCGACCACCAGCACGTCGGGGCGGAAGTGCTCGATGGCCTCGGCCACGCCAGGGGCCATCGCGTCGGCGAGCGGGACCAGGAAGTCCTCCCAGAGGAACTTCAGCGCCGCCGGACCGCGCAGCTCTGGCGGGCGTTCGGGAACGGCGTCCGGAGCCAGGGCGACGGCGCAGCGGAACACCTCCGCCTCGGAGCCGGCGAGCCGGCCGATCAGCTCGGGTACCCCGGCCCAGGCCGTGGCGTGCCCGCGCGCCGCCAGCTCGGCCGCCACGCCCACCACCGGGTTGACGTGCCCGACCAGCGGCGGGACCACGAACAGGTAGCGGCTCATCGGGCGCTGTCCTCCAGTTCCCGTCCAGTGGGCAGCGGAGCGTGGGCCGGATCGCGGAGGCGGACGCCGCACTCGTGCAGCCAGCTGAGAGTCAACTTCCGGACGGTGTAGGGGGCTTCGACTAGGACCGAGTGTTCCTGTCCGGGCACGAAGGTGGTGCGGCAGTCCGGTAGCAGGCCGTCCAGCCAGGCCGCCTGATGGGCCAGATCCGAATCGGTCCCGTAGACGGCGAGCACCGGGCAGGAGATCGAGCGCAGTTCGGCGCCGCCGGGCAGCCGGCTGGCCGGGATCTCCCGGGCCAGCGAGGTCTGTGCGAGCAGCCGGCCGGCCGAGCGGGCCAGCCGTGCGGTGTGTGCGCCGCGCTGCTCGGCGACCCAGGCCAGGGTGGTCTCCCGGACCAGCTCGTGCTCGGCACGGCGCAGGATGCCGTCCAGCTTGGCCGCCCAGGAGCGGGAGGCCGGTTCGGACTCGATCGCCAGGATGCTCGCCACCCGCGCGGGACGGCGGGCGGCAAGGCCGAACGCCACCGTGCCGCCGAAGGAGTTGCCCACCAGATGCACCGGACCGGTCAGGTCGAGCCCGTCCAGCAGCGCCGCCAGGTCGTCGACGAAGTGCTCCAGGCGGTAGCCGGTGGCCGGCCGCGCGGTGCGACCGTGGCCGCGCTGGTCGTACATCAGCACATCGAGTCCGGCAGTGGCCAGCGCCGGGCCCAGGGTGAAGTAGTAGCTGGCGAGGCTGTCGGTGAGCAGGCCGTGCACCAGCACGACGGTGGCCGCGGGCGGGCCGCCGTCCTGCGGAGCGAGTCGCTGTACATGCCGGCGCAGCCCGCCGAGGTCGAGGAAGGCCATCGGTCAGCCTCGCGCGGCGTTCTGCAGCTGGTTCACCACGTAGTCGACCAGCCGGCCGACGGTCAGGCCGATGATCTCGTCCAGCTCCATGCCGGCGATGAACTCGGCGAAGTTGATGTGGTCGCCCCAGCGTTCCTGGAGCCGGCCGCTGAGGGTCACCAGGTCGATGCTCTCCAGTTCGAGGTCCTCGGTGAACCGGGTCGCCATGGTGACCTCGGTGTCCGCGAGGCCGTACTCGTCGAGCACGGCGGCCAGCATGCCGGTGATCTCGCGCAGGACCTCCTGGTCGGTGGGCGGGCGGTGGTTCACCGTGTGCTGACTGGTCGTCACGTCGGTAACTCCCCTGAGAGGTTGTCGGTGTCGGTGGTGGCCGCTGTCCAGGCGACCACGTACCTGCACTCGGGCAGGCCGGGTGGGCTGCCGGTATCGGTGTAGTGGATGCGGTGGGTTCGCGCCCCTCTCCCAGCCTCCGGCCGGGGGCACCCTGCTGGCCCGGCGAGCCGGACCAGCAGGGTGCCCGGTTGGGCGGAGGTGATCGCGAACTCCCGTGGTCGGCCGCGCAGTCCGGTGCCTTCGGCCTTGGCCGCCGCCTCCTTGGCGGCCCAGAACCGGGTGAACCAGAGCGCCTCGGAGCCGCCGTCCGGGTCGGCTGCGCGGCAGTCGGCGAGCAGGTCGAGTTCGGCCGGGCCGAAGGCGACGCGCAGGTCCTGCGGGGCGCTGTCGGTGACCGTCTCCAGGTCGATGCCCACGCCGCCGGATCCGGCCGGCCGGACGAGTGCGACGGCCGCCTCGGCGCGGTGGGCCAGCGAGACGTGGAGGGTCGGGAGCGTGCGGCCGTGCGCGCCGGTGACGTAAGGGCGGCCGCTCGCGTCGTTCCACACCTGGATCTCGGCGGGGAACACCGGTCCTTCACCGTGGTCCCAGAGCCACCGCCGGACGGCGTCCTTGACGGCGATCCGGCCCAGCAGCCAGCCGCGTCGGCCGCGCGGGGGCTGGCGGTGGTAGCGGTCCCGCTCGGCGGAGCCCAGGTGGTTGCGCATGATCAGGTCGCGGGATGCCAGGTCCGGCCAGCGCTCGTGCAGCAGTGTCCAGCCGCCGGGCTGCACGGTGGAGAGGGTGTTGTGTTCGGGGCGGCGTTCCACCGGTCGGGTGGCGGGGTCGCTGTCGAAGCGGCGGTCCTGCCAACCGTTCACCTCCGCCCGGACCTCGCCGTCGATGAGCAACTGGGCGTCGGCTTCGAGGGTGGTGTCGCCGAGGGTGGTGATCCGGATGTGGCAGTCCACTTCGGTGCCGGGACGCGGCAGCGGTCCGTACCACCGCAACCGGCGCATGCCGACGGGGAAGACCACGGTGCGCTCGGCGCGGGTGGCCATGATCCAGTAGCCGAGCAGCTGGCCGACGTTGTCCAGCAGCGCGCCGGGGGCGCCGGGTGCGGTGATCACTCCGCGGCCGTGGGTGTCGCCGATCGCGGTCAGTTCGGTCAAGCCCTGGAAGGCCGGGCCGTGGAACATCCATCGCTCGTCGTAGAGCCCGGCGGCGGTCAGTTCCGGTGTCCGCTCGCCCGCCGGGTCGATCGGCCATGGCTCCGGCGGTGTGATGTGGCGATCAGTCAGTTCCACCGTGCCGCAGGCGTAGTCGCCGAAGGCCGCGGCGAGCCGGTCCGGTCCCAGCTCCTGGAGGGTGATCTCCACGTCCAGTGGTTCCGCAGCCGGGACCCACCGCCCGAACCGCAGGTCGTGGACGGTGCCGGCGACCCGGCCCGGCAGTGCCCGCTCGGCCGCGTCCATCAGGTGCTGCACGATCGTGGTGGCCGGGACCACCGGCCAGCGGTCGGCCGGGTCGGGCCAGCCGGGGCGCTGGCGGAAGAAGCAGTGGTCGAGCAGGTACGGCATGGTGGTGGCGCAGACGCGCAGCCGGCTGGTGTAGCGGCGGCCGGCGGGCTGGGCGGGCGCGGCTGCGGACGCACGGGACGGTGGCGTCGGCGGTGGCGCCGTCGGCGCGGCCCGCCCGGCGTGTCGGCCGGCGGTGATCAGGTCGGCGGCGGTGCGGGCGGTGTCCCGTAGCAGGGCGTCGAGTTCGGCCGCGATCGGATGGCCTTCGGCGAGCGCCGCGAGGTCCGATGCAGGGCCTGCGGGCACGGGGGCGGGTGTGGGCCCGGGCGTGCCGGCCGGCGCCGGGGCGGTGGTGTGGGATCGGGCGAGTTCGGCCCGGAGCGAGGTCAGCGTGGCCTCGTCCAGCGCGACCAGGGCGCCGCTGAGGTCGAGCGGGACGACGGGGTGCGGCCGGGCTGGGGCCGTCGAGGCGCCGGCCCGCGATTTCGCGGCCAGTACCGCCAGGTCGGGTTCCGCGCCGATGCTCCACAACGCCGCGGCCGCGCAGCGCAGTTGGGAGATCCCCGGGCGGTGCGGCGCGTTGGCGGCGACCACCAGGTGGTCCCGGCCGTGCAGCGTGTCGCCGACCAGCGAGCCCAACTGCCCGGTGCCCACCTGGACGAAGGCCCGGAAGCCGTCCGCGTACAGCGCCTCCACCAGACGCCGGAACCGCACCGGCTCCAGCAGATGGCGGACGAACAGTGCCCGGATCTCGTCCTGTCGCGTCGGGAACGGCGCGGCCGTGGTGCCGGACCAGACCGGCACGGTCGGCCGGTGCAGGGTGAAGCGCTCCGCGGACTGCCGGATCGGCTCCAGATAGGGGCTCAGCATCGGTGTGTGGAATCCGGACCGGAACGGCAACACCTGGCCGAGCACACCGCGCGCCCGGAACCACCGGACCAGCCGCTCGACCGGTTCCTCGGGACCGCAGACGATCGACTGCTGCGGCGCGTTGTCGTGCGACAGCACGACCTCCGACAGGCCGTCCACACTCTCCAGCGCCCCGAGCACCCGCTCCGCCGAGGCGCCGAGCGCGGCGAAGGCCAGCCCGGGAACGCGCAGCGCGTCGGGGTCGAAGGAGGACAGGAAGGAGTCCACCTCCGTGCCGGCGAAGAGGCCGCCCGCGATCATGGCGGTCCACTCGCCGACACTGTGCCCCGCGACGGCGTCCGGTGTGACGCCCAGGCGGCGCAGCGCGGTGTCGAGCAGCCGTCCGACGCCGACCACGCCCACGCCGTGCCGCCCGATGTCGCCCACCCGGTCCGTGCGGCCGGCGCCGCCGGCCGTCAGGTCGGGGCGGGGCAGCGCGAAGTGCTCGGCGACGTCGTCCACCCGCGGCGCGAACTCGCCCTCCAGGCCCGGGAAGAGGAACGCCACCCGGCCCCGTGCGGCCGCGCCCTCGCCGAGCAGCGGCTCGGGCGCGAACCACACGTCGTTGCGCCCGTGCCAGGCCCGTCCCCGGGCCACCGCGCGACGGGCCAGCGCCAGCCGCTTCGGTGTCGGGTCCACGATCGCCAGCCGGCAGCGCGGTGCGGGCACCGCGCGCTCCGGCAGGCCGGCCGCCAGCACGGTCCGGTCGTCCGCCGCCAGCAGGGCGGCCAGCTGCCCGGGCCCGTCGGCGGCCAGCCGCAGCACCCGCTCGGGTTCGGTGACGGTGGCGGAAGGTCGCGGCGGTGCGGGGCTCGGGGCCGGTCCGCCGCCGGGCGCCTGTTCCAGTACCACATGGGCGTTGATCCCGCCGAAACCGAAGGCGTTGACGGCCGCCCGACGCGGCTGCCCGGCGGTCTCCCACGACCGGGCGGTGGCCACCGTACGGAACCGGGTGGCCGCCAGCGCGGGGTGCGGGTCCTCGCAGTGCAGGGTGGGCAGCAGCATCCCGTGGTGCACGGCCAGCGCGGCCTTGACCAGTCCGGCCACACCCGCCGCGGGCATGGTGTGCCCGATCATCGACTTGACCGAGCCGAGCACCGCCCGTTCGCCGCCCACCTGGGCCGGGCCGAACACCTCGGCAAGGGTGGCCAGTTCTGCCGCGTCACCGGCCGGGGTGGCGGTCCCGTGCGCCTCCAGCAGACCGATCGCGCCGGGTGCCGCCGGATCGAGGCCGGCCGCCTGCCAGGCGGCCCGGACCGCCCGGCTCTGGCCGCCGGGGTCGGGGTTGGCGAGGCCGGCCGTGCGGCCGTCGCTCGCCACGCCGGTGCCGCGGATCACCGCGTAGACCCGGTCACCGTCGCGCTCGGCGTCGGTGAGCCGCTTGAGCACCACCACGCCGGTGCCCTCGCCGATCAGGATGCCGTCGGCGCCCCGGTGGAAGGGCCGGATCCGCTGGCTCGGCGAGAGCGCCCGCAACTGTGCGAAGACGCTCCACAGCGTGACGTCGTGGCAGTGGTGCACCCCGCCGGCCAGCACCAGGTCGCAGCGGCCGGAGGCCAGTTCACCGATCGCCTGGTCCACCGCGACCAGCGAGGAGGCGCAGGCGGCGTCCACGGTGTACGCGGGACCGCGCAGGTCCAGCCGGTTGGCCAGCCGGGAGGCGGCGAGGTTGGGCACCAGGCCGATCGCCGACTCGGGTCTCTCGGGCCCCAGCCGGTCGGTGAACGCGGTACGGACCTGGTCGAGCTGACCAGGCGTCAGTTCCGGTATCAGCTCGCCGAGGGTGCGTACCAACTGGTGTGCGCTGCGCACCCGTTGGTCGAGCCGGACCAGGCCTGGCGTGAGATAGCCGCCGCGGCCCAGCACCACGCCGACCCGGTCGCGGTCGGGCAGCCGGTCCGGACCGCCGGCGTCCTCGATCGCGGCGGCGGCGACCTGCAGCGCGATCAGCTGGTCGGGCTCGGTGCCCGGCACCGAGCTGGGCATCAGACCGAACCTGGTCGGCTGTACCTGCGCCAGTCCGTCCACGAAGCCGCCGCGCCTGCAGTAGAGCCGGTCCGCCGTCGCCGGTCCGCCGGCCGCCGCCGGATCGTAGTAGGCCACGTCCCAGCGTCCCTCGGGGACGTCCGTGATCGCGTCCACCCCCTCGACCAGGTTCCGCCAGTAGGCCGCCAGGTCCGGCGCGCCGGGCAGCAGCACCGCCATGCCCACCACGGCCACCGGCGGCTGGCCCTCCGTCCGCACGGCGGCCCTCACCAGCCCGAGGCGGTGTAGACCACGGACCGCACCGACTCCTCGCCCCAGGCGAGTTCACGCAGCAGGGCCCGGGTGCCGGCCTCCGGGTCGATCAGCCTGACGCCGCGCCGGGCGTAGTCCTCGGCCAGTTCGGGCGAGACCATCCCGCCGTGCGGGCCGGACGGCGCCCAGGGCCCCCAGTGCACGGTCAGCGCCCGCAGGCCGGTACGGTTCGCCCAGCGCGCGCCGAGCTCCTCCAGCGCGTCGTTGGCCGCCGCGTAGTCCGCCTGTCCGCGGTTGCCCAGGGCGGCGGCGATGCTGCCGAACAGGACGGTGAACCGCGGACGGGCAGGCAGGTCGGCCAGCGCCTCCAGCAGCGCCCGGGCGCCGTCGGCCTTGGTGGCGAAGACCCGGCGGAAGGACTCGGGGTCCTTCTCGGCGAGGACCTTGTCCTCGATCACTCCGGCCGCGAACACCACACCGTCCAGCCGGCCGTACTCGGTGTAGGTCTCCTTGACCGCCTGGCGCAGTGCGGCCGGATCGGCCGCGTCCACCGGGCGGTACCGGGCCTGGGCGCCGAGCGCGGACAACTCCGCGAGGGTGGCGGTGACTTCACGTGCGGCGAGCAGGCCGGCGGCGGTGCGGTCGATCTGCGCCAGCGGAACGCCCTGCCGGGCCAGCGCGGCGCGCAGCGCCGTCCGGTCCGGGGCGGCGGCCGTCGCCGGGTCCTCCGGGCCCTCGGGCGCCGCGGTGCGGCCGATCAGCTCCAGGCGGCAGCGGGCGGCGGAGGCGAGCGTCGCCGCGAACCGCGCGGTGATGCCCCGTGCGCCGCCGACCAGCAGTACCACCGCGTCCCGGTCGAGCCCGAGCGCCGCCGCCTCCGCCGCGCCCTCCCCGGCCGGGCCGGCGCCGGTGCTGCCCAGCACGCCGAGGCCGGACTCGGTCAGGGCCGGAGCCGCCCGGCCGGCCGTGCGCAGCACCACGGGCTCGTGGTCGTCCGCCCGCAGCTCGGCGAGCAGCAGGTCCGCGGCCTCCTCGGCGGACCGGCCCTCGCCGAGCTCCACCAGTCGGGTGACGCACCGCGGGTACTCGCGGGCCAGGGTGCGGAAGAGCCCGCGCAACCCGGTGGCCCGGGAGGTGTCCGCCTCGGGCGAGGTCCGGGCGGCGAGCAGCCGGCCCGGGGCGGTGGCCAGCGCGGCCTGCAGCACGGGCACCAGTTCGGGCAGCACCGGTGCGCCGCGATGGGAGAGCGGGTCGAGTAGCAGGACTCCGTCCAACGGCCCGTCAGCGTCGGATAGTTCGTGTCCGGCGTCGAAGGTCAGCGGCTCGGCCCCGGCCGAGAGGAGCCGGGCCGCCAGGGCGTCGCGGACCCCGGTGCCGTCCTCGCCGAGCAGGGCGAAGCGGCGGCCGGCCAGTGTGCCGGGTGCCTCGTCGGGCTGGGGCAGCGGGCTGGTGGTGAAGAGCAGCCGGACCGGTTCGTGGCCCAGGACGACGGCGGGCGGCGGGTCCTCGGCCGGCGGCGCCTCGGCCGGTGGTTCCCCGGCCGGCACCGGTGCGGGGCCGGCGAGCCGGGTGGTGAGCCACTCGGTGATGGCGGAGGCGGTACGGGCCCGGGAGAGCTCCTCCAGCTCGTCGTCGGTGAGGCCGGCGAGGTCGCCGTCCGCTCCGGTGAGATGGCGGGCCAGCCGGCCGATGATCTCGGTGCGCTTGATGGAGTCGATCGAGAGGTCGGCCTCCAGGTCGAGGTCGGGTTCGATCATGTCGGCCGGATAGCCGGTGCGTTCGCTGATCACGGCCACCACGGCGGCCATCAGGTCCACCGGTTCCCGCCCGGCCGGCTCGGGGGCCGCCGGGGGCTGCGCGACGGTGCTCGCGGGCTCGGGCTGCGCGGGCGCGGCCAGCGCCGCCGGCACTGCGTACGCCGGTGTGGCCCGGACCGGCTGCGCGCGTACGGACGGCTCGGCGCCGGGCCCGCCGAAGTAGCTGAGCAGTACGTCCCGCTGGGCCGCGATCAGCTCGCGGCTGCTGCGCAGGAAGTCGGCGACGAG
Source organism: Kitasatospora sp. NPDC001175 (assembly GCF_053598215.1). Classification (NCBI taxonomy): domain Bacteria; kingdom Bacillati; phylum Actinomycetota; class Actinomycetes; order Kitasatosporales; family Streptomycetaceae; genus Kitasatospora; species Kitasatospora sp. NPDC001175. Next base: position 136,135 of record NZ_JBSFJU010000015.1, on the reverse strand, counting down.
CGCGTCTGCGCCGTTGGGCTGCGGTACCTGCGTGGTCACCAGGGTCTCCGGTACGAGTCGGGCCGGTGCGAGCGCACCGGGCAGCAGTTCTCCGGCAGCGGTCCGCACCAGCTGCCCGTCCACCGTCCAGCCGGGCCGGCGTGGCGCCCGCGCCCGGCTCGCGTCCACCGCGTCCCGGCCGCGCAGCAGCCGGCCGGTCCGCACCGGCACGCCCGCGACGGCCAACTCGGCCAGGGCGTCCAGGAATCCGGACAGTCCGCGGCGGCGGCCCTCGAGAGCGACCGCCCAGTGCGGCCGGTCCCCGAGGACCGACGTCACCAGGCGGGTCAGCACCGACCCCGGCCCGGCCTCGACGAAGACCCGGGCGCCCGCCAGGTACATCGCCTCGATCTGCTCCGCGAACCGCACGGGCGCGCCGATCTGCGCGGCGAGGTGGGCCCGCACCGCGGCCGCGTCCGCCGGGTAGGCGCTCGCCGTGCGGTTCGACCAGACCGGGAACTCGGGGGCCCGTACGGCGCGGCGCACCAGTGCCGCGGCGAACCGCTCGCCCGCACCCGCCACCAGCGGGCTGTGGAAGGCACAGGCCACCGGAAGCCGCTTGGCGCCGTACCCGGCCGCGCGCAACTCCTCGACGGCGGCGACCAGTTCCTCCGTCGGCCCGGAGACGACCGTCTGCCGGGGCGCGTTGCGGTTGGCCGCCACCACCCGGCCGTCCAGCCCCGCCGCCCGCAGTACGTGCTCAACCTCCTCGGCGCTCGCCGTGACCGCGGCCATCGCCCCGGGATCGGCATCCACGCCGATGGCGTCCACGATCGCCCGCGCTCGCTCGGCGCTGAGAGCCGGCAGGTCCTCGGCCGCCAGCGCCCCTGCCGCGCACAGTGCGACCAGTTCGCCGTAGCTGTGGCCGCCGGCCAGCTGCGGGCGCACCCCGGCCAGCCCCAGCAGCTCGCAGGCGGCCAGTCCGGCCATGCCCAGCACCGGCTGCGCGACCACGGTGTCGGTGACGGCCTCGCGCCGCCGATCCCGTGCCTCGGGAGTGAAGGCCGCCGGAGGGTAGAGTATCCGCGCGTAGTCCGGGTGCAAATGGTGCTGCACACCCGGGAAGGCCGCGAAGAGCTCCGCGAACATCCCCGGCCGCTGACTGCCCTGCCCGGGGAAGAGGAACGCCACCGCACCCTCCTCCGGCTCGCCCCGCCCGGCCAGGTGCAGCCCGGCCGCCGGATCGTGCTCGCCGGCCAGCGCGCGGCGCAGCAGCCCGGCCAGCTCCGCCCGGTTCGCGGCGACCACCGCCACCTGCACCGGCCCGTGGGCCGACTCCGCCCGGCGGGCGGCGGCCAGCGCGAGGTCGCGCATCCGCCAGGGCTGCTCCGCCAGTTCGGCCAGGCGGAGCAGTTCGGCCACCCCGCGCAGTGCGCGCTCGCGGTCGGCGCCGCGGAAGGTGAACAGCTCGGCCGGCCACTCCTGCAGGCCGTGCACCGGCGGTGGTCCGGCGTGACCGCTCAGCACCGCATGGAAGTTGGTGCCGCCGAAGCCGAACGCGCTCACCCCGGCGACCCGTTCGGCCGGCGGTGCGGCCCACGGGCTGGCCTCGGTGTGGAAGCCGAACGGCGTCTTGCCCTCCTGCCAGGCGGAGTTGGGCTGCGAGAGGTGCAGGGTGGGCGGCTTGACCCCGGTGTGCAGGGCGAGCGCGGCCTTGATCAGCCCGGCCAGTCCGGCGGCGCACTTGGTGTGGCCGATCTGGGACTTCACCGAACCGAGCGCGCAGCTCTCCGGCGCCGCCCCCGCCTCGGTGAACACCTCGACCAGGGTGGTCAGTTCGGTGCGGTCGCCGACCACCGTGCCGGTGCCGTGCGCCTCCAGCAGCCCGACCTCGGCCGGGCTGACCCCGGCGCCGCGGTACGCGCGTTCCAGCGCCGCCCGCTGGCCCTCCGGACGCGGTGCGGTGAGTCCCAGCGAACGGCCGTCACTGGCGCTGCCGATGCCCTTGACCACGGCGTAGATCCGGTCGCCGTCCCGTTCCGCGTCCGCCAGCCGCTTCAGCACCAGCGCGGCCACGCCCTCGCCGAGCGCGATGCCGTCCGCCGAGGCGTCGAAGGGCCGGGACCGGCCGGTCGGCGAGAGCGCGTGCACCGAGGAGAACAGCAGGAAGTCGTTGATGCCGTTGTGCAGGTCCGCGCCGCCGCACAGGACCAGGTCGGCGGTGCCCTGGACCAGCTCCTTGCAGGCCACGTCCAGCGCGGCCAGCGAGGAGGCGCAGGCCGCGTCCACGGTGAGGTTGGCGCCGCCGAGGTCCAGCCGGTTGGCGATCCGGCCCGAGATGACGTTGGCCAGCATGCCGGGGAAGGAGTCCTCGGTGAGCGTGGGCAGTTGCCCGGCCAGCGCCTCGGGCACCGTGCCGAGGTAGGACGGCAGCACCGCCGCGAGCACCCCGGCGTTGGACAGGTCGCTGCCCGCCTCCGCACCGAACACCACGCCCGTCCGGGACCGGTCGAAGGGCCGGCCGCCCTCGCCCGCGTCGTACCCGGCGTCCGTCAGAGCCCGGCGCGCCGCCTCCAGCGCCAGCAACTGCACCGGCTCGATGCTGCCGAGCGCGGACGGCGGGATGCCGTAGCTCAGCGGGTCGAAGGGGATCGGCGGCAGGAACCCGCCCCACTTGGACGGCGTGGTGCCGGGCGCGCCGTCCGGCGAGTGGTACAGCGCCGGGTCCCAGCGCTCGACGGAAACCTCGGTGACCGAGTCCACCCCGGCCAGGACGTTGGCCCAGAAAGCGGGCAGGTCGGGCGCCTGCGGGAACATTCCGGCCATCCCGATCACCGCGATGTCCAGCGGCTTCGGCTCCGCCGCCGGGCGGGGCCGCGGGTCGAGCCGGTCGCTCAGCTCCTCGGCCCGTTCGGCGAGGAAGGCGGCGGCGCCGGTGCTCACCGCGGTGTGCAGCTCGGCCAGCGTCGTGGTGGCCGAACGCAGTACGGCCACCTGGCCGGCCATGAACATCCCCCGGGCCAGCTGCTCCTGCTCGTCCACCTCGACCAGCGCACCCGCGACCCGGTCCACGCCCTTGCCGGCGATCCGCAGCCGCCCGACGTTCAGCCGCTCCAGCCGCTCCCAGGTCTCCCGGTCCGGCACACCCCGGGCCCGCAGCCGCTCCCGCTCCCGGGCGAACTCGGCGGTGAACGGGCTCGGCACGCACCGGGTGGCGTGTCCGGGCGCGGTCTGCAGCACCTCGGTCCCGTGCGCCGCCAGCACCTGCCGCTGGAACTGCGGTTGCACCGCCCCGCAGCCCACCGCCTCCTCGGTGAACAGGTAGGCCGTGCCCATCAGGACGCCGGCGGCCACCCCGCGCGCGGCCAGCGGCGCGGCCATCGCCGCCACCATGGCCGCCGAACGCTCGTCGTGCACCCCGCCGGCGAACAGCACCTCAAGCCCCGGCCGGGCATCGGGAGCTGCGCCGTCCAGGAACTCCGCCAGCACCGCCAGCTGCGCCTCCCACAGTGGAAAGCTGTGCCGCGGGCCGACGTGGCCGCCGCACTCGGCGCCCTCGAAGACGAACCGGCGCGCGCCGTCCTCCAGGAACTGGCGCAGCAGGCCGGGGGAGGGGACGTGCAGGAAGGTGCGGATGCCCGCCTCCTCCAGCGCCCGGGCCTGGGACGGGCGCCCGCCGGCGATCACCGCGTGGCTGGGCCGTGCCGCCAGCACCTCGGCCAGCTGGGCTCCTCGTACCTCCTCCGGTGCGAAACCCAACACCCCGACACCCCACGGGCGTTCACCGACCGCCTCGGCGGTGCGGGCGAGCAGCTCGCGGGTCTGCTTCGGGCCGGCCAGGGCCAGCGCGACGAACGGCAGCGCACCGGCTCCGGCCACCGCGGCCGCGAAGCCCGGCCGGTCGCTGACCCGGGTCATCGGGCCCTGGGTCACCGGCAGTTCGGTGCCGAGGGTGGCGCTCATCGGCGTGCCCGGTCCGAGTAGCGCCGTCGTGGCACCCGGCGCCGCAAGCCCCCGCAGCCCGTCGAGTATCGCGTCCCGCATGGCGGGCACGGCGCGTCTCGCGGTGCCCCATCTCTCGGCGAAGTCAGTGGCGAGGAAGCCGTCCTGACCGACGGTCAGTTCGAGCTCCGGTTCGGGTGAACCCGGCCGCCGGCGGCGCAGCACGCGGTGCCCGTCGGCCAGGATGGTCTCGGAACCGTCCATGCCGCGCACGGCCGCAGCGGTCTGCTCGCCGACCGATGACTCGGCGAGCAGTGCGAGCTGGCTGTCCAGTACCACGCCGGCCGCACCGCCGGCCACCGCCGCCACCGCGGTGTGGACGCCGATGCCGCCACAGGCCCAGACCGGCAGCCCGACATCGGGCGCGGCCAGTAACTGCTGGAGCAGCACGAAGGTGCTCAACTCGCCGACCCGTCCGCCGCTTTCACTTCCACGGGCGATCAGCCCACAGGCCCCTGCCCGGACGGCCTCGCGAGCCTGCTCCAGGTCGGTCACCTCGACCAGAACCCGGTGGCCGCTGGCTGGCAGTACGGCGGACAGCCACTCGGGAGGCGCGGCGGCCAGCACGACGGTGTGGGGTACGCCGTTGGCGGGGCCCAGCTCCTCGGGTGTGATCCGGCAGTCCCGGCCCACCCGGATGCCGAACGGGCCTGGCGCCCACTCGCGCAGGCGGATGAGCTCCTCCCGGGACCGGCGGTCGCCGGTCCCGAGGTCCAGGACCCCCGACCCGCCCGCGCGGCACACCGCCGCGGCGAGCTGGGCGTCCGGTTCTTGGAAGGGGGTGATCCCGATGATGAGATCGGCAAGCTGCGAGGTGGGCCGCATGGACTCTCCGGTGGGGGGTCGCGGAGCAACAGAGGACGTGCGAGGACGATCCGTACTCCGGACGGGGCGCTCCGGAGCTGCTGAGCTGCGGACTGCTGCGAAGTGCTTCGAAGTGTTGCGAAGTGCTGAGCTGCGGGACGGTTCCCGAGGATGCAGGGGCATGCCGATGCGTACTTGCGGCGTTCCTGCTCACTGGCGACGATAGCCGGTGTCACTGCGTGCCAGGTTAAGCTCACGTTTCGCGTTCATGCCAATGTAGCGCACACCAGGTTGCCTCCGTCACCCCTTCAACCGCACCGCAAGGAACATGACGCCGAGTCAGGTATTCGGAGCGCGCGTGCCCTCCCAAGGGCGGCCGGCGCGACCGCACGGCAAACGGTCCGCCTCCTCGAGGACCACTCGCTCGCCGAGGCCGGCCTCAACGCGACCGGCAGCCTCCTGGTGGGCCTGGCCGCCGCAGCCGGCGGCCACGCGCTGCTGAGCCGGTGACCGGGGTGCCTCCCGCACGGGGCGACACCCCGATCGCAGTCGTCGGATGACCGGGCGACCTGGTTTCAGTACGGTGTTTCTGCTGCTCAGAGGTCCGCTTCCGGGCGTCTCCCAGCACCTGAGGGCGCTGTCCGGCGCGACCAGGTGCATACTTGCTCGTCAAACATCGGACCAGTGGAAGGCACTGACGTGGCTGTCACCGACGAGGCCATCGAGAAGATCAAAGCGATGATCCTCTCGGGTGCCCTCAAGCCGGGGGATCGGCTGCCCAAGGAGCCCGATCTGGCGGCGGAGCTGGGGCTCTCGCGGAACTCGCTGCGCGAGGCGGTGAAGGCGCTGTCGCTGCTGAACGTGCTCGACGTGCGGCAGGGCGACGGTACCTACGTGAGCAGCCTGGAGCCCCCGCATCTGCTGGAGGCACTCACCTTCATCCTGGACCTGCACCGGGACGAGTCCGTGCTGGAGCTGTTCCAGGTGCGGGCCATCCTGGAGCCGGCCGCCGCCGCGCTGGCCGCCCAGCGGATGACCGACGAGCAGCTCGCCGAGCTGCGCGAGATCCTCGACCGGCTCGGTGAGAACCCGACGGTGGAGGCCCTGGTCGCCAACGACCTGGAGTTCCACGGCCGGATCGCGGCGGCGGTGGGCAACAGCGTCCTGTGCTCGCTCATCGACTCCCTCTCCAGCCGGACGGCCCGCGCCAGGATGTGGCGCGGGCTGACCCAGGAGGACGCCGTCCAGCGGACCATCGCCGAGCACCGGGCGATCGTCGAGGCACTGGCCGCCCGTGACGTGGAGACCACCCGTGCCCTGGCGACGGTGCACATCACCGGTGTCGCGGAGTGGCTCCGCCGGGCGCTCTGACGGGCGAGCCCTGACGCGTGCCGCGACGGGCGAGCTTGGCTTCTGCCCGGCGCCGTGACCGGCGGTCACAGCGCCAGGCGGTACACGCGAGCCGCGTTCCCCCGGAACACGGCATCCTTGTCCGCCGGGCTCAATGTGTCGGTGAGCCGGTCGGCGACCTCCACGATCGCACCGTAGGCGGCCTCCAGCGTCGACACCGGCCAGTCGGAACCGAACAGCACGCGCTGCGGGCCGAAGGCGTCCAGGACCGTGTCGGCGTAGGGCTGGAGGTCCGCGACCTCCCAGGCACCCGGCGTCGCCTCGGTGACCAGGCCGGAGAGCTTGCACACGGTGTTGGGCAGCTCGGCGAGCCGGCGGACGTCGGCCGCCCACGGGCCGAGCGCCCCGGAGGCGATCGGCGGCTTGCCGAGATGGTCGAGTACGAAGGTCAGCCCGGTGAGCCTGGCGGCCACGGCGACGGCTGCGGGCAACTGGTGCGGCCTGACCACCAGGTCGTAGGCCAGGCCGGCGTCGGCGACGGCGGTCAGACCACGCTGCACGTCCTCGCGAAGCAGCCAGTCGGGGTCGGGCTCCTGCTGGACCTGGTGCCGGATGCCCACCAGCCGGTCGCCGCCCGGCCCCTCGCGCAGCACGGCGAGGGCGTCGGTTGTGCCGGGGTCGGTCAGGTCGGTCCAGCCGACCACACCGGCGACCAGCCGGTTGCCGGCCGCGAGGGCCAGCAGCTCCGGGGTCTCCTCGGGGACACAGACGGTCTGCACCACCACGGTGGCCGTCACCCCGGCCGCGCGGGCCTCAGGCGTCAGATCCTCGGCGGAGAAGGAACGGTTGAGCGGCGCGAGCGCCTCTCCGGTGATCCAGCTCTGCGGCCGGACCGCCAGGTCCCAGACGTGGTGGTGGGCGTCGATGATCCCGCGGCCGGTCACAGCTCCCACACCCTGGGAAGACCGGCGCAGGCGCCGTCGGCGGAGTAGTCGTGGACGACCTCCAGCAGCTCCGCCATCCGGGCCTGCCAGGCGATGTTGACCGGGAGCTGCTCCAGTTCGGCGAGCAGCCGGGCGTAGTCCTCGCACTCCAGCAGGTGGAAGAGCTCGACGCCGCTGCGCCAGATGGTCCAGGAGGACACGCCGGCCGACCGGATGGCGTCGGTCAGCTCGGTGGGGACCTCGCGGTGGGCGGCCTCGTACTCGGTGATCCGGTCGGCGCGGACGCGGGTGTGCAGGGCGACTCTCACGGCTCCTCCGTGGTGACGATGATGATGTCCAGGGTGCGCGGGCCGTGCACGCCCTCGACGCGGTCGAGTTCGATGTCGCTGGTGGCGGACGGTAGACGAAGGTCAGCGGTCGCGCCGGATCCAGCCGGGAGAGCGCCTCGGGGACGTCGTCGCAGATCTGCTCCGCGCGGATGACGCACAGGTGGTAGTCGGGGGACGGGGTAGGGGCGCGCCTGCCCTGACCGGGCCCGGCGTCCAGGACGACGGTGCCGGTGACGGCGATACCGACCGCGGCGGGGGTGAGCGCGCCGTTGAAGCGGACGACCAGCGGTACGGCGTCCGGACGCTAGCCGGTGTCGAAGTGCACCTGGCCGCAGCAGGTCTGCTCCGGTGGGAACTCCACGGTGTGGCCGAGCCGTTCCAGCAGGCTGACGACAGCTCGGCCGGTGCCGGGGAAGAAGGTGTCGTTGAAACGGGTGATGAAGAGCGCTACACGCATGGGGGCCGGCTTCCCTTCGGGAGGGGCAGGTGGTCGGGCAGCAGACCGGTGGCCACCAGCCGCTGCCAGAGCGCATCCGGGATGTCCAGATCCAGCAGTCGGGCGGCGTCGGTGATCTCCTCGGCCGAGCGGGCTCCGATCAGCGCGCTCGCGACGGCCTGCGGGGCCAGCGCGAAACGGACCGCGGCAGCCCGCAGCGGCACGCCGTACTGCTCGCAGACGGCCTGCATCCGCAGCGCCCGCTGGAGCAGTTCCGGCGGGGCGGCGGCGTAGTCGAAGGTGGCTCCGGGCTTGGGATCGGCCAGCACACCGGAGTTGAAGACGCCGCCGACGATGACACGGACGCCGCGCCGGGCGGCTTCCGGCAGCAGCTCGGCCATCGCGCCCTGGTCGAGCAGGGTGTACCGCCCGGCCAGCAGTACGGCGTCGACGTCCGTGTCGCGCACGAAGCGGGTCAGCATCCGGGCATGGTTCATCCCGACGCCGATCGCACCCACCACGCCTTCGGCGCGCAGCCGTTCCAGGGCCGGGTAGGCCTGGCCGATGGCCTCGGCGAAGTGGTCGTCGGGGTCGTGCAGATGGACGATGTCCACCCGGTCCAGTCCCAGCCGCTCCAGGCTGGCCTCCAGGCTGCGCCGGACGCCGTCGGGGGTGAAGTCCCACACCCGGCGGTGGGTCGCGGGCACGGCGAAGCCGTTGGCGAGGTCGTCGCCGGCCGGGTCGGGGAGGGGTTCGAGCAGCCTGCCGACCTTGGTGGCGACGGTGTACTCCGCGCGCGGGCGGCCGCGGAGGGCGGCGCCCAGGCGGCGCTCGGAGAGGCCGAGACCGTAGTGGGGAGCGGTGTCGAAGGAGCGGATGCCGGCCGCCCAGGCGGCGTCCACCGCCCGGGCGGCGGCCTCGTCCGTCACCGGGGTGAAGAGGTTGCCGATCCCGGCCGCGCCGAAGGACAGCCGGGTGACGGCCGGGGTGCTGCGGCCGAGCCTGACTCGGTGCACGGCGGCGCTCCTCACCGGGCGGCCGGTCGCAGCCGCAGGCCGGCCATGCCGCCGTCCACCGCGAGTGCGGTGCCGGTGACCGAGGACGCGGTGGGCGAGGCCAGGTAGGCGATGGCGGCGGCCACCTCCTCGGCGGTGACCAGGCGGCCGTGCGGCTGGCGGGCTTCGAGCGCGGCGCGTTCGGCCCGCGGGTCGTCCGCGGCGTCGAGCAGGCGGCCGATCCAGGGGGTGTCCACCGTACCGGGGTTGACGCAGTTGACCCGGATGCCCTCGCCGATGTGGTCGGCCGCCATGGCGAGGGTCAGGGACAGCACGGCGCCCTTGCTCGCCGAGTACAGTGCGCGCTGCGGCAGGCCGGCGGTGGCGGCGATCGAGCAGGTGTTGACCACCGAGGCGTGGGCCGATCGCCGCAGGTGCGGCAGGGCGGCGCGGGTGGTCCGGACGATGCCGAGCACATTGACGTCCAGGACGCGGTGCCACTGGTCGTCGGGGTTGTCCTCGACCGTTCCGGCGGCGCCGATACCGGCGTTGTTGACCAGGATGTCGAGGCCGCCCAGGTCCGCTGCCGCCCGCTCGACGGCCGTGCGGACCGAGGTGTCGTCGCTGACGTCGGCGAAGTAGCCGGCCAGCGGCTCGTTCACGGCCTTCGGGTCGAGGTCGAGCACGGCGACCCGGGCACCGCGCCCGGCGAGCAGTCGCGCGGTGGCCAGGCCGATGCCGGAGGCCCCGCCGGTGACCAGTGCGGCAAGCCCGTCGAGTTCGCATTTCATGCCGGAACCTCCGTGTTCTGCTGCTGTGCCAGGTCCGCTACCCAGAAGTCTCCCTGCGGATAGCGGTAGGTGTCGATCGAGGCTCGGTGCATGGCCGCGGAGAACCCCGGTGCGGTGGGGGCCCGGTAGTGGCCGTCGTCGATCACCACCGGGTCCACGAAGTGCTGGTGGAGGTGGTCGACGAACTCGATGACACGGTCCTCGGTGGTGCCGGAGAGCGCCACGTAGTCGAACATCGAGAGGTGCTGGACGAGTTCGCACAGTCCCACGCCGCCCGCGTGGGGGCAGACCGGGACGCCGTACTTGGCCGCGAGCAGCAGGATGGCGAGGTTCTCGTTCACACCGCCGACCCGCGCCGCGTCCAGTTGCAGCACGTCGATGGCGCCGGCCTGCAGCAACTGCTTGAAGATGATGCGGTTCTGCACGTGCTCGCCGGTGGCCACCCGGATCGGGGCGACCCGCTCGCGGACGGTCGCATGGCCCAGCACGTCGTCCGGGCTGGTGGGTTCCTCGATCCAGTAGGGGTCGAACTCCGCCAGGGCGTTGGTCCAGCTGATCGCCTCGGCCACGTTCCAGCGCTGGTTGGCGTCGATCGCCATCCGGATGTCAGGACCGATGGCGGCGCGGGCGACCCGGCAGCGGCGGATGTCGTCCGCCAGGTCGGCGCCGACCTTCAGCTTGATCTGCCGGAAGCCGTCCGCGACCGCCTCGTGGGCGAGCCGGGTGAGCTTCTCGTCGGAGTAGCCGAGCCAGCCAGGCGACGTGGTGTAGGCCGGGTATCCGCGCCGCAGCAGCTCGGCCGCCCGGTCGGCGGAGCCCTCCTTGCCACGCCGCAGCAGGTGGAGGGCCTCGTCCGGGCTGAGCGCGTCGGCGATGTAGCGGAAGTCGACTTGGGAGAGCAGCCATTCGGGTTCGGCGTCGGCGAGCAGTCGCCACAGCGGCTTGCCCTCGCGCTTGGCCGCGAGATCCCACACCGCGTTGACCACGGCGCCGATCGCCATGTGCATCACGCCCTTCTCCGGGCCGAGCCAGCGCAGTTGGCTGTCACCGACCAGATCGCGGTGCAGCGAGGCCGGATCCGCGCAGACCTCGGCGACCGAGCGCCCGACGACGTGCTCGCGCAGTGCCTGGATGGCGGCCACCTGGACGTCGTTGCCGCGGCCGATGGTGAAGGTGAAGCCGTGGCCCTCCGGGCCGTCGGCCGACGTACGCAGTACCAGGTAGGCGGCGGAGTAGTCGGGATCGGGGTTCATCGCGTCGGAGCCGTCCAGCTGACGCGAGGTGGGGAAGCGGATGTCGTAAGTGTCCACTGCGACGATCCGCGTGGTGTCTGTGGCCAACTCGGTTCCTCTCACGCGTTGCTGAGGATCTGTCGCTGCGCGCCGAGGCGGTCGATCGACAACTCGACGGTGTCGCCCGCGCGCAGGTAGGGGGTGTCCACAAGCCCCAGGGCCACCCCGGCCGGAGTGCCCGTGTTGATGACGTCGCCCGGGTTCAGCACCATGTACCGGCTCAGGTAGTGGATCAGGAAAGCCACCTCGAAGACCATGTTCTTGGTGTTGCCGTCCTGGCGCCGCACTCCGTTGACGTCCAGCCGCAGGCCGAGCGCCTGGGGGTCACCGACCTCATCCGGCGTCACCAGCCACGGGCCGAGCGGGTTGAAGGTCTCGCAGGACTTGCCGAGGTCCCACTGGCCCGAGTACTCCAGCTGGAACTCGCGCTCCGAGACGTCGTTGCTGATCGCGTAGCCCGCGATGCACTCCGCCGCCCCGGCCGGATCCGTCAGGTAGCGGGCGGTGCGGCCGATGACGACGGCAAGTTCGACCTCCCAGTCGGTCTTCACCGAGCCGCGGGGGATCAGCACGCCGTCGTCGGGGCCGACCACCGTGGACGGGTCCTTCATGAAGACCACCGGACGCTCGGGGACGGGCGCGCCCGTCTCCTCGGCGTGGTCGCGGTAGTTGAGGCCGATGCAGACCACCTTGCCGGGACGGGCGATCGGGGCCCCGATCCGTCGGCCCCCGGGCTCGATCGCGGGCAGCCAGCCCTCGGCGAGGGCCCGGCGCACCCGTGTGACGCCGCCGCCGGCGAGAAAGGCCCCGTCGATGTCGTCAGTGACGGTCGAGAGGGCGAAGGTCCGGCCGTCCTCGTCCTGGACGGCCGGCACCTCCTCGCCCGGGGCACCGATGCGCAGCAGCTTCATGGTCAGGCCTCTCGGTCGGGAGGGAGCGGAACTCCGCGTCATACATCGGATGACTTGAAGGTGGCTTGAACCATATGAGTGGGTAGGTCCGAGCGCAACAAGTCCTCCGACGATTCCTGGGCGCACGTCGAAGTCGGATCGGGAAGGTGTGCTTCAGTGCTGAACGCCTGGAGACTAGCGGAGAGTTGGATAGTCGCGAAATCCAAATGTCACGGTTTGGAATCGTCCGAGGTCTGTACTTGTCGAGCGATCGTCAGGACTCGTAGTCTCCTCGTGCCCGCACCCATCCGACGATTCTCGAAGAGTCGGAGAGGCTGGGACTCGCGGTCCGGGCTCCCCTGACCCGGACCGCCGAGCAGGTGCCGGCCTACCCGGGACGAGGGCCCCCGGAGGCGGCCGGCACCTGCGTGCCCTCCGGCGGGTGGGGCCGAGTGCCCCTTTCCACCGTGCCGAACGCTTCTCTTCTCGCCCCCGTCGGCGTCTCGGCCACACCCAAGGAGACCTCACGATGAAGCTTCGCACCTCCCAGACCGTGGCAGCGGCCGTCTCGGTGCTCCTGCTGGCGGCATCCGCCACCGCCTGCAACCGCGGGTCGTCGTCCGACGCCGCCTCAGGTGGCAAGCCGGCCATCGGCATCGATCTCCCGCGCGCGGACTCCGACTTCTGGAACTCCTACGCCCAGTACGTGAAGCAGGGCGCCGCCGCACAGGGCCTCAACACCCTTCCGGTCAGCAACTCGCAGAACGACGTGACCAAGCTGGTCGCCAACGTCCAGGTCTTCGAGAACACCGGTGCCAAGGCCGTGGTCATGGCCCCCCAGGACACCGGCGCCATCGCCTCCACCCTGGACACCCTCGCGGCGAAGAAGATCCCGGTGATCAGCGTCGACACCCGCCCCGACACCGGCAAGGTCTACATGGTGGTCCGCGCGGACAACAAGGCGTACGGCACCAAGGCGTGCGAGTTCCTGGGCAAGCAGCTCGGCGGCAAGGGGAAGGTCGCCGAACTCCAGGGCGCGCTCGACTCGATCAACGGCCGCGACCGCTCCGAGGCCTTCGCCGCCTGCATGAAGAGCGAGTTCCCCGGCATCCAGGTGATCGAGCTCGCGACCGACTGGAAGGGCGACGTGGCCTCGGCCAAGCTGCAGAGCACGCTCGCCGCCAACCCGGACCTGAACGGCGTCTACATGCAGGCCGGCGGTGTCTTCCTGCAGCCCACGCTCGCCCTCCTCCAGCAGAAGGGCCTGCTCAAGCCGGCAGGGGAGAGCGGCCACATCGCCATCGTCTCCAACGACGGCATCCCGCAGGAGTACGACGCGATCCGCAAGGGCGACATCGACGCCACCGTCTCCCAGCCCGCCGACCTGTACGCCAAGTACGCGCTCTCCTACGCGCAGGCCGCCACCGAGGGCAAGACGTTCCAGGCCGGCCCCACCGACCACGACTCGACCATCATCTCCCTGCCCAACGGCCTCGAGGACCAGCTCCCGGCGCCCCTGGTCACCAAGGACAACGTCGACGACAAGGCCCTGTGGGGCAACAACCTCGGCAAGTGACCCAGGACCACCGGTGAACGGCGGATCCGTCCGGCCGCTGCCCACGCGGCCCGCACCGCCGCCCGCCGAATCACCCAGCGGAAAGGACCCCGCCATGGCGGACCCAAGTCCTCCCAAGAGCCCTGTCGTCGAGGCCGATGGAATCAGCAAGCGCTTCGGCGCCACCATCGCGCTGAGCGACGCCCGCATCGCGGTCGCCCCCGGCGAGTCGCACGCCCTGGTCGGCCGCAACGGTGCGGGCAAGTCCACCCTCGTCTCCATCCTCACCGGCCTGCAGACCGCCGACACCGGCACCCTGCGCTTCGACGGCGAACCGGCCCCCGCCCACGGCGACACCGATGCCTGGCGTGCCAAAGTCGCCTGCGTCTACCAGCGTTCCACGATCATCCCCGCGCTGACCGTCGCCGAGAACCTCTTCCTCGACCGCCAGAGCAGCGGCGGCCTCCGCCCCATCAGCTGGCGGCGGCTGCGCCGCAGCGCCACCGAACTGCTCACCGAGTACGGCGTCGAGGTCGACCCGACGGCGCGCGCCGAGGATCTGACGGTCGAACAGCGGCAGTTCGTCGAGATCGCCCGGGCGCTGTCCTTCGGCGCCCGGTTCATCATCCTGGACGAGCCCACCGCGAAACTCGACGCCCGGGGCATCGAGCGGCTGTTCACCAAGCTCCGGGAGCTCCAGGACCAAGGCGTCGCCTTCCTGTTCATCTCGCACCACCTCAAGGAGATCTACGATCTCTGCAGCACGATCACCGTCTACCGCGACGCCCGGCACATCGTCACCGCGCCGGTCGCCGAACTCGACCAGCACGCCCTGGTCGAGGCGATGACCGGCGAGCGGACCCGCACGTCCGCGGCCGACCGGGACGTCACCGAACCGGTGTCCACTGACGCACCGGCGCTGCTGGAGATCGAGAACCTGACCCTGCCCGGCTTCTACCAGGACGTCGAGCTGACCGCCCGGGCCGGTGAGGTCGTCGGCCTCGCCGGGGCCGCGGCCAGCGGCAACGTCCAACTCGGTGAGACCGTCGCCGGCCTGCACCGCCCGCACGGCGGCCGGATCACCGTGGCCGGCCGGCCCGTCCGCACCGGCAAGGTCCCCGCGGCGCTCGCCGCCGGCGTCGGCTTCGTGCCCGAGGACCGGCACGTCCAGGGCCTGGTCCCGCAGCGCAGCGTCGCCGAGAACGCCACGCTCACCGTCACCGACCAGCTCGGCCCGTGCGGCACGGTGCTGCCCTCACGCACCCGGGCCTTCGCCCAGCGCATGATCGCCGACCTCGACATCAAGACCCCCGGGCCGGCCACCCCGGTGTCGGCGCTGTCCGGCGGCAACCAGCAGAAGGTGGTCATCGCCCGCGCCCTGGCGACCCGACCGCACGTCCTGGTCGCCATCCGACCCACCAACGGCGTCGACATCAAGTCCAAGGAATCCCTGCTCGGCACCGTCCGCCAGGTCGCCGACGAAGGGAACACGGCCCTGATCGTCTCCGACGAACTCGACGACCTGCGGGTCTGTGACCGCGTCGTGGCCATGTTCCACGGCCGGGTCGTAGCGGAGCTCGACCGCGGCTGGAGTGACGAACAGTTGGTCGCCGCGATGGAAGGCGTGGCCGACCTACCCGACACGAAGGAAGGCCATGGCCACCACTGACTTCACCGAGCACAGCGCCGTCACCGCGGGGCCGGACGGCCGCCGGTTCGACCTCGCCCGCTACCGCGACCTGTCCCTGCTGCCGGTCCTCGTGGTGCTCGGCATCATCGGCTTCGCCGTCTCCCCGGCCTTCCTCACCGCCGACAACCTCCTGGGCGTCGGCCAGCAGGCCACCGAGCTCAGCCTGCTGGTCCTCGCCGAGGCGATGATCCTGATCACCGGCCGGATGGACCTCTCCCTGGAGTCCACCATCGGCGTGGCGCCGGTCATCGCGGTCTGGCTCGTACTGCCGGATCACGGCGCCCGGTTCAACGGACTCGGGCTCTTCCCCGGATGGGCCGCCATCCCGCTCTGTCTGTTCGTCGGGGCCCTGATCGGCGCCGTCAACGGCTTCCTGATCCTCGAACTACGCCTCAACGGCTTCATCGTCACCCTCGGCGGGCTCACCCTGCTGCGAGGTCTTCAGGTCGCCGTCTCCCAGGGGCAGTCGATCGTCAACGTCCCCGGCTCGTTCCGGTACCTGGGCAGCGCCTCCTGGCTGGGCGCTCCCGCGGCCATCTGGATCTGCGCCGTGCTCTTCCTGCTCGCAGGCTCCGCGCTGGCCTGGCTGCGGCACGGCCGGGCACTGTACGCGATCGGCGGCAACGCCGAGGCGGCGCGCGCCGCCGGGATCCGGGTGGACAAGATCACCTGGGTTGTCCTCATCCTCGGCAGCCTGCTCGCGGCCTTCGCCGGCATCCTCTACACCGGGCACTACGGTTCCATCTCCGCCGACCAGGGCAACGGCTGGATCTTCCAGGTCTTCGCCGCCACCGTCATCGGCGGCGTCAGCCTCAACGGGGGGCGCGGCACTCTCTTCGGTGCGCTCACCGGCGTGCTGACCCTTCAGCTGGTGGTCAACGTCATGACCCTGGCCGGTGTGCCGCCGCTGTGGAACCAGTTCCTCAACGGCGTGATCATCATCCTCGCGCTGATCGTCTCCCGGTTCGCCTCCGGTGAGAAGCAGGAGTAGCGCTCTCAGTCGAGGACCGCTGTCCGGATTCCCAGGCCGCGCGGCGCGGCAGCCCGGGGCCCTCACCGCGGGCGGCGCGCCGCCGGCCCGTCCGTGCCCGTCCGTGCCCGTCCGTCGTCCGACCCCGCCGACCAGGAGTTCCAGCCATGAGCGGATATCCAAGCCCCGGTGCCCGGAAAGCGGCCCCGACCGCGGTGACCGATCTGGCGATCGAAAAGATCAAGAAGATGATCGTCTCCGGCACGCTCGCCCCCGGTTCCCGGCTGCCGAACGAGGCCGACTTCGCCGAGCAGCTGGGACTGTCACGCAACTCCCTCCGCGAGGCGGTCCGAGCGCTGACCGCCATGCGTATCCTGGTCCCGAAGCAGGGCGCCGGCACCTACGTCTCCAGTCTGGAGCCACATCTGCTGATGGAAGCGATGGCCTTCGCCGCCGACGTCTCGAACGGCGACAGCGCCCGGCAACTCCTCCAGGTGAGACGGCTGTTGGAACCACAGGCGGTGGCACAGGCGGCCGGCTGCCTGACGCCGGAGCAACTGGCCGTCCTCGAGGGGACCCTTGAGCGCTCGGCGGGGGAGGTCAGCGTCGAGCGTTTCGTCGAGCTGGACATCGAGTTCCACCGCATCATCGTGGACTCCGTCGGCAACCCGGTGCTGTCCACGCTGCTGGGGATCCTGTCCACCCACACCCAGCGGCTGCGCATCGCGCGGGGCACCCACGACGCCCCTGCCCGCGCCCGGGCGCACCGGGAGCACCAGGCCATCCTGAGCGCGCTCGCCGCCCGCGACGCCCAACTGGCCGCCTGCGTGGCGGCCGTGCACATCGCAGCCGTGGAGGAGTGGCTGGACCGCAGCACTGCCACCGTTCCTCCCACGACACCACCTCACTCGTAGCGAAGGGTCAGAACAATGCACTACCGCAAGCCCCGGGCCACGGTCGCCGGTGCGGCAGCCGGAGCAGTCCTGGTCGCCGGGACACTGACCGGCTGTTCGGGCCACTCCTCCGGTGCCGGAGCCCGGGACGCGGGAGCGGCCATCGGTGTCGATCTCCCCCGGGACGACTCCGACTTCTGGAAGTCGTACGCCCAGTACCTGAAGGCGGGCGTCGCCGAACAGGGGTTGGACAGCGTCCAGATCACCGAGTCCCACAATGACGACGCACAACTGAAGTCCAACCTCCAGAAGTTCGAGAAGGACCACGTGAAGGCCGTGGCGATCGCGCCGCAGTCGACGCAGAACACCGAGGCGCTCTTCTTCGACCTCTTCTCCCACCGGATCAACGCGGTCAGCGTCGACACCGAACCCGAGCACGGCGAGGTGTACATGGTGGTCCGGGCGGACAACGTCGCGTACGGCACCAAGGCCTGCGAGTTCCTGGGCAAGCAGCTCGGCGGCAAGGGGAAGGTCGCCGAACTCCAGGGCGCGCTCAGTTCGATCAACGGGTACGAACGGAGCCGAGGCTTCGCCACCTGCATGAAGAAGCAGTTCCCCGGCATCCAGGTGATCGAGCTCGCCACCGACTGGAAGGGCGACGTGGCCTCGGCCAAGCTGCAGAGCACGCTCGCCGCCAACCCGGACCTGAAGGGCGTCTACATGCAGGCCGGCGGTGTCTTCCTGCAGCCGACCCTCACCCTCCTCCAGCAGAAGGGCCTGCTCAAACCGGCCGGGCAGAGCGGCCACATCGCCATCGTCTCCAACGACGGCATCCCGCAGGAGCTCGACGCGATCCGCAGGGGCGACATCGACGCCACCGTCTCCCAGCCCGCCGACCTGTACGCCAAGTACGCCCTGTACTACGCGCAGGCGGCCGCCGAGAACAAGTCCTTCCACACCGGGCCCACCGACCACGACTCGACCATCATCTCCCTTCCCAACGGCATGGAGGACCGCCTTCCGGCACCCCTGGTCACCAAGGACAACGTCGACGACAAGACGCTGTGGGGAAACCACATCGTCAAGTGACCCGGCGCGTGCGTGGCCGGCTCCGGCCATGACGGGGGACACGCCGGCGGCTCGATGACGCGTAACCTCTGCGGAGGTGCGGCGGTTGTCCCATAGTCCGACCGACTTATGGTCTGAGGGGAAGCCGTCATGGCCCGTGTGCCGTACCAGAGTTCCGCCGACACCGCGGAGAGGCTGATCGCCGAGGCGATGCGGCAGGGCACCAGCCATCTGACGACCGGGCTCGACGCGCCACCGGGCAGGTACCTGCGGATCGGGGGCAGGGATCTGGTCAACTTCGGTACCTGCGGCTACCTCTCGCTGGAGCAGGACGAGCGGATCCGGCGCGGCGCCGTCGATGCGGTCGAGCGCTTCGGTGTTCAGTTCTCGATCTCCCGGTCGTACGTGGCTTCCGGGCTGAACCTCGAACTCGAGGCGCTGCTCCGGGAGATCTACGCGGATCACCCCGTGCTGGTGTACTCCTCGACGTCGCTGTGCCACATCTCCGTGCTGCCGGCGCTGCTCGAGGCCGGCGACCGCGCCGTGCTGGACCAGCAGGTCCACTTCAGTGTCCAGACGGCCGCCCAACTCGTTCGGCAGCAGGGGGTCGGGCTCGCGATGGTGCGGCACGGCGACCTGGACGCGCTCGAACGGCGACTGCGGCGCGCGCAGGCAGCCGGTGAGCGGGTCTGGTACCTGATCGACGGCGTGTACTCGATGTTCGGCGACGTCGCACCGATCGAGGACCTCGCCCGGCTGATGGAGGTGTACCCATCGCTGCACCTCTACATCGACGACGCGCACGGCATGAGCTGGTACGGGCGGCACGGTGCGGGCTACGTCTTCGAGAAGCTCGGCCGGCGCCTGAGCGAGCGCGTGGTGCTGATCACGACGCTCGCCAAGGGGTTCGGGACGATCGGCGGCGTTGCGGTGTTCCCCACCGAGCAGTTGTCCGGCAGGGTCCGGATCAACGGGGGACCACTGATGTACTCGCACCCGCTGCCACCCCCGATGCTGGGTGCGGCGATCGCCTCGGCGCGGATCCATCTCTCCGATCGCATCGAGGACCTGCAGGCGGAACTGGCTGAGCGTCGGGACTACTGCAACGAACTCCTCGCCGCCGCCGGCCTGCCCGTCGTCTCCGACCCCCGTACCCCGATCTACTTCATCGGACTCGGTGAGCCCGAGGTGAGTTACGGCATGGTGCGGCGCATGCTCGACGCGGGTTTCTACGTGAACCAGTCGTCCTTCCCCGTCGTTCCCCTCAAGAAGTCGGGCCTGCGCTTCACCCTCACCCGGCATGTCGACCGTGATCACATCCGGGGACTGGTCGAGGCCGTGGCACACCATCTGCCGCAGGCACTCCGGGAGGCCGGCCGCACGATGGCCGACGTCCGGGCCGCCTTCGGGTGCATGTTGCCCGAGGCCGGTGCGGCACCGGTCCGGACGGGTTGACCGGCGGTCAGGGAACCAGGACGGGTCGAGCCCGTCGTCCTACCGGACCGCAGGTACCCGCGCAGGCGCCACGGCCTGCGCGGGTGCGAGTACGGGGCAGGACCTCGAACTCCCCGGCGGCACAGGATCGTGGGGTGAGCGTCCGATCAACTCGCCGTCCTGGCGACGGGACCGCCGAGGGCGTCGTCGGAACTCCGTTCGCGGGGGTCAGGGGGTCAGGGTTCGCTCCAGGATCCGCCGCCCGGCCCGCTGGTCTCCTTCCCAGGCGAAGGTCTCGCCGTCGACCGGCATCCGGTTCCACAGCAGGAGCAGGAGGTGTTCCGCCGGCGCGGCGAGCGTGGCCACCGGCGATCCGGGCCCGTAGGTCCACGAGGCGCCGCTGTCCGTCGCCTCGAGCCGCAGAGCGCTCTCGGGTGCGAGGGCACGGCCCCGGGACACCAGCAGGGGCGCCATCGTGTCGAAGACCTCGGCGACACCCTCGCCCGCCAGCTCGACGTCCATCGGCCGGTGGGTGCCCACCGCGTGCTCGGCGTCCCAGCGGTGGACGAGCGTCTCCATGCAGCGGCGCCGCTGCCAGAAGCCGACCGTGTGCGGCGGATAGAACGTCCAGGCGGCGGTGTCGGGGGCGGTGTCCAGCGCCTTCAGCAAGGTCGCGGACGAGGCCTCGAACCATTCCACCAGCGCGGACCGCTCCCGCGGCGCCGCCGGCGGCTTGAAGTCCCCACGCCCCTCGGTGGCAGCGATGGCCGCCCACAGGTTCGACCCGCCCATGTGCTCGGCCAGGTCGTGCAACGTCCAGTCGCCGCAGTGCTCGACCGGCGCCGACAGCTCGCCGTCGACGAGAGTTTTCTGAAAGTAAGTCAGTTCCCGGCGCAGGTGCAGGAGAAGAGATTTGGGTTCCATGCCACGAATCTACTCGGGGCCGCTGACAGCCGGGAGAGTGCGGTACCCAAGGTGGCCACGCGCACGGACCGGGCCGCCGGAACGACGGAGAGCCCTGGGCCGGGCCCAGGGCGCTCCGCTCGTGCGGTGAACGTCCGTCAGACACCTGCCGTCTCGTACTTGCCGTGCGGTTGCCAGGTGTTGACGTCCGTGCCCGGCGTGATGGCCTGGTCGGGCCTGATG
This sequence comes from Kitasatospora sp. NPDC001175, assembly GCF_053598215.1. Lineage (NCBI taxonomy): Bacteria > Bacillati > Actinomycetota > Actinomycetes > Kitasatosporales > Streptomycetaceae > Kitasatospora > Kitasatospora sp. NPDC001175. Next base: position 115,567 of record NZ_JBSFJU010000015.1, on the reverse strand, counting down.
TTGTAGGCCGCCGTGTAGAGCTCGCCCTGGTGGGTGACCATGGTGCCGGTTTCGTACGCGAGGCTCTCCTGCCAGGGCTTCGCACCGTTGGGGTGGAGTCTGGCCGGCAGTTTGCAGGTGCGGAGCTCACGCCACGGGGATCCGCCTCCGCCGTCCTTGCTGCCCGGTGCGGTTCCCTTGGTCCAGTACTGCCCCCGCCACATCTTGCCGGCGTGGCTGACCACGCTGGGCTTGCCGTAGACGTAGTCCGTTCTCCACTCGGGAGCGGTGCAGGCGTCCTTCAACGGCGGCGGGGTCGGCGGCTGCCGGCCGTCGAGCGCGGCGCGGATGTGCTCGGAGAGGATGGCGGTGCTCTTGTCGTCACCCTCCAGCGAGTAGGACATCGCGCCGGCGCGACCTTGCTCCTTGGCGAACTCGGCCTTCCGGTAGGCCGCCATCGGGTCGTCGAAGGTCCAGAAGATCCTCTTGTCCGGGTTGAACAGCCACGCCACGCCGTTGGCGTCGTCCCGGTGGACCTGGTACCCCTGCTGAGCAAGGGGGGCGAGGGTGCGGTAGTCGTTGACGCCCACCGCGTACTTGGCGCCGTTGGCCTTGGACACCGCTCCGCTCGCCTGCTGGAACAGCCCGTTCTTCGCGGTGCTCTGCACGCCCTCCCAGCCGCGGCCGTAGAACGGCACGCCCACGAGGAGCTTCTTCTTCGGTGCGCCCGCGTCGGTCCAGGCCTTGACGGCCGCCTCCACGGAGAGCCTCCGCGGGCTCGGGTCCTCGGGGACGCTGTGCAGGGCCGACTGATGGTTGGTCACGCAGGCGCCGGGGCAGTCGGAGGGGCCGTGCAGGTCGTATCCTCAGCTGGTTGAAGTTGCCCTTGAGGTGCTTCTCGTCGTTCCACCCGGGGTCGGCCACCCCGTCCACGGACTCGGCGGCGCTGAACGGCCTGATCCAGTCGGCGTCAGCGTCCCCGACATCGATGGAGCCGTCGGCGTGGTCGGGGTTGGTGTTCGGCACGGTCGCCGCGAAGCACCTGTAGCCGCGATACCGTTCGGTGTCCGACGAGATGTTCGCGAAGGCGTAGTTGAGGATCGTCAACTTCTTCGCCGTACCGTTGACGTCCAGGTCCTTGAGGAAGAACCTCCGGTCGTAGATCGACCACTGCGGGAAGTAACCGGCGTATTCGAGTCCGGCCAACGTGAAGCCTCCAGCTTCCAGGCACGCCGCATTCATACGGGTACGTAGGAAGTCGAGCGCGGAGGGTGCTGGGCTCGCAACTTATGGTCACTGTGCGTGACATGCGGCGCTGCTTGAGCCGCTGCGGGCTTCCGCCAGGGATGGATGTCGATCGGCATGCGGACCGCAGTGCGGCGCGATCGGGCTCCGGGAGCCACCAGGGAGCCACCGGCAGGCGTCAGACGGGCACCTGCAGCCGTCAGGGCCACGCAAGCGGTACGTGTGTCGGCAAGGTCCAGCAAGGGAAGGGCCGGCGGAGCCGCGTGCGAGCCCTGACGGCTGCCGGCCGGTCGAGCGCGTGCTCGGGCTCAGGCCGGGACGATGACCCCGAGCGCGCGCGGGGCGATGCTCACCTCGACGGGCAGGCGGGCGATGAACTCCCCGTCGGCGTACGCACTGATCCCGGGGCACTCGATCCGCAGCGTGGCACTCCGAACGGTGTGCACCTCCCCGTGCTCGACGTGGGTGCCCTTGAACACGGTCGGGAAGAACCGCACCAGTTTCAGCCGCGGCATCGCGCCCACCATGGTGACGTCGAACAGGCCGTCGGTGTGGTCCGCGCCCGGGCAGATCAGCATTCCGCCGCCGTAGCTGCGGGTGTTGCCGACCGCGGCGAGGGTGAGCGGACGCTCGATCACCGTGCCGTCGTCCAGCGTGATCCGGAACGGTAGTGGCCGCAGGTTCGCCAACTCGGCGACCATGGCGAGGTTGTAGCGGCTCCGGCCGCGCGGCCACGCCATCCGGTTGGCCCGGTCGGTGACCAGCGAGTCGAAGCCGGCGGCGAGCACCGAGCCGAAGTAGCGGCTGGTGCCGTCCTCGGCGTCGATCCGGCCGAGGTCGACGGTGGCGACGTGCCCCGCGGCTATCACGTCGGCCGCCGACTCCGGGTCGCCGATCGGCACGCCGTACTCGCGGGCCTGGTCGTTGCCCGTGCCAGCCGGGAGCATGCCGAGCGGTACGCCGCTGCCGGCCAGTGCCTGCAGGGCCAGGTGGATCATGCCGTCGCCGCCGACCGCCACCAACGCGTCCACGCCGCGGGCGACCGTCTCGCGGGCGAGGCGGAGCGCGTCCGCCGGGGAGGCGCCGGCGATGTTCAGCACCTCGATGCCGTGCTCCCGGAGCCGGGCGGCGGCCCGTGCCGCCGCCCGCTCGGCATGGCCACCGCCGGCGGCCGGGTTGGACAGCAGTACCACCTGGCGGTTCATGCCCCCGCCCCTCGCTTCGCTCGGCGGTGGCTTCGCCACGCGTCCCTGCCTCTGATTCGCTCGCTCATGCGCACCCCCAAGTCGCGGGCCGACAGCCCGGGTTCACGGAATCAGCTTGCCAGGGTTGAGGATCCCGGCCGGGTCGACGGCGTCCTTGACGGCCCGCAGGATGCGCACACCCACCTCGCCGATCTCCTGGTCCAGCCACGGGCGGTGGTCGGCGCCGACCGCGTGGTGGTGGGTGATGGTGCCGCCGTTCGCCATGATCGCGTCGCAGGCGGCCCGCTTGACGCCGGTCCACTGGGCGATCGCGTCGCCCCGCTGGGCGGCGACCACGGTGAAGTACAGCGAGGCGCCGGTCGGGTAGACGTGCGAGATGTGGCACATCACCATCGACTCGGTGCCGCTCGCCCGCAGCGAGCTCTGCAGGGACTCGGTCACCGCGGACTTGAGCCGGCCGAGGTTGGCCCAGTTGGTCGCAGTCTCCAGCGTCTCGCACAGCGCACCGGCGGCGAGCAGCGAGTCGCGCAGGTACGGTGCGTCGAACCGGCCGTGCTCCCAAGCCTCGGCGGGCTCGGCGCCGAGCGAGGTGCCGCCGGCGGCGAGCAGCGCGGTACGGGTCGCCTCGTGCCGGGCGGCGACCTGCTCGGCGGTGCCCTCGAAGACCGTGACCGCCAGGCAACCGCCGGTGACCTGGCTGCCGCCGATCTTGTCCGTCATGGCCAGGTTGACGAAGGTCTCGGACTCGTCCGAGAGCCGGATCACGGTCGGTCCGGTGCCCTGCTGCTCGACGGCGCGCAGCGCGGCCGCGCCGGTGGCGAAGTCCGGGAAGCTCCAGGCCTCGTGGGCCTTGGCGGCGGGCAACGGGTGGACACGCAGACGGACGGCGGTGATCACGCCGAAGGCGCCCTCGGAGCCGAGGAACAGCTCGCGCAGGTCCGGCCCGGCCGCGGACGCGGGTGCGCGGCCGAGGTCCACGGTGCCGGCCGGGGTGATCGCGCGCAGGCCGCGGACCATCTCGTCGAAGCGGCCGTGACCGGCGGAGTCCTGGCCGGAGGATCGGGTGGCGGCGAAGCCTCCGATGGTCGCGTAGCGGAAGCTCTGCGGGTAGTGGCCGAGTTCGAAGCCGCGGGTGGCGAGCAGCTCCTCGGCCTGCGGGCCGGTCAGGCCGGCGCCGAGCACGGCCTCACCGGAGACCTCGTCCAGTTCGTGCAGTCGGTCGAAGCGGCGCAGGTCGAGCGAGATGACGGCGGTGAAACCGCTGCGGTCCGGGTCGACGCCGCCCACCACGCTGGTGCCGCCGCCGAACGGGACGACCGCGATCCGGCGCTCGGTGCACAGCGCCAGGACGGCCGCGATCTCCTCCTCGCTGCCGGGCAGGACCACGGCGTCCGGCGCGTCCTGCGGCTCACGGCTCTTGCGGCGCAGCAGGTCCAGGGTGGACTTGCCGCCGGAGCGCGGCAGCCGGTCGGCGTCCGCCGTGCTCAGCCACGACTCCCCGACTATCGCGGACAGGGCCCTCTGGTCATCTTCGGCCAACTCCGATGACCGGAGCGCAGTCTGATCCAGCGTCAGCTCATCGGCGCCCTCTCCGGAGACGCCGAGTGCGGCGGCCAGCAGCCCCTTGACGTCGTCCGGCAGCGGCTTGGCGCGGGCCGGGTCACCCCAGGCATCCCACTTCATCGGGGGGAGCGGCAGGGCCGCGGGATTCGACTGCGTTTCAGGTGCCATGCGTTACAGTATTACGCATAATGTCAAGTCGTAACGATGAGCCCCGCAGCACCGACGACGCGATCCTGGACGCCGCCGCCGACCTGATCGTCCAACTCGGTGTCCAGCGCACCCAGCTCGCCGAGATCGCCCGCCGCGCCGGAGTCAGCCGTCCCACCGTGTACCGGCGCTGGGCCGACGTACGTGCGGTGATCGCTGCACTGCTGACCCGCGAGATCGCCGCCACCTACCGCCAGGTCGTGCCCGCCGGGGACGACCGGGAGTCCTTCGTGGCCGGGGTGGTCGAGGTCGCCGTCCGGCTGCGCGACCACCCGGTGCTCGGCGCGCTGCTGCACTCCGACTCGGACACGCTGTTCGAGTACGTCTTCGACCGCCTCGGCACCAGCCAGTACCGGCTGCTCGACGCCCTGCGCACCGGGATCGAGGCCGGTCAGCGGCACGGCTCGATCCGGGCCGGCGAGCCGACCGAACTGGCCGCGATGGTGCTGCTCATCGCCCAGTCCACCGTCCAGTCCCACCGCATGGTTGCGCAGCTGCTCCCCGAGCACGCCTGGCGCCGTGAACTGGCCACCGCCCTGAACGGATACCTCGCACCATGACCGCACCCAGCACCATCCTCGACCCGCGGCGCCGTGCCGCGGACCTGGCCGCGCTCGCCGACGGCGCAGACATCGACGTACTCGTCATCGGCGGCGGCGTCACCGGCGCGGGCGTCGCGCTCGACGCCGCCTCCCGGGGCCTGAAGACCGTCCTGGTCGAGGCACAGGACCTCGCCTTCGGCACCAGCCGCTGGAGCTCCAAGCTGGTGCACGGCGGCCTGCGCTACCTGGCCTCCGGTCGGGTCGGGGTGGCCCGGGAGAGTGCCGTCGAGCGCGGCATCCTGATGACCCGGACGGCACCCCACCTGATCCGGGCGCTGCCCCAACTGGTGCCGCTGTTGCCCTCGGTGAGCCGGGCCCAGGCCGCACTGGTGCACGTCGGGTTCCTGGCCGGCGACGCACTGCGCCTCAGCGCCGGCACGCCCTCGCGGCTGCTGCCGCGGGTACGCCGGATCGGCGCGGCCGAAACCGCCCGGCTGGTGCCCTCGGTTCGCACCGACGGCCTCGGCGGCGCGCTGGTCGCACACGACGGACAGCTGATCGACGACGCCCGCCTGGTGCTCGCCATCGCCCGCACGGCCGCCCAGTACGGCGCCCGGGTGCTCACCCGGGTACGTGCCGAGGACGTCACCGGGACGTCGGCCCGGCTCACCGAGACGCTCGGCGGCGAGTCCTTCACCGTCTCCGCCCGCGCGGTGGTCAACGCCACCGGCGTCTGGGCCGGCGAGGTGGACTCCTCGATCCGGCTGCGGCCCAGCCGCGGCACTCACCTGGTCTTCGACGCCGCGGCGTTCGGCCACCCGACCGCCGCGCTGACCGTCCCGGTGCCCGGCTCCACCAGCCGGTTCGTCTTCGCGCTGCCGCAGCAGCTGGGCCGGGTGGTGCTCGGACTGACCGATGAGGACGCGCCCGGTCCGATCCCGGACGAGCCCCGCCCGACCGAGGGCGAGATCGACTTCCTGCTGCGGACCGTCAACACGGCCCTGAACACCGAGCTGACCCGGGCCGACGTCCGCGGCGCCTTCGCCGGGCTGCGACCGCTGATCGACACCGGTGGCGGCAACACCGCCGACATCTCCCGCCAGCACGCCGTCCTGGAGGCGCCGTCCGGGGTGATCACCGTGGTCGGCGGCAAGCTCACCACCTACCGGCGGATGGCCCAGGACACCATGGACAAGGCGGTGCGCATCCGCGGCCTGGCCGCCGGTCCGTGCCGCACCGACCGGCTGCCGCTGGTCGGAGCCCCCGCGCACCGGGAGAGCCAGCCGACCAACGGTCTGCCCGCCTCCCTGGTGGCCCGGCACGGTGGCGCGGCCCGGGTCGTCGTCGACTCCGCGAGCGTCGACCGCCCGATGGAGCCGATCGCCGAGGGCATCGACGTCACCCGCGCGGAGATCGAGTACGCCATCACCCACGAGGGAGCGCTCGACCTGGCGGACGTCCTCGACCGCCGCACCCGCATCGGCCTCGTCCCGGCGGACGCGGGCCGCGCACGTGAGGCCGTCGAGGAGATCCTCATGGCGCAGGAGCTCTGAGCGGACGTCCGTCGATCGCGCTGTCGTTCCATCGGACGCGGTCGGTGGGACGCGGGAGGTGCCCCGGGGTTGCCGTCAACCCCGGGGCAGTTCTTTTTCACGGCTTCCCGGTGGTGTCCGAGGCGGCCGGCCGGGTGGGGGAGGGGAGCAACCGGAGCGCCGGCGGCCGAAGCGCGCCGACGCCTTCGGCACAGACTGCCGGCCGGATGGGGGAAGTGGCCGGCGATTGCTCGGCTGACTCCGCAGCCCTCCAGGCGCCGGGCGGGAGCGTAGGCCCGACTTCCAACACTAATCAACAGCCTGGCATCAAAACCAACGTCATCGGCCACTGGCGTTGCGGCCTCGGTGCCAGGCATCTCGCAGCGGGTGTCGAGCGCAGGGTCGTGGTGTGGCCGCCGCTGGGCGTGGCGCCAACTCGCCGCATCCCCGGGGTGCCTCCCAGTGCTGTCCCCGGTCCCCAGGGGTTCCGCGCAGGCTCCGCATGAGCGTGTGGACACCAGTTCTATCAACTCCCCTGCCCGCGGAGGATGCTGAGTGGGCGTAACGAGACGGTTTCGAAACCACCCAGTTGGGTTCGAAGGCTTGACTCGGGTCTGAACTGGGCGTTTCCTTTTGCTTCATCGCGTTTGATCGCGATGCTTTCTGATCGGTTGTGTTGCTTCTAGTTCTAGCCGATCGGTCCAACACCCTCAGGAGCCCCCAGCATGCACCCCTCCCTCCGTAGCCGCCTCGCCCCGACTGCCGCGTTGAGCCTGGCCACCGTCCTCGGTCTGACCGCGTGCTCCACCGGACAGACGTCGTCCGGCGCCGATGCGTCGGTGGCGCCGGTGTCCGGCAAGATCTCGATCACCTATCTGCAGAAGCAGGGGGACCAGCAGTACTTCGTGGACGAGGCCGCAGGGGCGAAGGCCAAGGCCGCTGAGCTGGGTGCCGACCTGAAGGTCGTGAACCTCGGTAATGACGCGAACAAGACGGTCAGTGAGGTGCAGTCGGCGATCGCGCAGAAGAGCAACGGTCTGATCATCGTGGTGCCGGACCCGGCGGTCGGCCCGCAGGTGGTCCAGACGGCCCGGGACGCGAAGGCCGCGCTGCTCACCTCCGACGACCAGGTCTGCGCGAGCGGGCCGTCCCCGGCGCAGTGCGCCGCGTCCGACCTGGTGCCCCGGATCGGCTTCTCCGGCCAGCAGATGGGCCAGCAGGTCGGCCAACGCGCTGCGGAGGAGTTCAAGAAGGCCGGCTGGAACCCGGCGGACACCCGGATCATCTCCGGATGGAAGCAGGACGTCACCGTCTGCGGTGACCGGGTGAAGGCCGCGAAGGACGCCTTCGACCAGGCCGTGCCGGGCGTGCAGAACATCGACGTCGCGACCGACAACACCCCGACCGGCGCGCAGGACAAGGTCGCCGCCACCATCACCGCCAACCCGGGCGTCAAGCACTGGGTGGCATGGGGCTGCAACGACGAGAACGTCCAGGGTGCCGTGACCGCCCTGCAGAACGCCGGGGTGAGCCCCAACGACATCGACGGCGTCGGCCTGGGTGCCTACCTGGCGTGCAAGGACTGGGCGTCCGGCAAGCCGTCGGGCATGAAGGCCGCCCTGTTCATCAACGGCAAGGACGTCGGCGCCCTGGCGGTGCAGACCATGTACGACAAGCTCAAGAACGGCAAGGACTTCCCCAAGGAGGCCTTCGCCCCGACCAAGATGGTCGACGCCACCACCTGGCAGTCCGCGGGCGTGTCCTGCAGCTGATGCCGCGTCGAGCCGTCGGTGCGGCGGGCGGGAACCGGCCTGCCGTACCGGCTCGGCTCCCGAAGACCGTACGTGCCGCACCGCCAAAGAGGCCCCGATGACCGCACCTGAACCCTCGCCCGCCCCGCCACCCGGCAGCTCGCCCGGCCTGAGCGCCGAGGGCGTGTCCAAGCGCTTCGGCACCGTCCAGGCACTGAAGGACGTCACCCTCACCTTCCCACCCGGTCAGGTCACCGCCCTGATGGGTGAGAACGGCGCAGGCAAGTCCACCCTGCTGCGCATCCTCACCGGTGACCACCGTCCCACCGAGGGCCGGGTCCTGCTGGACGGCCAGGCCCTCGACCTGAACTCCCCGCAGGACGCCCGCCGCGCCGGGATCCGGATCATCCCGCAGGAACCCGAGATCATCCCCCATGTCTCGGTCGCCGAGAACGTCTACACCGGCTCGCTGCCCCGCACCGGGCTGCGCCGCCTCGACCGCGCCGAACTGCGCCGCCGCATCACCGCCGACCTGAAGCACCTCGGGTTCGACAAGGTCCTCGACCCCGACCTGCTCGGCTCCGAACTCACCGCCGCCCAGCGCCAGCTGGTCGAGATCCTGCGGGCGATGACCGGCCAGGTCCCGCCACGGGCGATCGCCTTCGACGAGCCGACCTCCTCGCTCTCCGAGCACGAGGTCGAGGCCCTGTTCGCGCTGATCGGGCGACTGCGCGCCGAGGGCATCGCCGTCATCTACGTCTCCCACCGGATGAAGGAGATCTTCCAACTCGCCGACGGCATCGCGGTTCTGCGGGACGGCCAGGTCGCGGGGGTCGTCCGGGCCGCGGCCACGGACGAGAGCGCACTCGTGCGGCTCATGGTCGGCCGGGACCTGTCCTCCCTCTTCGTCCGCCAGCAGGTCGCCACCGACCGCGTCGTCCTGGACGTGAAGAACCTCACCACGGACGACGTGAGCGACATCAGCCTGCGGGTCAACGCCGGCGAGGTAGTCGCCCTCGCCGGCCTGATCGGCGCCGGACGCTCCGAACTCGCGCTCGCCCTGGCAGGCGACGCCCCCATCCGCTCCGGCACCGTGGAACTGGGCGGCAAGGCCCTGCGCCTGAGGGACCCCCGCGCCGCCATCACCGCCGGCATCGGCCTGGCCCCCGAGGAACGCAAGGCCCAGGCGCTGTTCCTGCAGCGCACGATCCGCGACAACACCTCCCTCGTCAGCCTGGGCCGGCTACGCCGCTGGCGATTCGTCAGACACCGTCAGGAGAAGGCCCTCGCCCAGGAGTTCGCCGATCGGCTGCGGGTGCGTGCCCCCTCCATCGAAGCAGAGGTCCGCACCCTGTCCGGCGGCAACCAGCAGAAGGTCGTCCTCGCCCGCTGGCTCGCCCGCAAACCCGACCTGCTGATCCTCGACGAGCCGACCCGCGGCGTGGACATCGGCGCCAAGGCCGAGATCTACCAGATCATCGCCGACCTCGCCCGCGAGGGCACCGCCATCCTGGTCATCTCCTCCGAACTGCCCGAAGTCCTGGGCCTCGCCGACCGGATCGTCGTGATGCAGAACGGCCGCACCACCGGCGAACTCACCCGCGACCAGGCGACGGAAGAGGCGATCCTCGCGCTCGCCATGGCTGACGACCTCGCCACCGGCACCACCGCCCACGCCCCGACCGGAGACACCCGATGACCACCACCACCTCCCCGAGCGCCCAGCTGCCGAAGGACCAGCCCCGGCCCGGCCGGCCCGGTGGCCCACGCGGCCTGCTCGCCGCGATCGGCGGGCAGAACCTCAGCCTCGTCGGCGCCCTCATCGCCGTAGTCGCCCTCTTCGGCACGCTCAACCCCAACTTCGTCAGTTGGGACAACATCCAGGTCATCGCCGAAGCCGTCACCATCTCCGGCCTGCTGGCCGTCGTCCAGACCGTCGTCATCATCTGCGGCGGCCTCGACATCTCGGTCGGCTCCCAGGCCGGGCTCGCCTCCGTCACCAGCGCCATGGTGTTCACCTCCACCGGCGCCGACCCCTACCTCGGCATCGGTGCCGCCCTCGCCATCGGTGCCGCCATCGGCCTGTTCAACGGGATCGTCATCATCTACGGCCGGGTCAACCCGACCATCGCCACCCTCGCCGGACTGGCCGCCTACAAGGGCGTCGCCCAACTCGTCTCCGACGGTCGGGCCCAGGGCTACGTGCTGGGCGACCCGGTCTTCGTGTTCCTCAGCCGGGGCAAGATCGCCGGCCTGCCCACCATGGTCTGGCTGCTCATCCTCACCGCCGCCGCCGTCCACGCCCTGCTCACCTACACCGACATCGGCCGCAACATCTACGCCATCGGCGGCAACGACACCGCCGCCCGCCTCGCAGGCATCAACCTGAACAAGTACCTCATCTCCGCCTACGCGCTCTCCGGTACCGTCGCCGCCCTCGCCGGCGTCCTCCTCACCGCTCGCACCGGCAGCGGCCAGCCCGTCTCCGGCAGCGAAGGCCTGGAACTCCAGTCGATCACCGCCGCGGCCCTCGGCGGCTGCGCCCTCAAGGGCGGCAAGGGAAGCATCGGCGGCACGCTGCTCGCCGTCGCGCTGCTCGGCGCCCTGCAGAACGGCCTCACCGTCCAGGGAATCAACGCCTTCTGGCAGAACGTCGCGCAGGGCGCTCTGCTGGTCGCCGCCGTCATCATCCAGCAGCGCCGCAACCGCGAACGCGCGGTCGGACTCCCGGCCTGACCGCAGGCCGCGAGGCCGAGCACACCAGCCTCCCGGCCTCGCGGGATCCGTTCCTTGCGGCACATGCTGCGGGAGGCCGGCCTTCGTATCCCACCTGCGGAACCGCCGACCGCCCCGGACAGGGCGTTCCGGTGGTGCAACACCTCATCGACGTCCGCCCGGTCGGGGCGTGACCGGACCGCCGCAACCTGCGGTGGCTCGGGACTCGACCGAAGACGGAACGGGCGGGCGGCCGCCGAGGGTCGGCCGGACCGCCATCGGACTGCCGGTGCCGCACACCCCGTGGCACCGGCAGTTCCGTTCTCTTTTTCCGGCGGTACTCCAACTTCCCTTCCAGCCAGGACAGTTGCACCTTCGCTGGCCGCCACCCGTTCGATCGAGAGGGCCTTCGTGGCTGATCAGATGTTGCTCGCTCCACAGCGCCAGGCGCTGATCCTGGAGGCGATTCGCCGGGCCGGCGCGGTTCGCGTCGCCGAACTGGTCGAACAGTTCGGTGTGTCGGACATGACCATCCGCCGTGACCTGGATGCGCTGGTGCGCCAGGGCGCCGTGCAGAAGGTGCACGGCGGAGCGATGGCGGCGGGGGCCGCGAGCACGTACGAGCCCGGGTTCGACGCCAAGTCCGGGCTGGAGGAGGCCACCAAGGCAGCACTGGCCGACGCGGCCGCGAAACGGGTGGAACCGGGCAGCGTGGTGGCCCTCTCCGCCGGTACCACGACCTACGCGGTCGCCTCCCGGCTGCTGGAGATCCCGGAACTGACGGTCGTGACCAACTCCCTGCCGATCGCGGACCTGTTGTGGGCGGCGGGCCGCGACGGGGGAGAGGCCGTTCCGTCGCTGCTTCTGACCGGAGGGGCGCCCACCAGGTCGGCGGCTCTGGTGGGCGCTCTGGCCGATCAGACGATCCGCTCGCTCCACGTGGACCTGCTGATCCTGGGCGTGCACGGCGTATGCGAGCAGGCCGGCCTCACCACACCCAACCTGGCCGAGGCGCAGACCAATCGGGCGCTGATCGCATCCGCGCGCCGCACGGTCGTGGTCGCGGACCACACCAAGTGGGGGGTCATCGGGCTGAGCAGCTTCGCGACCCTGGCGGAGATCGACTGTTTCGTCACCGACGACGCTCTGCCGGCGACGGTCCGCAATGTGCTCGCCGACGCGGTCGGCGAGCTCGTCGTCGTCCCGGCCGCCGGCTGAGCGTGCGGTTACGGGTCAGGCCATCCGCCGTGCTCCTGCCGAGGGCACGGCGGTGAACATGAACGGGGACGCGAAGCCCGCCGACCGGAAGGCCGCCCGCACCGCGTCCGAGATCCCCGCAAGGATCGCGGCCTGAGCCAGCGCGATGACGGACCCGCCGAAGCCGCCGCCGGTCATCCGGGCACCCAGCGCCCCGGCGGCCACGGCGGCCTCGACCGCGAGGTCCGTTTCGGGGCAGGAGACCCGGTAGTCGTCGCGCAGCGAGGCATGTCCGGCCGTCAGGACCGGGCCCAGTGCGGCGATCTCACCGCGGACCAGGTGGTCGACGGTCTCGGTGACGCGCCGGTTCTCGGTCACCACGTGCCGGACCAGCGGCCTGAGTTCGCCGGGCAGCCGGTCCAGGGCCGCGGCGAGGCCGTCGGGCGCGAGATCGCGCAGCGCGGGCAGGCCGAGCAGGTGGGCGGCGCGCTCGCAGCCGGCCCGCAGGGCGGCGTAGGCGCCGTCGCCGAGGTCGTGCTTGACCCGGGTGTCGATCACCAGCAGCCGTAGCCCCGCCGCCTCCAGGTCGAGTGGCACGTGCCGCTGCTCCAGGGTCCGGGTGTCGAGGAACAGGGCGGCGCCGCTGGTACAGCAGGCGGAGGCCATCTGGTCCATCGCACCGCACGGAACACCGACGAAGGCGTTCTCGGCCCGTTGGGCGATCAGCGCGAGTTCCGGCGCGGAAAGGCCAAGTCCGTACAGGTCGTTCAGGGCGGCGGCCGTCGCGCACTCCAGGGCGGCGGAGGACGACAGTCCGGCGCCGGACGGCACGTCACTGTCGATGTACAGGTCGGCCCCGCCGACCGGGTGACCCGCCTCGGCGAGTGCCCAGAAGACACCGGCCGGGTAGCCGGCCCAGCTCGCGACGGCGCCGGGTGCCAGACCGTCCAGCGGTAGGTCGGTGATCGTGCCGTCGCCCTGGGCGCTGTACAGGCGCAGCCGTCCGTCCTCCCTGCGGCGGGCGCTCACCCGGGTCGTGTGCGGGAGGGCGATGGGCAGGACGAAGCCGTCGTTGTAGTCGGTGTGCTCGCCGATCAGGTTCACGCGCCCGGGCGCGGTCCACGCGCCGGTCGGCCGTCCGCCGTGGACGGCCTCGAAGTCGGTGGCGGCCTCGTCGATCATCTGCTCAGCTCCAGTGCGTCGGGGAAGGGACGGCACACTCTCTCGGACGGCGTCCCCATCAAGCTACTGGGGGCCGTTCCCCGGGGGCGGCCCGTGGTGCGGCATCGGCGTGCTGCCTCCCGCCGATGGGATCGCCATCAGCAGACGAGTGCCAATTCCGACATAATCAAACATGCTTGGGTCTCGTGGTCAACACCTATGAGAGGTCGGCTTGGTCGGGCTGGGCGAGGCGACGTCAGGGGTTCACTGAGGACCGAAATGCCTGTTGACAAGCGGTAGCATCTGTTTGACTCTGTTGGAGCTCGATACCTGCTGGGACATCGAAGAGCCGTCAGCACAGCCGGTAGGCAAGCAGACGCGTCGCAGACCCCGGACAGTCCGCCCTCACTCAACGTCCTGCGCCGGCTCGGCGATCTCGAAGGCTGACGCAGACCACCGGAAGCGCTTGCCGTGGCGCGGCTCGGTGGTCCGGCTGCAGGGCTGATGCTTTGGTGAGCAAAGGGGTCCGAGATCGAATGGTTGGGAGGGCCGGCGTGGAGTGCAGGTTCTGCGAGATCGTTGCCGAGCCGGCACAGGTCCATCTGGTGCTGGCCGACGACGTCGCAGTGGCGTTCCTTGACCGGCGGCCGCTCTTCCCCGGCCACGTCCTGGTGGTGCCCCGGCAGCATGTCGAGACGCTGACCGACCTGCCGCGATCGGCCGTGGGACCCTTCTTCGCCAGGGTGCAGCGGGTGACGGCGGCCGTGGAGAAGGGCACGGGATCGGCCGGCAGCTTCGTGGCTGCCAACAACCGGATCAGCCAGTCCGTGCCGCACCTGCACGTCCACGTGGTGCCGCGCAACCCGCGTGACGGCCTGCGCGGCTTCTTCTGGCCGCGCACCCGCTACGCGGACGAGACGCAGGCCGAGGAGATGGCCGCCCGGCTGCGCGCCGCCCTCGCCGACGGCGAACCGTCGCGGTGACCGCGGCGGGTCCCGGGCCGGTCGACGCCGTCGGACAGGGGCCGGTGGGGGGTGCTCCACCGGACGCGCCTTGAGTCCCTTCCATCCACCACCGGCGGGGCCGCAGGTGGATGGATCCGACGGCGGCCGTGCCGGGGAGGCATCGGCCTCTGCCTGCGGCTCCGCGGTCGGCGGAGGTCCGGGGCCCGGGGGTCACCGGCGCAGGCGCTGGGTGGCGGCGATGCAGGCGATCACCGCCAGGGCCGTGACCGGCGCGGCCGGCGGCAGCCGCTCGCCGAGCACCAGGACGGCCCAGCCGAGGGTGAGCAGCGGCTGGGCGAGTTGGAGCTGGCTGGCCCGGGGGACGCCGATCGCGGCCATTCCCCGGTACCAGGCCACGAGTCCGCCGAACTGGGAGACGACGGCGAGGTACGCGAGCCCGGCCAGGCCGTGCACGGTCGGGTGGGCCGGTTCGAAGGGCAGGGCGAGGACGCAGGTGAGCGCGGTGGCGGGGAGCGCCGCGACCACGCCCCATGCGATCACCTGCCAGCCGGGCATCCGTCGTGCCAGCCGGCCGCCCTCGGCGTAGCCCGCGGCGCAGAGCAGCAGCGCGCCCAGCAGGTAGCCGTCGGCGAGGCCCGGCCGGCCGGCGCTCTGCTGGAGGGCGAAGACCAGCACCGCCGCCGCGCCCGCCGTCGCCGCCCACCAGAACATCCGGGGCGGGCGGGCGCCGGTGCGCAGTGCGGAGAGCGTGGCCGTGGCGAGCGGCAGCATGCCGATCACCACAGCGGAGTGGGCGGTGGAGGAGGTCTGCAGGGCGAGGGTGGTGAGCAGTGGGAAGCCCACCACGCAGCCGCCGGCCACCACCAGCAGACCGGGCCAGTCCGAGCGCCGGGGCAGCGGGATGCGCAGGGCGGCCAGACACGCGCCGGCCACGGCCGCGGCGAGCACGCCGCGCAGGCCGGTGACCGTCCAGGGGCCGAAGCCCTCGAGTGCCCACACGGTGGCGGGGAAGGTGAACGAGAAGCAGAGTACGCCCAGGGCGGCGAGTGCGGTGCCGTCGACCGCTATCGATCGGGTCGGGATAGCGCTATCGTGTGCTGTCATGCATGAGCGTAGCAGTGAGAGTAGGGTCGTGCCATGGACCGCACCAGCGTTGCAGAGCTTGCCGCTATTCTCCGTCGCGATCTCTTCCGCTACTCTCCAGGAGAGAAGCTGCCGTCCAGTCGGGAGCTGATGCAGCGGTACCAGGTGAGCCCGGTGACGGTCTCCCGGGCGATTGCCGCGCTCGCCGCTGAGGGGCTGGTGGTCTCCCGGCCGGGTGCCGGAGTGTTCCGCGCCGAGGAGCGGCGCCCGGCGAACGCACTCGGGGACACCTCGTGGCAGGAGGTGGCGCTCAGCGCCGAGGCAGGCATCCCGCCGACCCGCAGCGCGGACGCCACCGGCGTCCTCGCGACCCTCGCCCTGGCACCGCCCGAGGTGGTCGACCTCAACAGCGGCTACCTGCACCCCTCCCTCCAGCCCGAACGCGCCCTCGCCGCCGCCCTCGCGAGGGCCGGTCGACGGCCGGGGGCGTGGAGCCGGCCGCCGCTGGAGGGACTGCCCGAGCTGCGGGCCTGGTTCGCCCGCGACATCGCCGACAGCGTCACCGCCTCCGACGTGCTGATCGCCGCCGGCGGCCAGAGCGCGCTCACCACCGCCCTGCGTTCGCTTGCCGCCCCGGGCGCGCCCGTGCTGGTCGAGTCGCCCACCTACCCCGGGATGCTCGCGGTCGCCAGGGCCGCCGGGCTGCGGCCGGTCCCCGTCCCGGTGGACGCGGACGGGGTGCGGACCGACCTGCTCGCCGAGGCATTCGCTGCCAGCGGCGCCCGCCTGTTCCTCTGCCAGCCGCTGTTCCAGAATCCGACCGGTGCCGTGCTCGACCCTGGGCGGCGGCGTGAAGTGCTGCAGATCGCCCGGGCTGCCGGGGCGTTCGTGGTGGAGGACGACTTCGCGCGGCAGCTGGTCCACGCGGACGCGCCGCCCCTGCCGCCGCCGCTGGCCGCCGCCGACCCCGACGGCGTGGTGGTCCACATCCGCTCGCTGACCAAAGCGACCTCGCCCAGCCTGCGGGTCGCGGCACTCGCCGCGCGCGGTCCGGCGCTGGCCCGGCTGCGCGCGGTGCAGGCGGTGGACAGCTTCTTCGTCCCGAGGCCACTGCAGGAGGCCGCGCTGGAGCTGGTCGCCGCGCCCGCGTGGGCGCAGCACCTGCGGGCCTTGGCCGGCGCACTGCGGGAGCGGCGGAACGCGCTGGCCGGCGCGTTGGCACGGCTGCGGCCCGAACTGCTGCCCAAGCGCCTTCCGTACGGCGGCTACCACCTGTGGCTGCGCCTCCCGGAAGGGCGCGACCCGGAGACGCTCGCCGCCGCAGCGCTGCGTGCGGGGGTGGCGGTGACCCCCGGTGAGCCGTACTTCACCGCGGAGCCGCCGGCCCCGTACCTGCGGCTGAGCTATGCGTACGCGGACAGCGTGGATCAGCTGGCGGAAGGAGCCCGCCGGCTGGACCGGGCCATCGGCGAGCCGTAGCCGCGCAGAGGGGTACCCCGCCCCGGGGTGGCCGTCTGGAACCGAACTTCCCTCACCGCAAGGCCTGTTGGCGAGTCACGGGATGGCCGGCGACGTACCGCCCCAGCGGACGCAGCCGATCAGGGAGCGCTCTGAACCGCGGGTCGGCACCAGACGGAGATCGAGAGCGGTGCCCCTTGTTCACGCCGCCCAGGCACCCTCCCCCCCCCGGCCCCGGCGAGGGAGGGTGGGCACGGGAAAGGAACCCTCAAGTGGACGGCGGGCAGGAGCCGCGGCGAGTCGGACTGGGCACGATCGCCCGCGAGTGGGGGCGGATCGGCTGCACCGGCTTCGGTGGGCCGCCCACCCACATCGCGCTGCTGCGCCGCCTGTGCGTGGAACGCCGGGACTGGATCGCGGCGCAGGAGTTCGAGGACGGCATCGAGCCGGCCGACCTGCTGGTGGTCCGGCCGCCGTCGGCCGCTACGGCAGCGTCCACCGCTGGTTGGTGCCGCCGTTGCAGTCCCAGATCTCCAGCCGGGTGCCGTTGGTGGTGGCGTAGGCCGGGTCGTCGAGGCAGCGGCCGGACTGGGTGCTCTTCAGGGCGCCGTCCGGTTGGGGCGTCCACTGCTGGTTGGTGCCGCCGTTGCAGTCCCACAGCTCGACCAGGGTGCCGTTGGCGGTGCTGCCACCGGTGACGTCGAGGCACTTGCCACCCAGGGTGAGGGTGCCGTTGGTCCAGGTCCACGTCTGTGCGGCGCCGCCGTTGCAGTCCCAGAGCTGCACCGCGGTGCCGTTGGCGGTGGAGTTGCCGTCGTCGAGGCACTTGCCGGGCAGGGCGGAGGTGACCGGGCCGGTGTGGGTGGAGGGCGTGCCGGGGGTGAGGGTGAAGTCGTCGAACTGGTCGGTCCGGTAGTCGGTCACGCCGAGGCCGGCCTGGCCGTTGGTGAAGCTGCCGTCGGTGGCGCTGCCGACGACGGTGCCGTCGATGGTGGCCGTGAGGGTGGTGTCCTGGAGGGAGAGGGCGACGGTGTGCCAACTGCGGGTGCCGAGGGCGGTGGTGGAGCCGCTGGCGAGGGTGGTGAAGTTCCAGCCGGTGTCGCTCTTGTCGATGGACCAGGCGCCGGTGTCGCTGACGCGCAGGTGGTAGGCGTTGAGGCCGTTGTTGTTGCGGCCCTGCTGGTTGACCCGGCCGAGGAGCTCGATGGTGCTCGACTGCTCGAAGAGGGTGTCGGCGGTGACGGTGTAGTTGGACCAGCTGCCGTCGCCCATCATCGTGTAGGGCGCGTCGTAGGACTCGTCGGTCCAGCGGATCGGCGTCGTCGGGGCCATCTGGCGCAGGCAGGTACCGGTGCGGCCGCCGCCGCACGGGACGGTCTGGAAGGCGCCGTTCATGTCCGTGAAGTACTTCGGGGACGTCGTGGTGGCCGTCGTCTCGAAGTCGTCCGCGTAGGGCAGTTCGAGCGGCGCGGCGGTGGGCGGGGTGGCGGTGCCCTTGCCCTGACCGGTGGTGGTGGTGACGGTGTAGACGTGGCCGGGCTGGAGGGTGAGCGTGTAGCTGCCGTGGGCCGGAGCGATGTCCTGGGTACGGACGAACCAGTCGGCCGGGTCGGCGGAGTTGAGGTTGGTGGCCCAGACGTGGACCTTGCCGGTGGACAGGCCCCCGGTGACGGTGAACTTCGCGCTCTGGGCGGTGGTGGCGTCCATGGTCTCGATGACGGTGCTGTAGTCCCTGTCGTTCGGGGACTTCAGGGTCACGTAGCTGCCGTTGGTGCGATCTCCGCCGAGGTAGCCGCCGGCGGAGTCGATGTAGTGCCAGCCGGGCTCGGCGAACTGGGCGGTGTGCGCGGTGACCCAGGTGGTCTTGCCGATGGTGTAGCTGCCGGACCAGGGCTGGTCGGCGATCGACATGCCGTCGGTGGAGAAGTGGAGGTTGGGGTAGAGCGCGGCGATGACGGGCCAGTTGATGAACGAGGTCATCTTCCCGTCGAGGTAGTCCCGGTTGATCGCGCGCGCCACCGAGGTGGCGCCCTCGTTGGCGTCCTCGGAGCCGTTCTCGCTCGCCCACAGCGGCTTGCCCAGCGCCTTGGCGTTCGCGGTGCTGGGGCAGGAGTTGAAGGAGCCGAGGTAGCCGCAGGGGTAGTGGACGCCGACGATGTCGACCGCGTTCCTGAACGCCGGGACCTTGGCCATGTCGTCGGCCACGGCCCAGGTGTCGTCCGCGGCGACCACCTTGGTGCCGTAACCGCGAGAGGTCAGCGCGGCCTTGAGGTTCTCGTACCAGGTCTTGTCGTAGCCGCGCTCGTTCCACCCGCCGAGGTAGTCGACGGTCAGGTGGTGCTTGGCGGCGCACCCCATCCAGGACATCAGGTAGTCGATGGTGTCCTGGGACCAGAAGTTGCCGCCGCCGATCCAGCCGGGGGCACCCCAGGACAGGCCGTAGAACTTGATGCCGGGGTTGCGGGCCTTGGCCTGCTCGGCCAGCCACCACTCGTAGCCCTGGTCGCAGTCGACGGTGCCGGCGGTGTGCTCGATGCTGGGCTCGGCACCGTCGGTGGAGTTGGTGTCGCCCCCGACCTCCAGCTTCAGCACCTGCAGCGAGGCGCCGTAACCGGGCTTGAACAGGTAGTCGAGCAGCTGGCTGCGCTGCGGCTCCGGATAGTCGACCAGCAGGCGTGAGTTGCCGCCGCCACCGGAGATCGCGCCGACGCCGTCGAAGGTGAGGCCCGGCTCGGTGCCGTCGACGGCGATGGCGGTGGAGGTGGCGGCCGTCGCGGAGGCGGGGGCGGCCTGGGCGACCGGTGACGTGGCCGCGCCGCTGAGCGTGCCCAGGAGCAGTAGGGCTGCGCCGAGGGCGGCGCGGCATGTCGAAGACAGGCGGCTGCGACCCATGGGTGGTCTCCAGGATGGTGGTGAGGGTGGGAAGTTGAGGTCGAGTGGTGCTCAATATGAAGGCCAGATGAGCAATAGTCAACAAGTTCTAACAGAAACGCACGATGGGCGGTACATTGACACGCACCCTCCCGAGCATGGGCGCGTGCGGGGGTGCGGCGCCGGCCCGCTCCTGCAGCCGGACGGAACCGGTTCGGAATGTCCGGCGATTCGTCGGCTGCGGCCTGTGGTGGAGCAGGGGGCGCGAGCGCGGACTTCGTGCTCCGCCGGGGTCTCGTGGACGGGCCCATCCGCCTGGTCGGCGTGATCGGCCGAACTTCCGCTCCGTGCTGATCACTTGTGTGCGCGCCACGCAACACGATCCGAGGCTCAGGTCCCATCGCGAGGTGACTCCTACCGGCTCACTCCGTAATCGTGCCGGTCGGAGGGCGGCCCGTTCACGGCTGCACGCCCAGCGCAACCCGTGCGGTGCGACACCGGTCGGCTCATGGGGCGTCAGCCGAGGCGCCATTGCGGCGAGTCGGGAGGGAGCCGGCTCCAGAAGTAGCGCCGCCGTCCAAAAACGCCCTGCTCGGTCATGTCAACGTGCCGCGCTGTTGCGTTGAGTATTGACGGTTTCTGTTGACTTTGGTTCGCTTGGCCACGCCCTGCGCAAGGCAACAGCTCCGCCGTATACCGTCCGCCACCCTTCGGACTCAGGAGAACCGATGCGCAAGACGTGGGCTGCGCTGGTCGCGGCCACGCTGGCGGCCGCACCCCTCGCGGCCGTCCCCCTCACCGCCACACCCGCCGCCGCGATCGACAACGGCCTGGCGCTCACCCCGCCGATGGGCTGGAACGACTGGAACGCGTTCGGCTGCGACGTCAGCGCGAAGCTGGTCGAGCAGACCGCCGACCGGCTCGTCTCCAGCGGGCTCAAGGCCGCCGGATACCAGTACGTCAACATCGACGACTGCTGGCTCACCAAGTCCCGGGACGTGAGCGGCAATCTGGTGCCGGACCCGGTCAAGTTCCCCGACGGCATCAAGGGCGTCGCCGACTACGTGCACAGCAAGGGCCTCAAGCTCGGCATCTACCAGAGTGCCGGCACGATGACCTGCGCCGGCTACCCCGGGAGCCTCGGACACGAGCAGCAGGACGCAAACTCCTTCGCCTCCTGGGGAGTCGACTATCTGAAGTACGACAACTGCTACAACATGGGCCTGCCCGGCAAACAGCGCTACCAGGCGATGGGCGACGCGCTGGCCAGGACCGGCCGGCAGATCGTCTACAGCCTCTGCAACTGGGGCGAGGAGTCCGTCGCGTCCTGGGGCGGCTCCGTCGGCAACCTCTGGCGCACCACCGGCGACATCGACGCCTCCTACGGCCGGATGCTGTCCATCGTCCACCAGAACATGCCGCTCGCCGCCTCGGCGAAGCCGGGTGCCTGGAACGACCCGGACATGCTGGAGGTCGGCAACGGCATGACGCCGACCGAGGACCGCACCGAGTTCTCGCTCTGGGCCGAGATGGCCGCGCCGCTGATCGCGGGCACCGATCTGCGCACCGCCAGCCCGGCCACCCTGGCGATATACGGCAACCGCGAGGTCATCGCCGTCGACCAGGACCGGCTCGGCAGGCAGGGCGTGCCGGTGAGCACCACCGGTGGGCTCGACGTCCTGGCCAAGCCGCTCGCCGACGGCAGCGTCGCGGTGACCCTGTTCAACGAGAACACCGCGCCCGCCGTCATGTCCACCACCGCCGCCGCCATCGGGCTGCCGCGCGCCAAGGGCTACACGCTGCGCGACCTCTGGGCGCACCGCACCACCGAGACGGCCGGCACGATCAGCGCCAACGTACCGGGACACGGCACAGTGATGTACCGGGTCGCGCCCACCCGGACGCCCGAGCGGTACGCCCCCGACCTGGTGCTGCGGACCAGCACGCCGGAGTGGTCCGCGGGCAGCACGGCCACCGTGACCGCGACCCTCGTCAACAACGGCGTCGGCGCCGCGCGCCACGTGGCCGTCGGGCTCGACGCGCCGAACGGATGGACCGTCAAACCGACCACCGGTACCGGGTTCCCGCGGTTCACCGGCGGCGAGCAGGCCACCGTCCGGTTCCAGGTCACCGCGCCCGCCGTGCTGCCGGCGCCGATCACCCACGCCAGCGTGACCGGCACGGTGACCGCCGACACCCCCGCCGGGGTCGAGAGGACCGGCTCGCCGCAGCAGGTGGAGCTCTCCGCACCCGTCCAGGCGCCGCTGCGGACCTTCACCGACAACACGGCGGTCTTCGGCGCCCAGAACGGCAGCTTCGCGATCGACGGCGCCGGCGCCGACCTGTACTACGGCGTCGACCAGTACAGCGCCATCTACCGGCCCGGCGCCGAACACGACGGCTCCACCACGGTGGTCAAGCTCACTGCCCAGGCCTACACCAGCGACTGGGCGAAGGCCGGGATCATGGTCCGCGACGACATCACCAAGCCGAACAGCTCCCCGGGCTACGTGATCCTCGCCGAGGCGCCCGGCAAGGGCTACGTGCTGCAGTGGGACAGCACCGGCAGCGGCCAGCTCGACTCCAACAGCGCCCCCGCCAACCAGGGCAGCGGCAAGGCCGCGTACCCGAGCTGGCTCAAGCTGGTCCGCTCCGGGTCCACGTACACCGGCTACTACTCCACCGACGGAACCAGCTGGACCCAGGTCGGCAGCGCGACCCTGCCCGGGGTGGCCGCCACCCAGGACGTCGGCCTGTTCACCAGCTCGCACAGCGAAGGCACCCGCGGCGAGGCCGACTTCACCGGTTTCAGCCAGACCTGACACCCCCTGGGCGGAGCGGCCCCCAACCGCTCCGCCCTTCCTCCGACCCTCCTGGAGCCCCCATGCGCGTGCTCTCGCGCCTCCTGCTCTCCGCCTGCCTCTCGCTGTCCGCGCTCGCACTCCCGCTGCTCGCCGCCGAGCCGGCCCATGCGCTGGACAACGGCCTCGCCCGCACCCCGCCGATGGGTTGGAACAGCTGGGACACCTTCGGCTGCAACGCGACCGAACAGATCGTCAAGGACACCGCCGACTTCATGGCTGCGAGCGGGCTGCGCGACGCCGGCTACCAGTACCTCACCATCGACGACTGCTGGATGAGCCGTACCCGGGACAGCAGCGGCAACCTGCTGCCCGACCCGCAGAAGTACCCCGACGGCCTGGCAACGCTCGCCGCGTACGTGCACGGCAAGGGGCTGAAGTTCGGCGTCTACGAGAGCCCGACCTACCACACCTGCCAGGGCTTCCCCGGCAGCCTTGGCCACGAGCAGCAGGACGCCCGGACCATCGCCGGCTGGGGCGTCGACTTCCTCAAGTACGACAACTGCCTCGCCAGCGACCCGAACCAGCGGGTCGGTGACGAGAAGCTGCCGTTGCAGACCCGGGACGGCTGGATGCGCGACGCACTCGCCGCAACCGGGCGGCCGGTCGTGCTCAGCCTCTCGCTCCAGCCCGCCGCGCAGGGCGAGACGCCGTGGGTGTGGGGGAAGAGCGTCGCCAACATGTGGCGGATCGACGGCGACCGGGACGCCTCCTTCGCCGGCCTGACCAGGCTGATCCACACCGACCTGGACAAGTCGCAGTACGCCGGGCCCGGTGGCTGGAACGACATCGACATGCTGGAGACCGGCAACTACTCCTCCGCCGCCAACAACCCCGTCCAGCGCCTCAGTTACGACCAGGAGAAGACCGAACTCTCCGCCGCCGCCGTGCTGGCCGCCCCGCTGATCTCCGGAGCCGACCTGCGCGCGGCCGCGGCCGCCGGCAGTTCGGGCTACCCGATCAGCCAGCAGGACCTGAGCGTCTACCTGAACCGGGACGTCATCGCCGTCGACCAGGACAGCCTCGGACAGCAGGGCACGGCCCTCTCCACCGCGGGCGGCCTGGACGTGCTGCGCCGCCCGCTGGCGGGCGGCGACGTGGCGGTGGCCCTGATCAACGAGACCTCCGCACCGGCCGTGGTCTCCACCACCGCGAGCGCGGTCGGCCTGCCCGCCAGCAGCTCGGGGTACGCGCTCAACGACCTCTGGGCGCACAGCACTTCGGTCAGTGCTGACGGCGCGATCAGCGCCGCCGTGCCGGCCGGCGGCACGGTGCTGTACCGGGTCGCCGCCCGCCCGGTCACCTCCGGCACGGCGACCAAGCTGGTCTCCGCCTCCTCCGGCCGCTGCCTGGACGCCTGGAACAACCAGACCGCGCCCGGCACCAAGATCGAGATCTGGGACTGCGCCGGCGGTGCCAACCAGACCTGGTCCTTCACTTCCAACGGTGACCTTCGCACCTACAACGGCACCCAGTGCCTCGGCGGCGCGGGCGGCAGCCTGGCCTGGGGCACGTCGGTGGTGATCCAGCCCTGTGACGGCAGCGCCGCCCAGAAGTGGCGGCTCAACGCCGACGGCTCCATCACCACCCCCAGCCAGTACGGCCTCTGCCTGGACGTCACCGGCGGCAACCTCCCGTCCGGCAACGTCAACGGCACCACGGTCGAGGTCTACGGCTGCAACGGCGGCGCCAACCAGCGCTGGACGGCTCAGTAGCGGTTGCCCCGGTCACCTCGGGGGCAGGCAAGGTCGCATCGGCGGCGGTCCGGAATGCCGGGCCGCCGCCGACGGCTGTCAGGCGACGGGTGGCCGTCGAACGCGGTGCGGGTGGGGCCGCCCGATTGGCCATGGGCCGTGGCGACGGCCGGCGGACGTCAGTCGGTGGAACGGCGCAGCAGGTAGGTGTCCATGATCCAGCCCTTGCGCGCGCGGGCCTGCCTGCGGAGCTCGGCGATGCGCGGGGCGGTTTCTTCCAGGGGGCCGGCGACCAGGATCTCGTCGGGGGTGCCGAGGTAGGCGCCGTAGTGGATGTCCAGACCGCTCGGGTCGATGCCGGTGAAGGCGGCCCGGCCGTCCAGCATGACCACCACGTCGTCCACACCGTCGGGGATGCCTTCGGCGGCCAGGCGGCGGCCCGTGGTGATCTGGAGCGGCCGGCCCACGCTGGTGAGGGTGGTGCGGTGCCGGGCGGCCAGTGCGGACACGCTGCTGATGCCCGGCACCACCTCGTACTCGAACGTGACCCGGCCCCGGGCCAGGACCTCCGCGACGACGGCGATGACGCTGTCGTACAGGCTCGGGTCGCCCCAGACCAGCAGGGCTCCCGTCTCGTCCGGGCCGACGTGCTCGGTGATCAGCCGCTCCACCAGGTCGGCGCGCCGGTGCCGCCAGTCGTCCACGGCCTCCCGGTAACCGGGTGCGGTGCGATCGCGTTCGGCGTCAGGAGCGGCGACGAGCCGGTGGCCGGGCCGGGCGTGCTCGTCGAGCAGCTGCCTGCGGAGCCGGATCAGATCCTGGCGCTCCTCGCTCTTGTCGAGGATGAGGAAGACGTCGGTGCGGGCGATGGCCTTGACCGCCTGCAGGGTGAGGTGGTCGGGGTCGCCCGCCCCGATGCCGATGACGATGATCTGCCGCATGCGGTGATTCTGCCCGAAGGCGGCACGGGCGGGCACGGGTGGTCAGGGGTGCGGCCTGCGCGGCCCTGGTTCGGGCCCCCGGCGGGTCTGCCGTAGGTGTGGAGCACTTGCTGACGCCTGCCTGTCTGTTCTATAAGTACTAGAGCAGATAGTCAGGCGGAGGCAGTGTGATCCTGAGCATCGATCTGAGCAGCGGCGTCCCGATCTACCAGCAGATCAGGGACCGGGTCGTCGAGGCGATCGCGGCGGGGGACCTGGCCGAGGGGAGCGCGCTGCCGTCGACCCGGCAGTTGGCGGGCGATCTCGGCATCAACTTCCACACCGTCAACAAGGCCTACGACTTGCTGCGTCAGGAGGGCCTGCTGAGGCTGAACCGCAAGAGCGGTGCGGTCGTTCAGCGCGACCCGGGCTCCGGTCCGCCGCCGCCCGGGTTCACCGAGGAATGGTCGGGCCGGCTGCGGACGCTGCTCGCCGAAGCGGTCGCACAGGGGATGGACGGGACGGCCGTGCTGGAGGCCTGCGGGCGGGTGGTCGGCTCGTTCGGCACGGGGGCGGACATGGCACCGGGTACGGGGCCGGGTGCGGGACACGGCGTGGGACCGGATGTGAAGTCCGGTATGGGGCGAGGAAGTCAAGGAGAGCCGGCATGACGACCGGAACAGTTGTGGTTCAAGAGGTCATACCTTCCGTCTTGCTGCTGACGGCGTGGCTGATGCCCTCGCTCACCGGGCCGACCTTGCCCTTCGGTGTACGGACACCGCCCGCCCGAGCGCACGCCCCGGTGATCGCCGAACAGCGTCGCGCGTACCGCTGGCTGGTGGGCGGAGTGGGCGGGGTGCTGGTTGCGGCCGGGCTGGTGCTCGCGTTCGCCGATCCGCGCACGCCGCTGGCCGGCTTCACGTCCATCGGCGTTCTCGTGGTGTCCGGGATCGGGTACCTCCGCGCCCGGCGCGCGATCCTGGCCGTCAAGCAGCGCGAGGACTGGTATGCCGGACTGCGCCAGGCCGTGGTCGCGGACACCTCGCTGAGGACCCGTCCCGAGCGGTTCCCCTGGCTGTGGGCCGTCCCGTCACTGGTCGTTCTCGCGGTCACCGCGGTGGCGGCGGTCGTGCGCTACCCGTCGATGCCGGACCAGTTGCCGATGCACTACGGCGACAGTGGGACGGTCGACCGGTACGCCGCGAAGTCGGTCGGCAGCGCGTTCTCGCCGGTCTTCGTACAGCTCGCGGTCACCACTCTGCTGCTGGTGGTGATCTGGTACGCCTTCCGCTCCCGGGCGGAGCTGGATCCGGCCCGGCCGGCCGCGAGCGCGTCCCAGCACCGCCGGTACATCGTGCGGATGTCGGCGGCGCTGCTGGTGCTGACCGCCTGCGTCGACATTACGGTCCTGTGCGCGGGCTGGCAGATCTGGGACGGCGATCGAAGCCTCGCGGTGCTGCCCGTACTGGCACCGGCCGGGGCCGGCATGGTCGCCGTCGTCGCCGTCGCGATCCGCACCGGCCGGAACGGCAGTCGGCTGCCGGTGCCGGAGGGCGAGGACGGCACGGAGCCCGCCCGGACCGATGCGGTCCACCGGGACGACGACCGGTACTGGCGGTTCGGCGGCGTGGTCTACGTCAACCGCCAGGACCCGGCGATCTTCGTCGGCAAGCGGTTCGGCATCGGCTGGAGCCTCAACTTCGGCAACCCGCGGGCCCTGCTGCCGATCGGCGTGTTCCTCGGATTCCTCCTCGTGATGCAGCTGATCGGCCACTGACCGCCGGCTCCTGATCCGGATCCGGACCCGGAAGTCAAACCCCAACTCGAAGGAGACAGAGATGCGTTGGCGTACCCGGATGACCGCTGTGCTGGTGGCCTCAGCCGCCGTGGCGGGGTTAGCCGCCCCGGCGGCGAGCGCGGTCGAGCACGACGCGGCTCTCGTCCCCGCGGCCGATCGTGAGGTGCGGTTCACCGCGGACGGCACCACTGCGTACGGCACCCTGCACGTGCCCGCCCACCACGCCGGCCAACGGCTGGCGGCGGCCCTGCTGCTGCCGGGCAGCGGCAGCACGGACCGTGACGGCAACCAGCCGCCGGAGCTCATGCCGGGAACGCTCGCGCTGGCCGCGGGAACTCTCGGCGGAGACGGCGTCATGACACTGCGCTTCGACAAGTACTTCACCGGCCGGACGGGGTCCGGTGCCTACCAGGGCGATCCCGGCCGGATCGATCTGGCGGCCTTCACCCGCCAGGCCGCGGCCGCCTACGCCACCCTTCGCGCGCAGCCGGAGGCGGACCCGCACGCCCTGCTGGTCGTCGGCCACAGCGAGGGCGGCATGCAGGCGCTACTGCTCGCCCGGACCGTACGGCCCGCGCCCGCCGGGCTGGCCCTGCTCGCGCCGCAGGACGAACACTTCCTCGACGTGCTCGACTTCCAACTCGACGCCCAACTCGACCAGGGGGCGGCGGCCGGGCAGTTCAGCGCAGCGGTGGCCCAGGCCAACAAGGCGGGCGTCGCCGCCGCCATCGCGGACTTCCGGGCCGGCCGCCCCGCCGACACCAGCACCCTGTTGCCGCCGCTCGCCGCACTGCTGAACGCGCTGTTCGGCCCGGACAACGCCCGCTTCGTGCGCAGCGACGACGCCGTCTACCCGCCGGACGTCGCCCGTGGTCTGCACCGCGGCACCCGGGTCACCGTCACCTGCGGCGCCGCCGACGCCAACGTGCCCTGCACGACCACGCCGCCGCTGCTCGCCGCGCTGACCCAGGCACACACCACCGGTCCCGGGCTGCGCACCCTCGACGGTGTGGACCACTTCCTCCACCCGGCCGGTACCTCCGTCAACGACCGGATGCTCGCCCCGGCCGCCCTGGCGGCGCTGCACGAGTTCGCCCGGCCCTGGAAGCGGTAGCCAGGGTGGCCCGGTCGCCTGCCGGGTGGCACGCCCAAGCCGATCGGGCGAGTCACCCGGCAGCGCGTCCTCCGGTTGCCCGCGGGGCAACGGGCCGGGGTGCGGGACGAGTCGGCGAATCCGCCGGCGGACGGACCTGTAGATCCGGGTCAGCCGGAGCCGGTTCGCGCAGCGGTGACCACAACGGCGGTGTAGCGCATCGCGAAGCTGCCTCCCACCGAGTCGATAGCGGCCCCGATGCCCGCCAGCACCTCCTCGGACTTGGCCGGCGGGAGCAGGGTGTGGCCGCCGGTGGTGGGCAGTTGGTCCAGCCATTCGTCGCGGGTGTAGGACCGTTCCCAGTCGAACCGCCACTGCTCCGGCTCGCCGAATGCGACCGTCTCCCGGATACCGTCGGCCGCCCTGGTGGACAGCGGCGCGTATCCGTCGGAGCCGGTCGTGGTCCAGCGGCGGGAGGCGAGCGAGTCGGGCAGCACCCGGCGGTAGACGGCGGCGAAGGCTTCCCCGAGTTCGGGCGGCGGTTGGTCCACGTTCCAGAACACGGCCAGCCGACCGCCGGGGCGCAGTGCCTGGGCCGCTTTCGCCGCGCCCGCGACCGGGTCCACCCAGTGCCAGGTCTGCCCGGCGACGACGGCATCGAACGTCCGGCCGGCCGGGTCCCAGGCTTCAAAAGCCGCCACGTCGACCTCGAGTCCGCGCTGCCGCGCCCACGCGGCCATCCGCGGGTCGACCTCGACCCCGAGGACCGTGCAGCCGGCCGCCTGGAACTGCCGGGCCGCGATGCCGGTGCCGGTACCGACGTCCACCACGTCGGGCCCGGGGGCGGCGGCGACGATCGCCTCCACCATCGCGTCCGGGTAGCGGGGCCTGGCCCGGTCATAGCGTTCCGGGTCCGTGCCGAACGACTCGGCCAGTCCCCGGACTTGGTGAGGCTCGTAGCTGGAGAGCGGAGTCCGCTCCGGAGGTAAAGTGGGCATGCGCCCACTATGAGTGGGCATCTGCCCACTCGTCAACCAGGTGGGATCGATCGAGGCAAGAAGGGGTACACCGTGCCGACAGGGGTGGCCATCCACGACGTACGGCGGCAGCTGTTCGACGCCGCCGAGCGCATCCTGCTCCGGGATGGGCCGAACGCGCTGACCAGTCGGGCGGTCACCACGGAGGCGGGCTGCGCCAAGGGCGTGCTGCACCGGCACTTCGCCGACTTCGACGCCTTCCTGGCCGAGCTCGTGCAGGACCGCATCGGCCGGATCGACGGCCAGGCCGCAGTCCTGCGCGACCTGGCAGGGACCGGCACCGTCGCCGCCCACCTCGTCCGCGTGCTGACGGAGCTCTTCGAGTCGGTCGCCGTGGCCATCGTCGCCCTGATCACCTTCCGGGA
This sequence comes from Kitasatospora sp. NPDC001175, assembly GCF_053598215.1. Classification (NCBI taxonomy): domain Bacteria; kingdom Bacillati; phylum Actinomycetota; class Actinomycetes; order Kitasatosporales; family Streptomycetaceae; genus Kitasatospora; species Kitasatospora sp. NPDC001175. Next base: position 86,325 of record NZ_JBSFJU010000015.1, on the reverse strand, counting down.
CGATCTGCGCGCCCGGCTGCGCAGGACCAGGCCGGCCGGAGTCCCGATCCTGACGGAGGCCGCGGCCGCGATCGCCTCCTACCTCGCGGCCGAGCGCGAACTGGGCCGCATCGCGGCCGAAGCCGATGTCGACACGCTCGCTCCCACGCTGATCGGGGCCGCGCACCTGCTGTTCGCCGACCGGAAGGGCACCCCGCCGGAGGCCGAAGCAGTCCACCGGGTCGTGACCGCCGTCATTGCCGGTGTCGTGCAGGACCCGCCCGGGCGCCCGGCGTGAACCCGCGGCCGCTCCGGGGGTTCCTGCCGCAAGGAGGCCGTGGCTCGGTGTCCGACTCGCCTTCGTGGTAAATGGGTTGACCAGCACCGCACTGGAACGGTCCCATTGCCGTCGGCCCGACAACGGTCGGCCCGATCCGGCCGCGCCGCCAACGTCCTTGGCGCGTAGTGGTAGTGGCCGACACTCCAGGAAGGTGCTCATGCCCGCCGGCAAGATGCATGCCAACGAGTCGGACATCGACGCACCGCTCGTGCACCGGCTGATCGCCACGCAGTTTCCGCAGTGGGCGGGGCTTCCCGTGGAGCCGGTCGACTCCGCCGGCACCTCCAACGCCATGTACCGGCTGGGCGAGGACATGGTCGTGCGGCTTCCCGTATCCCGGGAGCCGCCGACGACGTCGAGAAGGAGCACCAGTGGCTGCCACGGCTTGCCCCGCCGCTTCCGGTCGCCATCCCCGCGCCGCTGGGCAAGGGGACTCCCGCCGAGGGCTATCCCTGGCGCTGGTCCGTCTACCGGTGGCTCGACGGCGCGAATCCGGTCGTCGGGCGGATCGCCGAACCCGGCCTACTGGCAGCGGATCTGGCGTCCTTCGTCACGGCGCTGCATCGGATCGATCAGGCGGGCGGGCCTGCCTCCTACCGCAGTGAGCACCTGGGGGCGCGGGATGCCGTCACCCGTGCCGCGATCGCGGAACTGGGCGGAATCGTCGGCACCGGGGCGGTGTCCGCCGCGTGGGAGGAGGCCCTGCGGGCCCCCGAGCGGCCCGGCCCGGCGGTCTGGATCCACGCGGATCTGCAGCCGGGCAACCTGCTGGTGGCCCGGGGGCGGCTCAGCGCAGTCATCGACTTCGGCTGCTTGGGCCTGGGTGATCCCGCGGTGGACCTGATCGTGGCGTGGTACGTGCTGCCGGCCGAGGCGCGGGGTGCGTTCCGGGCCGCGGTGGAGGCCGATGACGCGGCCTGGGCGCGAGGTCGCGGCTGGGCGCTGTCGATCGCGCTCCTCGAACTGCGGTACTACCGCGAGACGAACCCGGTCATGGCGACGATCGCACGGCACGTCATCGAGCAGGTCCTGGCCGATCACGATTACGCCGTATGAGGCCGTGCCGAGGCGTCGCTCCACGCACTCGTGAGATCGGCTCGGGGTGCGGGGGAGTCGACGACCTGCGCGGGCGGCCCGCCGAGCAGCGGACTACCCTGGAGCTCACCGAGGAGGGCCGCCGCCTCATCGCCGAGGATGGCTTCGGCCCGGTCTTCGGCGCCAGGCCGCTGCGCCGCTTCATCTCGCACGAGGTGGCGACCGAGATCGGCCGCGCACTCATCCGGGGCGACATCCGGGAGGGCACGACCATCCGGATCACCGCCAGGGACGGCGAGTTGGCGGTCGAGATGCCCGAGCACCCGCAACCGGTCGAGGCCACCTGAGGCCAGCCCGAGGGAGGAGCCGTGGACAAGCCGGAAACCGCCGCGACGAACGACCCGACCACCGTGCGCTGCCCCGAGTGCGGCAGGACCAACCGGCTTCCGGCCGCCTCCCGGGGCAGCCCCCGCTGCGGTGGCTGCAAGGCCGCCCTGCCGTGGATCACGGATGCCGGCGACCGGACCTTCGCCGAGATCGCCGAACTCGCCACCCTGCCCGTCCTGGTGGACCTGTGGGCCGCCTGGTGCGGACCGTGCCGCCTGGTCAGTCCCGAACTGGAGCAGGTGGCACGGGACTTGGCGGGCCGGATCAAGCTGGTGAAGGTGGACGTGGACGCGTCCCCCGAAGTCGCGCGGCGCTTCGATGTGCAGGCCGTCCCCACCCTGCTGGTCCTCGACCTGGGGCAGGTGGTGGCGCGCCAGACGGGCGCGGCCCCCGCCGGTGTGCTGCGCGACTGGGTGGAGCGGGCCATCGCCGGTCGCCGGCCCGGCTGATCACTCCAGGAGGCCCACGATGACCGCCGTACCGGATCCGCACCTCGCCCTCGTCCGTGACGTGGTGCCGCACACCCCGCAGGGCTGCGAGGAGTGCCTGCGCCTGGGAACGGACTGGGTGCAGCTGCGGCTGTGCCTGAGCTGCGGACACGTCGGCTGCTGCGACTCCTCCCCGGGCCGCCGCGCCAGGCACCACGCGGGGACGGCGGGCCACCCGATCATCCGGTCGACGGAGCCGGGGGAGGACTGGCGCTGGTGCTACGTCGACGAGGCGTATGTGTGGACACCTCCGAGTGAACGGCTCCGGCGCGGCCGGCTCAGTCCAGTGCGCGGACGGCGTCCAGGACGTCCAGGCCGAGTGCCGGGTCGGCGCCGTCCGGCAGGCTGACGGAGAGCCGGGTGACCAGACCGGCGTAGCGGCGGTGGATCTCCCGGGCGACGTCCTCGACCGGGCCGGCGACCGCGAAGGTGTCGAACACCTCGTCGTCGATCAGCTCGGCCATCTCCTGCCAGCGTCCGCGTACCGAGAGCCGGTGCAGCTCCTCCTGGAGGTCCTCCCAGCCGTGCTGGGCGAGGACCGGGCGGTAGGCGGGTGTGGAGGCGTAGAAGGCCAGCCGCTCGCGTACGCCGGCCAGGTTGGCGCGCAGTTCCTCCTCGGTCCGGCCGGTGGCGGTGAGCACGCTGCCGGCGATCTCGAAGGGCCGGGCGGTCCAGGCGGCGCCGTCGGCCTCGGCCCGGGCACGGGCCTCGGTCAGGCCGGGCAGCACCTGCCCGGTCAGGTAGGCGACCGAGGTGAAGGGGTGGCTGAGGAAGCCGTCGGCGACCGCGCCGGCGGTGCGGGTCATCAGCGGCCCGACACCGGCCAGCAGGATCCGGGGCACGCCGGTGGGGACCGGGTCGGGGGAGAAGACCGGGGTCATCAGCGTGTGGGCGTAGAAGTCACCGCGGAACCGCAGCCGTTCGCCGGTCTGCCAGCTGTGCCAGATCGCCCGCACCGCGTGGACGTACTCGCGCATCCGCGCGGCCGGCCGGTCCCAGGGCATCCCGAAACGCTTCTCGATGTGCGGCTTGACCTGCGAGCCGAGGCCGATGACGGCCCGTCCGCCGGAGGCGGCGTGCAGCCCCCAGGCCTGGTAGGCGAGGGTCATCGGAGTGCGGGCGAAGGCGACGGCGACGCCGGTGGCCAGTTCGATCGTGCTGGTCCGGTCGGCCGCGCGGGCCAGCTGGAGGAACGGGTCGTACGCGGTCTCGGAGACCATCAGCCGGTCCATGCCCCGGCGTTCGGCCTGCTCGGCGGCGTCGAGGATGCCCGTCGGGTGCCCGGAGGCGAGCGCGTCGAGTCGGAAGGTGGCGCGCGGGCGGTGCATGGAGCGGCTCCTGGGTGCGTGAGCGGAAGCGGTGCCCCCGTAGCCTCCCACGCCGGTCGGTACGGGTAGCGGCCTGCCCCGCCACCGCGCAGCTCCCTGCGGCAGGCCGGCCGACGTGCTCCCGGCGATCTCCGCGGCCGTGAAGGTCCGGTCGCCGGGCCCGGGCACCCGCAGTGTCTCGTACGAGAGCCTGGAAACCGTGGTCAGCGTCCCGGGGAAGCCTCGTGATCCACGGGCGGTTCAAGGCTTCAGGTGCGTTCCGGTCCCGTGTCGGGGGCAAGGGGCCGGGCGCGGGCGATGAGCAGTGCCACGTCGTCGGGCTCGTCCGGGTTGTGCAGGCTGTCCAGGAGCAGGTCGCAGGTCTCCTCCGGCGAGCCGGGCCGGTCGCCGAGCAGGTTGAGGAGCACCTGGAGCCGGGCGTCGATGTCCTGGTCCCGGGTCTCGACCAACCCGTCGGTGTAGAGGGCGAGTTGGTGGCCGACGGAGAAGTCGACGATGACGGCCCGGAAGTCGCCCTTGCCGACGCCGAGCGGGGATCCGGTGGGCAGGTTGACCAGCTCCGGTGCCCGGTCGACGGGGATGAGCACGGGCGGCAGGTGCCCCGCACCGGCGATGCAGTACCGGGCGAGATGGGGGTCGTGGACGGCGTAGACGCAGGTGGCAATGGTGTCGTCCAGGCCGGCGGTGATGCGGTCGAGGTGGTACAGCACCTCGTCGGGAGCGAGGTCGAGATCGGCCAACGTGCGGGTGGCGGTACGCAGTTGGCCCATGGTGGCGGCGGCGTTGATGCCCCGGCCCATGACGTCGCCGATGACGAGGGCGGTCTTGTCACCGGCCAGCGGGATGACGTCGAACCAGTCGCCGCCGATGTCCACCGCCGCTCCGGCGGGCCGGTAGCGGGAGGCGATCTCCAGGCCCGGCCGCAGGGACGGATGGTGCGGCAACAGGTGGCGCTGGAGGGCGCGGGCTGCGTGGCGCTGGCTCTGGTACCAGCGGGCGTTGTCGATGGAGACCGCCGCGCGGGCGGCGAGTTCGCTGGCGAGGACGACGTCGTCGTGGTCGAAGGGGCGCGGGGTGTCGGTGCGCTTGAGGTCGAGGACGCCGATGACCTCGCTGCGGGCGATCAGCGGCACCGCGAGATAGGAGCGCAGTCCGGCCTCCGCCAGCAGCCGGGCGGCCTGGCCGTCCCGGGCGATGCGGGGCAGGTCCTCCGGCCGCACCCGGGCCACCAGGACGGGTCTGCCGGTGGCCACGCACCGGGTGACCAGCCGGTCCGCACCGTAGGCCGCCGGCTCGCCGACCGGGTCGGCCGCGAGGCCGGCCGGTGTGGGCCGGGCGGCCTTGACCGCGAGCGCCCGGACCGCCAGCCCGCCGGGCGGCGCGTCGGTGCCGCGCCCGACGCCCACGATGTCCAGGACGGATTCGAGGACGTCGACCGCCGCGATGTCGGCGAGTTCGGGCACGGCGATGTCGGCCAGCTCGAGAGCGGTGGTGTCCAGGTCGAGAGTGGTGCCGACACGTACGGAGGCGTCGGCGATCAGGGCGAGCCGGGAGCGGGCCTGGGCGGCCTCGATGGCGACCTGGTGCTGCTCGGTGACGTCCAGGACGGAGACCGCCAGGCCGATCACCCGGCCACTGAGATCCTCCAGCCGGAAGTACGACGCCCGCCAGGCGTGCTCGGTCTCCGGATCACTCGGCGGGTAGCCGACCGAGCGCCGGTTCACCAGCGGGATCCCGTCGGCCAGGACCCGGCGCATCACGGACTCGACGGCATCGGTGTCCAGGAAGGGCAGCATCTCGCCCGCCCTCCGGCCGAGGTGCTCCTCGGCGGGCAGGCCGTCGATGCGTTCGAGCGCGGGATTGACCAGGACGTAGCGCAGGTCGGTGTCCAGCACCGCCAGGCCGACCGGGGAGTGCGAGACCAACCGCTCGGAGAGCGCCAGATCGCGTTCGACCCGCCGTACCGTTTCCCGGTCGGAGGCGAGCCCGAGGGCGTAGACGCGGCCGTGTTCGTCCTGCAGCCGCACGTTGCGGAATTCGGTCAGCAGCCGGTGACCGTCCTTGTGCCGCACCGGGAAGGTGCCTACGTAGGGCCCCTCGCCCGCCATCACCCGGGCGAACAGGGTGAGAACGCGCTCGAATTCCTGGTCATCCACCAGCAGCTTCGCCGCGGGCCGGCCGAGTGCCTCCTCTGCGGTGTACCCGAACAGGTCCTCGGCCTGCGGGCTCCAGAACACGATCCGCCCTTGCGCGTCGAGCACCGCCGCCGCGATCGCGAGCACGTCCAGCAGACCGCCAGGCGCCAGTGGGCCGGCGCCGTCGAGGCCGGCCCCGGGCGGATCGCTCCTGCTCATCCCGGCCGCTCCTTCCCATCCGGCGTTCTGCCGCTGCTCCCTCCGCCGCACGCGTCAACCGGCCATTCCATGATCTCCCCCGAGCTGTCGAAGGGCAGAGCGACGCCGGACGGAGAGGCCGTCCGGGGTGACGGTGACGCCCGGGTGAAGGATCGTTCACCCGGGCGAAGGGCGCCTGCCGTGGACACTCCGTCCCGGTGCTGTGGCCGCCTGGCTCCGCCCTCGCGGACGGCGGATGTCGGACGACGGGCGCCGGGCGCCGGAATGAGCCGGCGGCTCCATCGGCGGTAGCCGCGTGTGCCGCCTGCTGACCCGTACCGTGACCCCGATGGTGCCGGCCCGGGTGGACTACGAACTGACCGTGCTGGATCCTGCTGCCGCTGATCGTCGCCCTCAAGCACTGGGCCGAGGAACGGATCGGAGAGATCCACGCGACCCGCCGGGCGTAGGACGTCCGGTCGGACGCGGCGACCGCCTGACCGCCGCATCGTGCGGTCGCCCCGGGAGCCGCCCGTACCGGCCGCGCTTCAGTGCCTGCCGTCACGGTCGTCGTCCCGGTGTCGGTGCCCGATGACGCCGCGGCGGCGCAGCTGCCAGACGGTGAGGACGGCGATCGCCACGACGGCGAGCAGAACGGCGGTGGTGCGCCCGACGGCTCCCTCGACGCGGCTGTAGGCGGAGCCGGCGAAGTAGCCCAGCAGTGGGAAGCCGGTGCCCCAGGTCACGCCGCCGAGTGCGTTGAACAGCAGGAACCGGCGGTAGGGCATGTGCGAGCTGCCGGCCAGGGCGGGCATCGTCGCCCGGAAGAACGCGACGAAGCGGCCGGCGAAGACCGCCACCGGGCCGCGTCGGCGGATCAGGGCCTGGGCGTCGGCGAGCCGGTCGCGGTGCCGCCGCAGCGGCCGGGAGTCGAGGATCCTCGGACCGGCGCGGCGGCCGACCTCGTAACCGACCGAGTCGCCGACGATGGCCGCGCCGACCACGGCCAGGATCAGCCAGCCGATGGAGACCCTGCCCTGGTGGGCGAGGACACCGCCGAGGACGGCCGCGGTCTCGCCGGGCAGTACGAAGCCGAAGAAGAGCGCGTCCTCCGCGAAGACCAGTGCGGCGACGACGGCGTAGACCACCGGGCCGGAAAGGCCGCGCAGCCAGTCGGTGATCGAGTGCATCGGCCGCCTCCGTGCCGGGGCCCGCCGGTCCTGTCCTGCTCAATGTAACCCGGCTGGTCCGGGCCGGTCGGCGGCCCGGGGCGGGGCGAACCGGAGCCGTCCCGGCTGACCGGCGGGACGTCAGTGGTGCCCGATACGATCGGCGCTCCGGTGAAGGCGGCGGCAGGGGGAGGCGGCAGGCCGTGGACGGTGGACGGCGAACGGACGAGCACGGGCTGGTCCGGCTTGCGGAGCAGGCGCTGCCGGACGGGCTGACGCACGGCCCGACGCGGCGCTTCCTGGCCGAGCAGGGCCTGCCCGCGGCGGGAGCGGACTTGGTGTTCAACGGCCTGGGCGCAGAAAGGCTGCAGCAACTCGGCCCCGGGGAGGCGGCCGATGACGGGCGATGGCTGGTCCTCGGCGAGACCGACTACTGCGGCACCGCTGTGGTGCTGGACGGAGCGACGGGCGAGGTCCACCTCGCCGACCGGGCCGGCGGCGAGCTCCTGCGAGACCTGATCGCCTCCGACCTGCCGGCGCTCGCCGGGCTGATCCGCGAGGTCGAGTCGGTCGAACCGGCCGCCCGGCAGACCGACTCGCACGGCGGGCGCCGGGGGCCGGCCGTGGTCGGGGAGGTGATCGCGGCCGCCGAGCAGCGGTTCCGGGCCATCGACCCCAGGCTGTTCGAGGCCGACACACCACCCGCGCACTGGCCCACCGCACTGCTGGTCCGCGCCCTGCACTGGGGCGCCCGCCCCGGTGAACCGGGCACTCTCGCCTACGAGTTCGAGCCCGAGCTGGTCGCGGAGCTCGCCGCCGTCGACGGGAGCGGCGAGGTGCGCCGGTACCAGCCGCAGGAGCTCCCGGCCGGGCTCACCCACGAGCCCACCCGGCGCCTGCTCACCGAGGTCGGGCTCCCGCTCGACGGCGAGCTGTTCGGCGTCGGCGCGAAACCGCTCCGGACGATGGCCGAGGCCCACCCCGGCGCCGCCACCCAACGTGCCCACCAGCGCGACTACATAGCCATCGGCTGGTGGCCGCACGATCTCGTGGTCGCCCTCGACGGCGCCACCGGACGACTGGAGCTGCCGGACTGGTACGACGACGGCGGCCCCGCCGCCTACCTCCACCGGGACTTGTCCGCCCTGCTCTACGCCTGCTGGACGTACGGGCGGCTGCGGGACGAGTGGGCCCGCTGGGACCGCGGCGCCGGCGACTGGGAGCTGTTCGACCCCCGGGCACTGCTGGGCAGCCACGTCGACGCGATGGTCGAGGCCGTCGACCCTCAGGCGTTCGAGACCTCCGGCCACTCCTGGCGGATGCTCGCCGAGGACCCGTACACCGGCGGGCTGCTCGCCTGACACCGACCGGGCCGCCCGCACTCCGGACGGACGCGCGGCCGCGGCCGTGCCGGTGCCCGACCGTGGAGCGGGTCCGACCTGCCGCGCGGGCCGCCGCGCCACGGATCGGGCCGGGCCACGAAGTTGCCGACCCCACGGGCGGAAGGCCGTGCATCCGCAGGGAGTTGACGACCGCTCGCCGTACTCCGGCCCGGACGCCCCAAGACCTCCTGCCCGCTACCGGACCCGACTGTGGCGGTGGTGAGCCGAGCTGGCATGATGCGTGCCCGGCGCGGCCAGAGCTGGCCCGCGGCAAAGGGGGAGTGGGACTGTGCCGAGAACAGCGCGGGCATCCGGTGAGCGAAAGCCGGGCGTCGGCTGGGGGGTTGTGGCGGTACTGCTGCTGGTCGCGACGGGACTGCTCGTCGGCTGCGGCCACGTGGTCGAGAGCCGGGCAGGGGATCTTCGGTACGCGATGCGCGAAGCCGGTGTCGTCGGCCGGTTCACGGTGGCTTCGCATGCTCCCGTCCAGGTCACCCGGGGGCGCGTGATCTGCCACGGCCCGGTCACCGCCACTGACGGCCGGCTCCTGGAAGCCGACGCCACACTGAACTTCGACGAGCCGGTCGGCGCCCGGATCCAGGTCCAGTACGCGACCGACGGCAGCATCCACCGCGTCGGCCTCTCACCCGTCACCGAGGACCTCTCCACCATCTGCATCTGCATCTGCATCTGCATCTGCCTGGCCGGCGCGGTCGCCGGTGCCGTGGCGGCAGGCGCCGCGCTCGGACACGCCGCTCCGGTACTCGCCGACCGGCTGGAGACCCGCGGGTGGGAGCGCCGGCTGACCGTGGGCGCCATGGCACTCGGCCTCAGCCTGGCGGCCTGCTCGGTCGTGCTGATCGCGATCTCACCGGTGGCCCGGATGGTGTCGCCGGACTGAGGAGCCCGCACCGAGAGTGATGTAACCGTTGGGAGCTGTGCGGTTGCGAGGCGTAATGGGCCGGGTGAGGCTGGCCGTCGCCGCCCATTGCGGCCTCAGTTCACACAGCAAAGGTTGTTTCATGCGCAACAAGCGGATCATCGCGGCACTCGCCGGTGTCGCGCTCACCGGAGCCCTTGCCACCACCGTCGAGGCGAGTGCGGCCACCGTGCCGATTTCGCAGACCGCCACCACCCAGGCGGGACAGACGGAGCAGATGCAGTCGCTCCAGCAGATCCACCAGCTCGGCCTGCTCGGCGACCTCTCCACCAAGGTGGACGCCGTCGCGGCCTCCGTCAAGGCCAGCCCCCAGGCGGACAAGGCCACCCTCCAGGCCCGGGTGGATGCTGCGAAGGCGGCGGCCACCGCCCTGCAGAAGCAGGCCGAGAAGGCCGCCACCAGGGAGGGTGTCGAAACCCGCAGTCTGACGTCCGACCTCGCCAAGCTGAATGCCGACCTCGCCAAGCTGCTCACCGACGTCATGGCCGGCAACGCCGCGGCCGTCCCCGGCGACCTGGCGGCGATCGCCGCAGACCTGATCGCGATCCTCAACGACGTCCTGGGTGTCATGGACGCCCCGGCGGATGCCCAGGCCACAGCCGGGCACTGAGCTAGCTCGTCCCGCGCCCGCCCCGCCACCGCGGCGAGGCGGGCGTCGGCGTACCGGAGCGCCGCCGGCCCGCCACCGTGCCCGGGTACCGGACCGCCCGGGCCCGATCGCGTCACCGACCGCGCAGTTGCTCCAGGTCGCGCAGTCGGTCCAGGTCGCGACGGTCGCGCTTGGTCGGCCGCCCGGTGCCCCGGTCGCGCATACCGACCGAGGCGACCTCCTCGCGGGCGGGCGGCGGCGGGCTGTTGTCGACGTAGCACTCGGCGGCGACGCTCGCACCGACCCGCTTGCTGATCACCCGCGAGACAACCACGATCCGCTCCCGGCCCTCGTGCTGCAGCCGCACCTCGTCCCCGGGACGCACCAGCTGCGCCGGCTTGACGCGCGTGCCGTTGACCCGGACGTGTCCCGCCCGACAGGCGGTCGCCGCCAGCGAACGGGTCTTGGTCAGCCGGACCGACCAGATCCAGCTGTCGACGCGCACGGTTCCCTCGTCCGAACTCATACCTCAGACCTTAGGCCCTGTGCGCTGCGGTCAGGACGGCGGTCCCGGCATCCTGTCAGCGGCCGAGGGCGCTGTCGCCCTGCCGACCGATGCCGCGCAGCAGGGTGTCGACCACCAGCGTCGCCGACTCGTCCGCCTCGTCGGCGCCGTCTGCGTGCTCCAGGCGGTTCTGGGCGGCCTCGTGGATCAGGGCGTAGTACGTCAAGTGCCTGCTGGACGGCGCCGAGCCGAGCCCGCAGGTGGCCGAGCTGCTGACCGGCGAGCACTGGCGGCTGGTGGAGATGGATACCGGCCACTGGCCGATGTTCTCCCAGCCGCTCGAGCTGGCGCGCATTCTCCTCGGCGCGGCCGCGAGGTGACCGCAGCCGTACGCGGCAAGCTCCGGCCGGGCAAACGTCGACACGCGGTGCCGGCGTGTCCAGAGTCCGATGACCCATCAACATGCGTAACCAGACAAACCGTTGGTGCTTCCTCGGGACAGGTACGGGTCCGGTTCGGTCGGCTGCCGATCTGCAGCACCAGGCTGCGCCGACTGATCCTGGCCTGGTGCCTGGTGCCTGGTGCCTGGTGCCTGGTGCCCGGTGCCCGGTGGAGGCGGGCTGACGTGCCTCGGCTGCGGTGAGGAACCGCTCGAGGTGGCCGCAGGGCGGTTCCTTCCCGGATGTGCGGGCGAGCCCCCGGAGCAGTGGGCGCGATGGCCGTTACCGTTCCATCGTGATGAACCACCAACCGGACGAGGATCCGGACGCCACCGTGGCCCGCGAGGCCATCGACGAGTACCTCACCGCGCGCTCCGAGCACTGGCGGCAGCTCGCCATTGCGACCCGCGACAGCGACCGGCAGGCCACCTACCACGCTGCCGAGAACCGGCTGACCCGCTGGCGAGAGCAGGGCACCCTGGACAGCTGGGTCGCCAACGACGTGCTCGAGGCCGTGAAGCAGAACGCGGCGCGCGAGCGTCTCGAGGCGATGGCGACGCCGGTGGGGGGTGCCGTGATCGAGGCCGCCACCCAGCGGGTGCAGGCGATCCGGCGCTGGTGCCGCACCCAGGGGTTCGTCCTCGCCGACGACGTGGCCGAAGGGGAGTAGGACCGGCCGAAGCCCGGCCGGGTCAGCGCGTTGTCTCCCAGACGCCCGTGAAGATCCCGCCCAGTTCCTCCTGTGCGGTGGGCGGACCGGGGAGCGGCCGGGGTGGACCGGAGCGGAACGAGTCGAGGACGATGGCGAGGTAGCGCCGCCAGGCGTCCGGGTGGACGGTACTGAAGGCGGGTACCGCCCGGCAGATCGGGCCCATCACGACCAGCAGGTCGATGGGCGTGACGTCGGTGCGCAGGGTGCCCTGCTCCTGGGCGCGGGTGACCAGGGTGGCGACGGTCCGAGTGTTGCGCTCGATGGTGCCGGCGAGCGCTTGGATGTCCGGGTTGCTCATGGTGACCAGGTCGTTGATCCCCCGGTCGGCGGCGACCAGGGCGAAGACCCGCTCGAAGTAGCGGGTCAGCGCGGTCCAGCCGTCCTCGATCGCCAGTACTTCCTCGGCGGCCGCCGCGAGCCCGGCCAGTGCCTCGGCGAACACCTCCTCGATCAGCGCGTCCCGGGTGGGGAAGCGCCGGTAGAGGGTCGCGTTGCCGACACCGGCCCGGCGCGCGATCAGGTCGAGCGGCGCGGCGAGGCCCTGTTCGGCGAACACCTCGCGGGCGGCGGCCAGCAGCAGCTCCCGGTTGCGCTGGGCGTCCCGCCGTAGGCCGAGGGCCGCGGCGGCTCCGGTGCCCGTCGCCGTCCCTGTCGCGCCCGCCCCGGACCCCCCGTGCGCCGAGGCGCCTTTGGTGGTCGCGGCGGACGCGGTGGCCCGGGTGCGCCTCCTGGTCGCCCCCGGGGTCTTCGGGCGGTCCGCCTGCTGGTCGGTGTGCTGTGCCATGCCCCGACCCTAACAGCATTCGGGGAGTGCTCCCCGGTTGCGCTACAGTCGATCTGCTCACCGCCGCCGACGGCACACCGCTCACCGCACCGACCTGGGTGGTGTCGGACGGCGCGGCGCTCGGGATCTGGGTCCCACCGCCAGCCGGGCCGTCCGGCAAGTGCTGCGGCGCTCGCCGGTGTTCGTCGTCCCGTGCGACGGCCACGGCAGGCCGACCGGTGCCCCGGTGCTCGCCCGCGCCGCCGTCTGCAACCCGGAAACCACGGCGCGCTACCGGACTTCGCTCATCAACAAGTACGGTTTCACCGCCCTGCTCCGGCTGGCCCGGGCCCGCCTGCGCGGCGGTCTGGAGGGCACCGTCGGCCTCCGGCTCACCCTGGTCGACTGGGAGCGCCTGCTGGCCGGCGAACCCTGGCGGCCGTCGGGCTGGTACTGCCTCAACTAGGTACCGTCCGTTCGAATTGCGGACAGGGGAACCGCGTGACCGGCACCGCGCCGCCGGCCACGCGGTTCCCACTCGCCGCCGCTCCCCGGAGGAATTCACCATTTGGTGGTAAGCACCCGCCGTTGTGCGCGCCACGAGCCCGGGCGACCCTAGGCTCTGATAGTCAGTCAGTCGCTGCGCCCCGGGTGGCCCGGTCATCTCCGGTGCAGCCCGCACCCCTTGGCGATAGAAACGAGGACTTCGTGTCGCTGGCAGCCCCGCCCCGCGCCGCCGCGCGTTCCACCGCCTTTCCGGCCGAGGTGTCGCGCCACCGCTGGCAGGGCTACCACTGCGAGTCGCGGCTGGTGCGGACGAGCGCGCCGCGCATCGCGCCGGTGCTGCTGATCGGCGGCGCGTTCCAGACCAAGGAGACCTGGGGCCGGTTCGAGCGCGAGTTCCTGGCCCACGGGGACGTGCTGACGGTCGATCCACCGGGCTGGGGCGCGGGCGGCATCCTCCCGGACCGGTACGGTGCCGACTTCCTCGCCGACGCGCTCAGCCACATGCTCGACGAGACCGGGCTGGCGTCCGTCAACATCGTCAGCGGCTCGTACGGCACCGCCATCGCCTACCGGCTGGCCCAGCGCCACCCCGAACGCGTGCGGCGGGTAGTACTCATCGGCACCATGACGTCCATCCCCGAGCACGCCCGGATCGCGATGCGCCGGACCATGGACCTGCTCGCCGAGCGGCGGATGCAGGAGTTCGCCGAGGCCTCGGTCGAGATGCTGATGAACGCCGACGGCGGTGCGTCCGTCACCGCCGGGGCCAAGGTGCGTCGGTTCCTGCTGCGCCGGCTGCTCAACCTGGGCGCCGACGAGGCCGAGCAGGCCTTCGCCAACACCCACCGCCTGCTCAGGCACGAGATGGTGGACCCGAGCCGGGCCCCGGCCGCGCCCGTCCTGGTCACCACCGGCGAACACGACACCTTCACCACACCGGACCTGTGCCGGGCGCTGGCCGCCACCTGCCGGGACAGCTGGTTCGCGGAGGTGGCCGACGCCGACCACATGCTGCACCTGGAGCGGACCAGCGAAGTCGCCGACCTGGCGACCAGGTTCCTCGCGGCGGAGCCGCTGGCCGGGCTCGCCTACTGCCGCAGCGTCGAGCGGATCTCCGGGCCCGCCGCGTTCCGCCGCGCCGGGGCCGTGACCGGCTAGGGCAGCCGCTCGTTGGCAGGTGACGGTGCGTCGGTCGGTGGCCGTCGCGTCCGGCACTGCGGATCGTCAGCGGGAGGCCTCACGGGCATGCGTATCCAGCTCATCACGGTGGGCACGATGGGCTCGGTCGCGCCCTACACCGGTCTCGGCCACCGGCTCGCGGCCGAGGGCCATGACGTGGAGATCGTCACCCACGCCAAGTACACCGGTACGGTGGCGTGTTGCGGCCTGCGGATGCGCCCGCTGGCGGCGGACCCGTTCGAGGCGCTGCTCGGTGCGCACGGCCGCTTGCAGGGCGCGGCAGGATCATCGCGCGCCGTCCGGAGACTCCACGCGCTGCGCTCGCTCCGGCGGGCCACCGAACTGGCCACCCTCGGACTGGTGGACGGCATCGTCGACACCCTGGACCACGGGGCCGACCTGATCCTGCTCTCCACCCTCGCCGCACCGATCGGCCTTCCGCTCGCCGAGTACCACCGCATTCCCAGCATGGGCGTCTTCCTCCAACCCGAGGTGCCCACCCGGGAGTTCTCCCCGTGCGCCACGGCCTGGCGGGCCCCGGGACCGGCCAACCTGCTGCGCGGCCGGGCGGCCAACGCGCTGGTCGACGGCCTCTACGGCGCGGCCCGGCGCCGCCTGTTCACCCGGCTCGGAGCGCCCCACCGCAGCGGCCGGCAGCTGCGCCGGGAGCGCGAGCGGACCAGGTGGCCGATCTGGCACGGGTACAGCCCCTCGATCGTCCCCCGGCCGGCGGACTGGCGGCCGGGGCTGCACGTAGCCGGGTACTGGTGGCCGCACGAGTGCCCTGACTGGCAACCACCACAGCTGGTGGCCGATTTCCTCGCAGCCGGGCCGCCCCCGGTGCTGATCGGGTTCGGCAGCATGATGCCCGGCGAGCCGGAACGGCTCGGCGAGACCGCCGCCCGGGCACTGCGCCAGGCCGGGCTGCGCGGGATCGTCCAGTCCGGCTGGGCCGGGCTGTCCGTGGTCGACGACGACGTGATCACCGTCGGGGCCCTCCCGCACGGCTGGCTGATGCCGCGCACCGCCGCCGTGGTCCACCACGCGGGGGCCGGGACGACGGCCGCGTCCCTGCGCGCGGGCGTGCCGACCGTCCCCGTTCCGGTGATGACCGACCAGCCCTGGTGGGCGGCGAGACTGGTCCGCCTGGGCGTCAGCCCGGAAGTCCTGCCCTGCGCCGGACTCACCGCGGGCCGTCTGGCCCAGGCCCTGACCCGGGCGACCGATGACACCGGATTCGCCCGGCGCGCGGGTGCTCTCGCCACCCGGCTGGCGGAGGAGGACGGGGCCGGGGCCCTGGCCCGCGCCATCGCCGACCTCGGCGGCTGAGCCCGCCGCCCGAGCACGGGCCGGACCGCGCCGGGACCGCACGCGCCGGTCATTGCAGGGCCCGCCACCGCCGTGCGGTCCCGACCACCGGCCCCACAACGACCGAGGACACCCCGTGACCCCACCCGCGCCCCCGCTCCCAGCCGCTTCCCGGACGGCGGCCGGCACCCCGATGCCGTCGCAGGACGCCTGGTTCCACCGGCAGCAGAGCAGCGGCACCGCCTGCATGACGGTCGCCGTCCTCGGCTGGTTCGACGGCCCGCCGCCCACCCTCGCCGCCTTGCGCGAACTGGCGGGCGTACGCCTGCGGCCGTACCGGCGCCTGTGCCTGCGCGCCGCCCGGACCTCCCCGGCCGACTGGCCACTGTGGCTTCCCGAGCCGGAGTTCGACCCTTCCTTCCACATCCGCGCGGAACCCCCGGCGACCAGCCCTGAGGAGCTGGCCGCCGACCCGCTCGACCCCGACCGGCCCCCGTGGCGGCTGCACCTGTTGCCCGGGCCCACCGGCGACGGCTTCGCCCTGCTGCTCCGCGCCCACCACGCGCTGCTGGACGGATGCTCCCTGACCACGGTCCTCCGCGCCGTGCTCGACGGTCCGACCGTGCGACTGCCCGAGCCTCCCGCCAGGCCGCGGACCCCGGCCGGACGAGGACGCGAACTCGCCTGGTCCGTGGCCGACCTGCTGCCGAGGGCCCGCCCACTGCCGTTCCACGGCCCGGTCGGCCCCCGGCGGGCACTGGCCTTCAGCCGGATCCCGAGAGCCGAACTCGACGCCGCCCGAGCCGCGTTGTCGCCGCTCCGGGCCTCCGGTAACGCGGTGTTCCTGGCCGCGACCGCAGGCGCCCTGCGGAGTCTGGGTCTTACCGGCCGCCTGCCGCTGCTCCCGGGTGTCTGCGCGCTGGTCCCGGTCGACGTGCGCACCGCCGACCAGGCCTCGCTGCTGGGCAACCACTACGCAACCGTCCGGGTACCGCTCCCGGCCCGGCGCCACCCGGAGCGGAGGCTGGCCGTCGCGCACAGCCGGAGCAGGCGCGAGGTGCTCAAGCAAAAGGCCGGCGCCCAAGCCGAGTTGGTAAACGGCCGGCCGCTCCGCCGCACCCCGCTCGATGACCTCCTGGGCCGCTACGTCGACTCGCCCCGCTACTTCTCCGTCCTGTGCTCCAGCATCGCGACCCACGGGGGGCACCTCACCCTCGGCCCCGCGACCTTCACCGCACTCTCGCTCATCCCCCCGCTGGGACCCGGCCATCCGCTGGCGGTGACCATGGTCCACCACGACACGACCACCGTGGTGACCGCCATCGCCGACCTCCGCCACCGCCAGCTGGCAGAACCACTGGCCGACTTGATCCACGAGGAGATCCGCGTGCTCGCCCGCTGACCCGGCACCGCCGGACACCCGGCAATACCACTCGTGAGTGCGGGCGGCCCACCAGCCGTCCCGCGACCCTGGACTCCACGTGGCACCTGCCCGCACGACGCCGACCACCGGTACTCGAGTCGTGCCCGATCCGGGAGTGCGGCCGCGCCCGCAGCTCTTCGCGCGGAAGCCCCGCGCGCCCGATGAGCAGGCGTACGCCGATGCGAACGCGCCATCTACGGCGATGAGCGATCCACCGGTCGCGGAAGGCCAGCTACGGGCTCCGCCCTTGAGGCATGCCTTTACCGCTCCTGGACGGAGGCCCGTCCGTGCTGGTCAGGCGGGCGGCCGGAGGCAGACAGTGCTTGAGGCACGGACGTCCGGCAGATGGCCGATAAACACCGCAGACACTGCCGGTTGTTGATGGCCGATCAGGAATTGTCGGAGCACGCTGCTACACCAATCTCCGGGACGGACCGCGCCGAGCGGTCCGCCAAGCAGGGAGGGGAGACCCATGGCACGTGAAGGGTTCCACTACGTCCGCGGTCACTACCGGCGCAACCCGAGGCCGCGCGTCAAGAAGACCAGTGGCTGGCTGGTGGCCGCGCTGCTCGTCGGAGGGCTGTGGCTGTGGGGCCACAGCGGTGACTCCGGTGCTGCGAACACCGGCAGTACCACCCCGGGCAGCACGGCGTCGGCCTCCGCTCCGGCGGCGGGCCGCTGATGCGCCGCCGGCCGTCACGGGCGCGACGGCGCATGCCGCTGCGGATGCCGCGCACACCCGCGGAGCGGGTCGCCGCCGGTGTCATCGTGCTCGTGGTCGCCTCCTGGGTCGCCGACGGCCTCCAGTGGCTGACCTCCGACGGGCTTCCCGTGCTCGTCGCCGCAGCGGTGCTCGTGGCGGCGGGTCTCGGTGCGCGGTGGTGGCTGCGGCGGGTCGAGCAGGCCGCCCGGCGGGAGCGGCTGGCCATGCTGCGACTGAGCCTCGACCAGCTCGACGCCATGGGCGACCGGCAGTTCGAGTTCGCGCTCAGGGATCTGATGATCCGCGACGGCATCCGGGCCAGGCAGGTCGGCCGGCAGGGCGACCAGGCCGCCGACGTGATCGGTGAGGATCCGCGGCGCGGCCGGATCGTCGTCCAGGCCAAGCACACCCGGGTCGGCGGCAAGGTGGGCTCCCAGGTGATGTACCAGGTCAAGGGAACCGCCGGCCCGGTGCACCGCGCGGACATCTCGGTGGTCGTCACCAACGGCTCGTTCACCCGGGATGCCAAGACCTGGGGTGACCGGCACCAGGTCCACTGGGTCGACCGGGACCGGTTGCGGATCTGGGCCGAGCACGGGATCGCGCTGCACGACCTGCTGCGCCTGCCGGCCCGCCCGGCACGGCGCACGCTCGGCGGTACGACCGGGTGAGCCGGTCCGCCGTGCGGGTGCGACGCGTCGGCCGGCGGATCCGTGAGGCTGGACGGTGCGATCGTCCAGTCCGGTACGCGTCATCCGGGGATCACTGCCACCCGGCTCACAGCGGGTAGGGGGCAGTCCGGCGGCACAGGGTCGGGTGATCACGACATGCACGGGGCGGCCCGGAACCGGCCTGCCGCGGAGGGAAGTTCAGGAGCCAGAGGAGTGCGCGAGGAGAGTGGCAACGCGGCGGCTTCCGAGCGCTTCCTCACCGCCTTCAAGGCCCGGGACGAGCAGGCGCTCCGCGTACTGGTGGCCGAGGACATCGCCTGGTCGAGCGCTCGCCGTTGAACTCGCGCAGCTCCGTCTTGAGGGCCGCTCACCTCCCGGGTGGGCGGCCCTCGGCGTGCCCGGGAGGGCCGGGAGGGTGGGTCTCGACGGGCCCCGGGGGGGCGGGCGCGGTCAATCTCTTGCTCAGCCGAGCAAGAGGCTCTATGGTTTTGCTCATGCGAGCAAAGAACAGTTCGAGCGAGCAACGGGCGAGCGGCAGGACGTTCACCGAGTCGGCGCGGCGGGCGCAGATCGTGCAGGCCGCCATCGAGGTGATCGCGGAGGCCGGATACGCCAAGACCTCGTTCGCGAAGATCGCCAAGCAGGCGGGCCTGAGCAGCACGGGGATGATCTCGTACCACTTCAAGGGCAAGGATGACCTGATGCACGAGGTCATCGCCGAGGTGATGCGGGTGGCCCAGGCGTACCTGGTGCCCCGGATCGAGGCGGCCGAGGGCTACCGGGGTCGCCTGCGGGCCTTCATCGAGTCGAACGTCGAGCTGCTGACGGTCTATCCGAAGTACCTGCCCGCGCTCATCGAGGTGCTCACCAACCTCAAGGGTGACGACCCGCACCGGATCGGCTACGCGGGTGCGCTGAAAGCGATGATGGACGTCCAGGAGCAGCGCATGCGAGAGGCCCAGGCGGCCGGCGAGTTCAGGGACTTCGACGCCCAGGTGATGGTCACGGCGATGCGCGGCGCCATCGACGGCGTGATCACGCGTTCGGTGCACGATCCGGACCTCGACATCACGGCCTGCGGACGCGAGTTGGCGGACATCTTCGACCGGGCCACCCGCCGCACGCCGTAGCAGTCGGCAGCAACAGCGGCAAGCAGTTCAACACAGAGACGGATCACAGGGGGAGACCATGAGCGAGACTTCGACACCGACCGCCGAACCCGCGCAGAAGCAGAAGACCGCCCGCGCACGCCGGCATCTGATCCGATCGCTCGTCTTCGAGCTCGGCATTCCGGTCGGCGGCTACTACCTGCTGCACGGCCTGGGCCTGGGCCAGTGGGCCGCGCTCACGATCAGCAGCCTGCTGGTACTGCCCTGGCTGCTCTACGGGATGATCAGGAACCGCCGGGTCGAGCTGATGCCGGTGTTCGCACTGGTGCTCATGACCGTCGGCGCGCTGATGTCGCTGGTCACCGGGAGCCCCAGGACCTTGCTGATCAGGGACAGCTGGCTGATCGGCGTGCTGGGAGTGTGGGTGCTCGGCACGCTGCCGACCCGGCGGCCGTTCATGCTCACCGCCTCCCGTTCGGTCGTCGCGGCGAAGATCGGCGAGGACGGTGCGCAGGAGTGGCTGCGCAACTGGGACCGCGATCCCGCGTTCCGGCGGCACATCCGGCTGCTCACCGCCTTCTGGGGCTGCGGCTTCACCGTGGACGCCGGCGTCCGGGTGGTGCTCGCCTGCACGCTCCCGGTCGACTCGGTGCCGCTGGTGAGCACGCTGCAGTGGCTGGTGGTGCTCGGCGGCATGCTGGGCTACCACAACTGGTACGTCACCCGGCACGGGCTCAAGGTCTGACGGACCACCACGGGAAGCCAGACGACACCAAGGAGCGAACATGGATGCCGACGTTCTCGTGGCCGGAGCCGGCCCCACCGGTCTGCTGCTCGCCAACGAGCTGCAACTGGCCGGAGCCCGGGTCCTGGTACTGGAGCGGATGCCGCAACGTACCGGTCAGTCCAAGGCGTTGAACCTCCAGCCGCGCACCGCCGAGATGCTCCAGCTGCGCGGCTGGCTGGACGCGGCGCTCGGCCGGGCGATGGCGACCCTCCCGGCCGGACACTTCGCCGGACTGCCGCTGGACTACACGGTGTTCGACACCCCCTTCCCCTACCAGGTCGGCATCCCGCAGGCCCGGGTGGAGGAGTTCCTGGAGGACCGGCTGACCGGGCACGGCGTCCCGGTGCTGCGCGGACACGAGCTGCTGGACCTCGCCCAGGACGACCAGGGCGTGACGGCCACGGTGGCCGGTCCGGACGGACGGCGGACCCTGCGGGCCCGCTACCTGGTCGGCGCGGACGGCGGGCACAGTACGGTCCGCAAGCGGCTGGGGGCCGCCTTCCCCGGCCGGGACGGCCGCGTCTCGGCGGTCGTCGCCGATGCGGTGCTCGAGGGTGAAGCCGGCACCGAGTGGCGGCTGCCGGAGCTGGAGCCGGACGAGAACGGCGTCTGCTTCCTGCTCCCGCTGGGCGACGGCCTGTACCGGCTGGTCCTCGGCGGCCCGGCGCAGCAGGGAGCCGAACGGACCGCCCCCGTCACCGAGGAGGAGATCCGCGCCGGGCTCCGGCTGCACCACGGCGACACCGTCCGGCTGCGCGAGCTTCGCTGGGCCTCCCGGTTCACCGACGCCTCCCGGCAGGTCGAACGCTACCGCCACGGCCGGGTGCTGCTGGCGGGCGACGCCGCCCACATCCACAACCCGTCGGGTGGCCAGGGGCTCAACCTCGGAATGCAAGACGCGTTCAACCTCGGCTGGAAACTGGCCGCCGACCTGGCCGGCTGGGCGTCGCCGGGACTGCTGGACACCTACCACGACGAACGCCACCCGGTGGGCGCGATGGTGCTGGAGAACGCCAGGGCCCAGGGCGTGCTCGGCGTGCCCGACCCGGATGTGCGGGTGCTGCGCGGTGTCTTCGCCGAGCTGCTCGCCACACCGGAGGCCAACCGGCGGATCGCCGGGATGATCTCCGGCCTGGACATCCGGTACCCAATCGCGGGGGAGCCCGAGCATCCGCTGCTGGGCGGGCGGCTGCCGAGGATCGAACTCCGAAGCGGACGCGGTCTGTTGCTGTGGTCCGCCGGGCGTGCCGACCTTGCGGGGGCGGTGGCGCCGTGGGCCGACCGGGTCGACTGCGCGGTCGGTGCCGCGACACGCGACGGGGCGGATCTGAGCGTCCTGGTCCGGCCGGACGGCTACGTCTGCTGGGTCGCCGAGGGTGCCGCTGGGCAGCCGAAGGACGCGCTGCACCGGTGGTTCGGCGAGCCCGCGCGGGCGTAGCCGGGGTCGGGGCCCACGACGGACCGGGCCGGTAGACGGCTTCTGGCCGGTGGAATCGTCGTTCGGTCAACCGTCCGCGATGACAGTTGTCATGCCGATCCGGGCATGCGGGTCACTGACGGAGGATCGGCTCTCCGAGGGAGGCTGGACGCAGAGCAGGTGGCGGCGAAGCGTCCAGCGGTGGAGGCCGGACCGTGATCAGCGCCAGTACCCCGTCGACCGACCCGTCGGTGGTCAGGAAACCCGATCACCGACGGGCCGCGGCAGAACAGGAGCAACCACCATGCGCGGCAAGGGAATCAACTACGACACCGGTTTCAGCCCGGTCGGCGGCAGCTCGCGGCCGGACTTCTCCGTCGAGACGGTCAGGGCGGAGATGCGGGTCATCGCCGAGGAGCTGAACTGCACGGCGGTCCGGATCACCGGTGGCGAACCCGAGCGGCTGAGTGTGGCCGCCGAGTGCGCGGCCGAGCAGGGTCTTGAGGTCTGGTTCGCCCCGTTCCCCTGCAACATGACGACCGAGCAGATGATCCCGTGGTTCGAGGACTGCGCCCGCCGAGCGGAGACGGTCCGGATGACCGGTGCCGAGGTGGTCCTGGTCCTCGGCTGCGAACTCTCGCTGTTCGCCCGGGGGTTCATCCCCGGTGACACCTTCCCCGACCGGCTGGCCAACATCGGCGCCCCCGATCCGGCGCTCTTCGCGCCGTACGGTGACATACCCGGGCGGCTCAACGCCTTCCTGGCCGAATCCGCCGCCGCCGTCCGGCCGCACTTCGGCGGCCGGCTGAGCTACGCCTCCGGCCCGTGGGAGAAGATCGACTGGACCCCGTTCGACCTGGTCGGGATCGACGCCTACCGCGACGCGCAGAACGCCGCCGGCTACCGCGACTACTTGCGGGCCCAGTTCGCGCACGGCAAGCCGGTGGTGGCCACCGAGTTCGGCTGCTGCCCGTACCAGGGCGCCGCGGACCGGGGCGGCATGGGCTGGGCGATCGTCGACAACGACGCCGAACCGCCCCGGGTGGTCGGCGAGTTCGTCCGCGACGAGCAGGAGCAGGTGCGCTACCTTCGGGAGCTGCTGGCGGTCCTGGAGGAGGAGGGCCTGGACAGCGCCTTCTGGTTCACCTTCGCCAACTACCACGCGCCGCACAGCTTTGATCCGGAGTACGACCTCGACCTGGGCTCGTACGGGGTGGTCGCCGTGCTGGGCGAGGGAGGCCGCCCGGGGCTTGGCTGGCGGCCCAAGGCGGTGTTCGACGCCCTGGCCGAGGCCTACCGGTCCCGGTAGCCGAAGACTCCTCGAAGCGGCGGTCGGTGAAGGACCGGGCAGCGGCGAAGGCCGGGTGGTGCGGGGGAGGCCGCGTCCCCGGCGGCCAACCGGCGGCCAACCGGCGGCCAACCGGCGGGCACACGGCTGCCCGGCAGCCGCCCGGCGGCGGAAGGCCGCGAGCCCAGCCGGACCACCGCTGCATCACGCGCCCGACTCAGGACGGCGAGCGATAGCTGCAGCCGCACCGGCCCGGGGGAGCCACGCGATCGGCCACCACGGTTGTGTGGACGGTCGCGCGGCGGCCCCGCACCCCGGCCGGTGCGATGCGTTGGCGGCGGATCGAGGCCCGCCGTGGTGCGCCGGCCGCACCGCTGCCCGAGTCCCCGGGCAGCGGCACGGTTTCACCAGGTGACGGGCAGCTCGTGGACCCCGTACACCGCCATGTCGGTCCGGTACCGGATCTCCTCGAAGGGCACGGCGAGCCGCAGACCGGGCAGGCGGTCCAGCAGTGTCTGCAGGGCGATCTGGAGTTCGGCGCGGGCCAGCGGCTGGCCGAGGCACTGGTGGATGCCGAAGCCGAAGGCGAGGTGGTGGCGGGCGTCCCGGGCCACGTCCAGCCGTTCGGCCCCGGTGAACACCGCCTCGTCCCGGTTGGCGGTGGAGACCATGCACAGCACTCCGTCGCCGGCCCTGATCAGCGTGCCGTCGATCTCCACGTCCTCCAGCGCGACCCGGGGGACGCCGAGGTGGACGATCGTCAGATAGCGCAGCAGTTCCTCGACCGCGCCCTTGATCAGCGAGGGGTCGGAGCGCAACCGCTCGGCCTGCTGGGGGTTGCGCAGCAGGGCCAGCGTGCCGAGCGCGGTCATGTTGGCGGTGGTCTCGTGGCCCGCGATGAGCAGCAGTACGCCCAGCGCGGCGGCCTCCTCCAGGGTGACATCGTCCCTGACGACCAGGCGGCCGAGCAGGCTGTCGTCGGGTTCCCGCTGCTTGCGCCCGGCCAACTCGGCCAGATAGGAGTTCAGTTGCTGCTGTGCCACCTCGACCTCGGCCGCCGTCGCGCTGAGGCTGAGCAGCGCCTGGCTCTGCTCCTGGAAGAACTCGTGGTCCCGGTAGGGGACGCCGAGCAGCAGGCAGATCACCAGCGAGGGCACCGGCAGGGCGTACTCGCGGACCAGGTCGGCCGGCCCGCCGTGGGCGACCATGCGGTCGAGCGCCTGGTCCACGATCTGCTGGATCTGCGGTCGCATCGCCTCCACCCGCTTGATGATGAAGTCTCCGGTCAGCAGTCGGCGCTGGCGGGCGTGCGCCGGGTCGTCCATGCGGAGGAAGGTGGGAGTGGTGCGGAGCACCAGCTCGCGGCGGCCGGGCAGGAGGAAGGGGAAGCCGGGGAGACGGGCGTCGGCGCTGAAGCGGCGGTCGCCGAGCGCGAATCTGGCCTGCCGATGGCCGGTCAGCAGCCAGCACGGGCTGCCGTCCCAGAGGCTGACCCGGCTGATCGGACCGGCGGTGCGGTGGACCTGCTCGTAGGTGGGCGGGGGAGCGAAGGGGCAGGTGCCCCGGTCGGCGGGGACGGCCGGCGGGCTGTCGGTCGTACCGTTGACGGCGGTGGTCATGCGACTCCTTCCACGTGCGGGCTTCCCGTTGCTGGGGGAGCGGGTGCCCGGCTGTCGGTGTGTCAGGAAGACGGGGGGATGACGTCCGGCAGTGCTGTGACGTTACTGCTGCGGTGCCCGACGTCTCGGGTGCCTCGAGGGCGGTCCTCGCGTGGCGTGGTCGCGGTGCGGCAGGACGAGAGGCTTCCGTGGCCTCGGCGGCCGTTCAGTCGCCGCTCTCGTGCACGGTGATCACATTGGCGGGGCAGAGGGTGGCCGCCAGCCGGACGTCGGCCTGCTCCGAGGGAGCGGGGCGGTCCGTGAGGAGCTGGACGAGTCCGTCGTCCTCGCTCTGGTCGAACACCGCGGGGGCGGTCAGTACGCACTGCCCCGCGCCGCAGCAGCGGTCGCGATCTACGGTCACCTGCATCTCGGGCACCTCGAGTGGAAGGGATTAAACGGTTGCCTTAGGCAACTGATTGTAATCTAGCTCACACCCGTGTCGCATACGAATAGCCGTCGGCGATTCTCCGGCGATTGGCTGGAAATCGCCCGTTGAATGCCCTGAGTGTCGGTGCCGGTCGGTCTGGCGGTGGGAAGGGATGGGGGTGGCGGCCCAGGTGGCGGCTGGCGCGGGTGGCGGCCTGGGGGCGGTGTGTGGTGAGTTGACGGAGAATCTGGAAAGCTCGGTGGTGCCCGGACGAGTCTTGTGGTCTCATACAACTAGTTGAATGACGAACCTTGCGCCTTCCTGGGCCCGTGGCCGAGGCCAACTGCCCAATAGCCGGCGGAAGTTGTTCGGAGCGGCCGGCCGCAGGCGGCGAGGCCGGATTGACGACACCTTGGAGCGGCCCGAGATGGACCTGGTGAGCGCCAGCGACGCCGATACCTTCACCCGCAGCGCCGCAGTGGTCGCCACCGGCACCGCCACCGACTACCGGGTCGAGATCCGGGCCGGCAAACACCCGGTGGCCGCCGACGAGCCGGAGTCCTCGGGCGGCCAGGACACCGCCCCGACACCGATCGGCCTGCTGCTGTCCGCCGTCGGCTCGTGCACCGCGATCACCCTGCGGATGTACGCCCAGCGCAAGGGCTGGCCGCTGGACCAGGTCCGGGTCCACATCGCGTACGAGAAGGGCGAGCACGGCGACCGCCTCACCCGGCGGATCGACCTCACCGGCGACCTCGACGAGGCCCAGCGCGCACGGCTGCTGGACATCGCCGAGCGCACACCCGTCACCCGCGCCGTGCGCGACGGACTGCCCATCGTCCCCGCCGGGGGCGCCCGCCACTGACGACGGACCGGCACCGGACCCGCCGACCGGGGGGCGGCATGGGGGCGACAGACGACAGACCAGGGGGAAGCTGTGATGTCGAACGGCCAGAACACGACCCGTCGCGCGTACATCGGCTACGGCAGGGGGAGGGTCCGACCGGCCTTCGCCGGCCACCCGGCCGCCGCGGCCCCTGCGGTCTTCGCGGCCGCGGCTGCCGAACCGGCTTGTGAGTGGCCCGAGTTCATACTGGAGGGAGCCAGCCGCACCGGGGTGCGCAGGCGAGCCCTGCGGACCCTGGTGAACCTCGTCGGCGCCGTCGCCTTCATGGTCACCGGACTCGTCTTCGACTGCACCCAGGTCCACCTGTGGGTGAACTTCGCCGACGCCGAGGAGGTCCCCGCGGTCGTCACCGACGCCGAGTACGTCAGGACCGGTACCAGGGAGAGCCCCGCCGTGATCCGGGTGGCCATCGACACCGACGACGGCCCGGTCGAGGCGACGGCCGACGACCCGGCCGGGGGGCCGAACGGCCTGACCGCCGGTGACCGCGTACGGGTCCTCTTCGACCCGGCCAGGCCCGGCCACGCGGCCTTCCCGGGCCAACTCGACTGGAACGCGGTCACCTTCCCCGGCGGGGGGTTCACCATGATCGGCCTCGCACTGGCCGGACAGGAGGCCTTCCTCGCCGCCCGGCGGCTCAGGCACCGCCGCATCTGCTGATCGGACCGGACCGGACTGGCCAGGCTCGGCCGTTGGGCCCGGCCCGACTCGGTGCGCACAGCAGATGCGTGGCGCGACGGGTTCGCAGGACCGGTCATCTGCGATGCCGCCCGTACGCCGTCTGCGCGTTGGGGGTCCGTACCACCGGCTCGATCCGGCCTGGCACGGCCACCCGGCTCCCTCCGCGTCGCGGTGCCCCCGGGTGGCCGCACCGGGCCGGGGTGTCACGGGAGGCGCAGCGGGCGGATCATGCACACCCGGGGCCAGTGGTCGAGGCCGTGTTCGGCCTCCAGGCGGCGGATCTCCCGCAGGCCCGGGGGCAGCGTGGCCGGGTCCATCGTGCGGAATCCACAGCGCTCGTAGTACGGCGCGTTCCAGGGCACCCGGAGGAACGTGGTCAGGGTGAGCGCGGGCATCCGGTGGGCGGCCGCGTGGCCCGCGAGGTGCTCCAGCAACTCCCGGCCGATGCCCCTGCGGCCGTGCTCCGGGTGGACCGACACCTGTTCGACGTGGAGGTTCCCGTCCACGGGTTCGGCGATCAGATACGCCACCGGATGGTCGTCCGCGTCCGCCGAGACCCAGGCGAGCCCGGCACGCTGGTAGCGGGCGAGCTCCTCGATCGACGGCGGTTCGTCCTCGGCGATCTCGGGCATCCCGACCGAGTGGAAGGGCTCGCCGGCCGCCCGCTCGATGTCCTGGAGCAGCGGGAGGTCATCGATTCGAGCCAGTCTGATGATCATTGTCCCATTCTGGGCACAGCGTGCTGTACCGGCCAGCGGTTATTCGGAGGTGGTTCGCCGACCGCCCTGGCCGACCGGTGCTCCCGAGGTGAACTGCCCACCGGACCACGGCGAGCTGACCACCGGCTGGCCGACCGGCTCGCCATAGTGACGGGATGACACCAGACCAGTCCGGGAGACCGAGTTGTCCCGCGCCCTTGCGGCCCTCCCGTCGCAGCATCCTGGCCGGCGCGCTCGGCACGGTCGCACTGGCCGGCGGCTGCGGCGAGCACCCCACGAAGTCGACCGGTTCCTCCGCCACTACCTCGGCCCCGGCCGCCGGCCCGGCCACCGCTCCCACCGGCCCGGCCGGTGCGTCCCCTTCCGCACCGCCTGCGCTCCCGCAGACCTCGCCGTGGACACCGGGCGCCGGCGAGATCCAGCCGGACGTCAAACTGCGCGCCGTCCAACTCGTCGAGGCGCTCGGAACCTGGCCGGACGGCGGACAGGGAACCGTTCGGGCCGGCAGCCGGATCGCGCCGCTCGGCCTCGACCCCGCCCTCGCCGACCAGGCCGGCCCACTGCTCGGGAGCGTGGACCGCGCCGCCCTCCAGGTGATCGTCGCCCAGTACGGCGGCATCCTCGCCGACTCGGCCAGCGTGCTGGTGGTCTGCGAGCAGTGGACCCAGACGGCAGCCGGCCCGGTCGTGCCCGGCGGCACCACGGTGGACGTACGCCTGAGCGCCGCGACGCCCCGTTGGACCGTCACCGCCCTGCACCCGGCAGCCCCGGGACTACCGGCATCCGCCCTCTCGCCGGCCGCCGTACAGGTACTGGCGAACCGTCGGATCATCCTGCCCCCGGCGGCGGTGGCCGACATCCGCAGCGGATCCGTCCATGAGAGCGTGCTGACCGCCATGCTGACCCTGGCAGCCGCGCACACCTTGGCGGTGAGCGTGGTCAGATCCGGCCATCCGCTCAACGTCTTCGGTACCGACCGCCCGAGCGACCACCCCCGCGGCCGGGCCTTCGACGTCTGGCAGATCGACGGCCATGCCGTGGTGGACCCGGCCACCCCGCACGCCCTGGTGGACGGTTTCATGCGCGCGGCCGCGGCCGCCGGCTCGTACAACGTGGGTGGCCCCCGCCAACTCTCCGGTGGATCGACGCCGAACCAGTTCTTCAGTGACGCCACCCACCACGACCACGTGCACATCGGCT
Source organism: Kitasatospora sp. NPDC001175 (assembly GCF_053598215.1). Lineage (NCBI taxonomy): Bacteria > Bacillati > Actinomycetota > Actinomycetes > Kitasatosporales > Streptomycetaceae > Kitasatospora > Kitasatospora sp. NPDC001175. The sequence goes on along the minus strand of NZ_JBSFJU010000015.1, from coordinate 58,008 downwards.
TCGAGACCTGAGCCCTCCAACCGTCCTGAGCCCTCCAGTTGTTCTGAACCCTCCACCCGTCGCGGCACGGACGCCGGGCGGCAAGGCCAACCAGGATGGCCTCCTGCGTCAGGCGGCCGCGCGGAGGCGGCGGTTCAGAGCCGAGCGATCAGGGCGTAGCGCTCGTCATGGACCGCACCTGCCCACAACTCGACGGCGATCAGACCTGGTTGAGGCCGCCGTCGACGAAGAGCTCTGCTCCGGTGGTGAAGGAACTCTGGTCCGAGGCAAGGAAGACGGCTGCAGCGGCGACTTCCTCGGGACGTCCGATCCGACCGAGCGGAAGCATGGCCGCGAGGGAGTCCGCCAGTTGCCGGTCACCCTGCGCCGAGAGGCCGCGGATGCCGGGGGTCTCGATCGGGCCGGGACTGAGGGCGTTGACCCGGATGCCGCGGCCGGCGAGCTCGGCGGCCCAGGTGCGCGCGAAGTTGCGGTTGGCGGCTTTGGTGGCGCTGTAGGTGGTCATCCCCTCGATGCCCATCGAGGCGTTGGTGGAGGAGAGCACGATCACCGAGGCGCCGTCCGGCATCAGGGGCAGTGCCTTCTGGACGGTGAAGATCGCCCCCTTGACGTTGATGTCGAACGTCTTGTCGTAGTGCTCTTCGGTGATCTCCCCCAGTCGGGCGATCTCAGCGAATCCCGCATTGGCGACGACGACGTCCAGCCGTCCCCTTCGCTCCTCGATCGTTGCGAAGAGCCGGTCGAGATCGTCCAGATTCGACACATCACTCTGGATGCCGATGCCCCGTTCGCCGACGACCTGCACGGCCGCGTCCAGGGTGGCCTTGCGCCGTCCGGTGAGGTAGACGGTGGCGCCTTCGGCAGCGAACCGCCGGGCGATGGCCAGACCGATCCCGGTCGAGCCACCGGTCACCAGCGCTACCTTCTCATCCAGCTGTCCCATGCTCGTATCCACTCCCTTGACATCCTCCTCCGGCTGAAGCCGGACGGCTCCAACCCCCGCGGGTCGGGCTTCCCACTTCACGACCGGTTGCCGATCTGGATTGCCGGCAGGGGCGGTGTGCCGCCCATCGGTCCTACATCGGCGCCACAGACCTGACTTACCGTCAGCCCAGCAGTAGGCCGGCCCGAAGCCCGGCCATCGCCCAGCCCAAGCGTGATCAAGCTATCACGTTAAGTGACCATTCGAGGCTGGAGCGTGGTCTGCCTTGGTAGCGGAATGCCGATTTCTGGAGGATCGCTTCGGCACACGGCTGATCGCCCTCCGCTTCGACCAGGGAATCGTCTCCGTCGCCGCACCGCCGCGCATGATCGAGGACGCGCTCGCCGTCGCCGCCGAGCACTTCGCCTTCTGCCCGGACAACATCCGGCAGGGGCACGGAGCGATACGCGAGTACGCGGAGTAGGGCGCATGGAGCCGCCGCCACTGGATGTTCTGGTGGGACTGAGCGGGGCCGAGCCTCCGCAGGCCGGGGGCCGCCGGGACGAGCAACTCCCGTGCGGGGAGTGGTGGCTGCAGGCGAGCGGTGCCCTGGTGGCGGCTCGGCCGGTGAGACGGCCGCGCCGGACGGCCACGGGCGTCATCAGCACAGGGTGCCACCAGCGCTCGGCGCTATCCCGAGGACGGCGAGTCCGTCCACCGGCGATGAGTTGGAGAGTGACCTCATCGGCCGGATCGGGTGCCTCCTTCGGGCAGCCCGCCGACCCGGACGACCGGAGCGCCCCGCAGTGGAGCCGACGTCCTGAGCCGTCAACTCCGGTGCGGGGCGCTCCGGGGGGTCAGTGCTGCTGCAGGTGCAGCGACTGGCCGGGGAGGATCAGATCGGGGTTGGCGCCGATGAGCGCCTTGTTCTCCTCGTAGAGGTGCTGCCATCCGGTGAGCTTGTGCGACTCGGCGATAGCGGAGAGGGTGTCGCCACGCTCGACGGTGTAGGTCTGCGGGGCGGCCGGGGTGTTCGCAGTCGAGGGGGCCGACGGCTGGGCGGGCGCGGCGGGGGAGGCCGGCGTCACGGGCGCGGCGGCGGCGCCGGAACCCGCGGTGGGTGTGCCCGGAAGCTGCGGGGTACCGGTCGCGGAGCCGGGGGCGGGGGTGCCGGTCGCCGGCATCGAGGGGGTGGCCCCCGTCGTCGGGACGCCCGGCTGCGCCGGCTGCGAGGTGCCCGGAGCCGCCGGGCTCGGCGAGGTGGTGTCGGTGCCGGCGCTCGGCTGGGCGGTGGCCGCCGCGCTGTCCATGTGCTTGATGTAGATGTCGTGCTGGACGGTCCAGTGCCAGACGCCGTTGTCCTGGTACCAGTACACGCCGGCGGCCGGGTCGTAGCCCGCGCGGCCGGGGAAGGTCGGAGCTGGGGTGCCGGGCGGAGTGGTGTCGGCGGAAGGCACGCTCGGAGTGGGGGCGGCCGCCGGGGCGTCAGGCGCGGGGGCCGGCGTGGGCGTGGCCGAAGCCTGCGAACCGGGCGCGGTACCGGCCTTGTCGCCGTCATCGTTCTGACGGCCCTTGTCACCGTCATCGTGCCGGCCGCCCTTGCCGCCCTGATCGGTCAGACCGGCCTGCGCGGCGCAGTTGGGCCAGAGGCCGGTGCCGGAGTCTTCGAGGACCCGCTCGGCCACGGCTATCTGCTGGCTCCTGGTGGCGTGGTCGGGCTCGGCGGCGTACTTGTCGCCACCGTGCGAGACCCAGGCGCGCTGCGTCAGACCGAGGCCGCCGTAGTGGCCCTGGCCGTCGTCAGCGCTCCAGTTGCCGCCGGTTTCGCACTGGGCCACGGCGTCCCAGGTCTTGACGGGCGCGGCGTGTGCCCCGGAAGCGGTGAGCAGCGGGAGCGCCAGACCCACGCTCGCCACGCCGGCGGCGGCGATGGCGCGGTCGGCCTGGGTGGGACGGCGGTGGCGGCCAGAGCCGGAAAAGACCACGGAACATTCCTCTCCGTACGCCTACGAGGTGAGCTGTCGGGTTCGGACCGGGAGGTGGCCCGGCCGCGTGGGTACGCGGCTTCACCCCAAGCCGTGGGGGACGGCGACTGACCTGGTTCCCCCGCTCCTGCCCAGGGTGTGCTCGATGTCCCGGAGCGCGAATGGGCAGGACTCGGCGTACTGCGTCCGGGAGTCCGCAACGGCGAACTGCAGGGAGATTAGAGGGATCATCACCTGGATAACAAGCCCGCATCCGGTGCATCACACAAAAATCACGACATTCGTTCAGCCTTCCACTGGACTCCGGCTCTGCTGCTGCCCACGAGCCCGGGGCCGGCTCCGCATGGACACTCAGAGCGGGGAGCGGAGTTGGGTGTGCCGCTGCTGTACCGGGGCCGCCGTTCGACCGCGCCCGCCCGCCCGCGCCCCGAGATCGTGCACCTCCCGATCACCGGTGTCGCCCCGCACCAGGTCCGCCTCGCCTGGTGCGGGACGCGTGCCTCGCCGCTGACCGAGGAGTTCGCCGAGCCCACTGTCGGGTGCAGGAACACCGCTGAGCGGCGCGCGGACCAGCGTGGGCGACCACGCACCTCGGAGATGTGCGGTCATGCTGGTTCCCGCGCCCCTCGGCGGACGTGACGGATCGGGCGGTGCTCAGCGGGTCTCGCGGTACAGCCGCTCGAAGTCGCCGACCAGGGCTGCCGGCGACGGCAGTTCGTCGATCTCGTCCTGCAGGGCGGCAGCCGCGTCGCGCAGGGTCTTGTCGTCGAGCAGCCGGGTGAGCAGCGTGGCGTCCACCGAGTCGCTGTCCGAACGCAGCCCGTACCCCTTGGCCACGGCGGCGTCCACGTTGATGAAGTGGTCGGCGCCCTGCGGCAGGATCAGCTGCGGCACGCCGGCGACGGCGGCGGTGAGCATGGTCCCGGAACCGCCGTGGTGGATCACGGCGTCGCTGACGTCGAGGAGCTCGGCCAGCGGCGTCCACGGGAGCGGACGGATGTTGTCGGGCAGGGTGCCCAGCGGGCTCAGGTCGGCGCTGCCGACGGCGAGCAGGAAGTCCGCGTCGACCTCGGCGGCCTGCTCGGTGAGCCAGGCGATCGGGTTGACACCGGCGTACTCGGTGAGCACCGTGCCCAGGGTGACCGCGATCCGGCGCCGCTCACTGCGGCCGACGAGATCGGAGGGAACGACACCGCCGCCGTTGAAGGGGACGTAGCGGACCCGCCAGCCGCCGCCGTCACCGCCGAGCGAGGCCGGTACCACGTCGATCACGGTGCGCTCGCCGGGACCGGCCACCGAGTGGGCCTGGTACTCGGCGGAGAGGATCTCGGCGAGCCGGTCGAGCATCGGAAGGCCGGGCATCACGCCGAAGTTGTGGACCAGGGTCGGTATGCCCAGCTTGGCCGCGACCAGTGGGGCGGCGGATGCGAAGGGCTCCATGACCATGATGTCCGGGCGCCACTCGGTGGCGACCCGCAGCAGTCCGTCGATGGCGACCCGGCCGTGCTCGGCGAAGCCGAGGGCGGCGAGTTCGAGTATCTCCTCCTGGGTGCGGTCCTTGGCGACGTACCTCGGCTCGTCCTTGGTGATCCGCTGGAAGGCCTCGCCGATGCCGGTGCCGTCGCCGATCTCGACCACCGGCAGTCCGGTGTTGCACAGCGTCTCCAGCGGGGCCGAGCCGGCGAACAGGACCTGGTGCCCGGCCGAGCGCAGGGCCTGCGCGGTCGGAACCATCGGGAAGATGTGCCCGGCCGCAGCCGGAGCGGTGAACAGGACGCGCATGGGATGACTCCTTGCGTTTGCATGGAAGTTCAGATCCGACGTTACGTCAAACGAGTGATCTGAGTGTCCGATTTTCGGACATAGGGAACCCGGAAAACCCCGAGGGCTCTCGACGGGCAGGGGAGGGCCCGGCGCCGGCCGTGAACCACGGCCGAGGGCAGCTCGGACTCCCGCTCAACCACCATGCGCCGCAGTGCGCTTGGCCGCATCGCGCCCCTCCCCCGATTTTCACTGGACAGCCTGTCTTTCATCGGACTGACTGTCAAGGGATTGTAGGATCAGCGCCCATGGCTACTCGTAAATACGACCAACGCCTGAGAGCCGAAGCCTCGGAGGAGACCCGGCGCCGCATCCTCGACGCGGTGTACACCTGCCTCCGCGAGGCCCCGGCCGAGCCGGTCGCTCTGGACAAGGTCGCCCGACTCGCCCGTGTCTCCCGCTCGACCGTCTACCTGGTGTTCGGCTCGCGCGGAGGCCTGTTCGCCGCTTTCGCCGAAGACCTCCTGGAGCGCGGCGGGTTCTCCCGGATGCTGGAGGCGACGGCCCACCCGAACGCCCGCGAGGGCCTGCGCGGTGGAATCCACGGCGTGATGACGATGTACGCCGCCCACCGGGACGTGCTGCGCGCGCTGTACTCGATGGCGATGCTCAGCGCGGACGCGGTCGGCGGCGCCGTCCAGCGCATCGAGCAGGGGCGGGCGGCGGGGGCCTACTACCGCGCGATGCGGCTGGCGGACCAGGGCCAGCTGCGCCCCGACGTCACCACTGAGGAGGCTGCGGACCTGCTCTGGATGCTGACCGGCTTCGACAGCTTCGACCTGCTGTACACCGGCCGCTCCCTCCCGGTCGACCGCGTCGCCGAGCGGATCGCCACGACGGCCGAGCGCACCCTGTGCCGGTGAACGGACACCCGCGCGGCTGCTCGGCGAGCGAGCAACCGCGCGGCAACCCTCAGCAGATCCGCGGCAGTTGCTCCCCCACGGGCAGGTCCACCACTCTGGTGCCGCCCAGGCCGGTGCGGGACACCACCATCCCGGGGTGATCGGCCACGCACTCGCCGATGACGGCGGCCCGCGCACCCAGCGGGTGCGCCAGCATCGCGTCCAGCACCGCATCCGCGTGCTCACGCGGCACGAACGCCACCAGCTTGCCCTCATTGGCGACATACAGCGGGTCGAGGCCGAGGAGGGCACAGGCGCTCGCCACCGGCGCCGGCACCGGAATCGCGCGCTCCTGGATCACCACTCCCACGCCGGCCGCCGCGGCGATCTCGTTGAGCGCCGCCCCGAGCCCGCCCCGGGTGGGATCGCGCAGCACGTGCAGCTCGGGCGTGACCGCGAGCATCGTCTCGACCAGCCCGCCGAGCGCGGCGCAGTCGCTCTCGATCTCCACGTCGAACTCCAAGCCCTCGCGCACGCTCATCACCGCGATCCCGTGCACCCCGAGGTCGCCGCTGACGATCACCACGTCGCCCGGTACCGCTCGTTGTGGCCGGATGTCGACCCCGGCCGGGATCTGCCCGATCCCGGCGGTGTTGAGGTAGACGCCGTCGCCGTGCCCGGCCTCCACCACCTTGGTGTCACCGGTCACAACCTCGACCCCGGCCGCGCGGGCCGCCGCCCCGAGTGCCTGCGCCACCCGGGCGACCACCGCCGTCTCCACGCCCTCCTCCAGGATGAACCCGCAAGACAGATAAGCCGCCTTGGCCCCGCTCATGGCAAGGTCGTTGACCGTCCCGTTGACCGCCAGGTCCCCGATGCTGCCGCCGGGGAAGAACAGCGGGCGGACCACGAAGGAGTCGGTGGAGAAGGCGATCCGGGCCCCGCCCAAGGTCACCGCGGCCGAGTCGCCGAGCCCGGCCAGCACCGGCCCGCCGAAGGCCGGGGCGAAGACGTGCTGCACCAGCTCGGCGGAGAGCGCACCGCCACCGCCGTGCCCCATCACCACCCGCGGATGGTCGCGCAGCGGCAGTGGACAGCTCCAGCCGGAGAAGTCCGGCGCACTCCCGACCGCACCGGTCGCCTCACGCAACGGTGCTCACCTCCTGCGAGCCGGAGACCGACCCCGAGACCGAGCCCGAGGCCGGACCGGAAACGGAGCCGGAGGCCGGACCGGAGACGGAGGCCGGACCGCTGAGCCTGCGGTACAGGTAGTACGCGGCGCACGCCCCCTCGCTGGAGACCATCGTCGCCCCGAGCGGGGTGCGCGGCGTGCACACCGTGCCGAACGCCTCGCACTCGCTGGGCTTCAGTTGCCCCTGCAGCACCTCGCCGCTCCGGCACTGCGCGGGCTCGCACGGGGTGATGTCCGACACCGGGAAGCGGTGCTCGGCATCCTGGTCGCGGTAGCGCGGCGACAGCCGCCACCCGCTGGCCGGAATGACCCCGATGCCGCGCCACGCCCGGTCGGTGACCTCGAAGACGTCCGCGAGCATCGCCTTCGCGGCCGGATTGCCCTCGGGCCGAACGGCACGCGGGTAGGCGTTGTCCACCACGTGCTCGCCGCGCTCCAACTGCCGCACCGTGCGCCGGATGCCCTCCAGGATGTCCAGTGGCTCGAACCCGGTGACCACGATCGGCACCCGGTGGCGGGCAGCCAGTTCCGGGTACTCGTCGATCCCCATCACGCTGCACACATGGCCCGCGGCGAGGAAGCCCTGCACCCGGCAGTCCGGTGATCGCATGATCGCCTCGATGGCCGGTGGCACCCGGACGTGCGAGACCAGCAGGCTGAAGTTGCGGATGCCGAGCTTCTTCGCCTGGTAGACCGTCATCGCGTTCGGCGGAGCGGTGGTCTCGAAGCCGATCCCGAAGAAGACCACCTCGCGCTGGGGGTTCTCCTGCGCGATCCGCAGCGCGTCCAACGGCGAGTAGACCACCCGGACGTCCCCGCCCTCGCCGCGCACCCGGAACAGGTCCCGCTCGGAGCCCGGCACCCGCAGCATGTCGCCGAAGGAGCAGAAGATCACCTCTGGCCGGGCGGCGATCGCCAGCGCCCGGTCGATCATCTCCAGCGGGGTGACGCACACCGGACAGCCCGGACCGTGGATCAACTCCACCTCTTCGGGCAGCAGTTGGTCGATCCCGTGCCGGATGATGCTGTGGGTCTGCCCGCCGCACACCTCCATCAGCGCCCACGGCCGGGTCACGGTGGCGCGGATGTCCGCGAGCAGGCGCCCCGCCAGCTCCGGATTCTGGAACTCCTCCAGGTACTTCATTGCCGCCTCTCCTCCGCCGCTTCCCAGGCATCCCCGAACTCCTCCTGCAGCAGGCCGAGTTCGGCGAACAGGTCGAGCGTCCTGCGTGCCGACTCCTCGTCCAGCCGCTGCAACGCGAAGCCCACGTGGACGATCGCGTACTCACCCTCCCGGAGGTCAGGCAGGTACTCCAGGCACACGTCCTTGACCACACCGCCGAAGTCGACCCGGGCCATCCGGGTTCCCTCCCGCTCCTCGATCTCCATCACCCTTCCGGGCACTGCCAGACACATCCGCCTCTCCTCGCCTCGAGCCGCCCTGTTCCGCCGACCCGGCTACCGGGGCCGTGCGGCCACCATCAGCTGGCCCAGCGCCAGCCCGCCGTCGTTCGGTGGCACCTGCCGGTGGACCAGCACGGTGAAGCCGTCCCGGCGCAGCGCCGTGGCGCAGTCGGTGAGCAGCAGGGTGTTGGCGAACACCCCGCCGCTCAGCGCCACCGTCTCCAGCGCGTGCGACCGGCGGGCGCGGACGCACAGCGCGTGCACCAGCCCGGCCACCGCCCGGTGGAACCGCAGTCCGATCACCTCCGGGCCGACTCCCGCCCGCAGATCGGCGACGGCGGCCGCCAGTACCGGGCGCGGATCGGCCACCCAGTCGGCCGCGCCCGACTCCGCGTCCCCGGCGGTCAGTTCGAAGCCGTAGCCCTCGCCCACCTCGTTCACCGAGGCCGCCGCCGCCTCCAACTCCATCGCCGCCTGCGCCTCGTAGCCCGAGCGGTGGCAGACTCCGGCCAGCGAGGAGACCGCGTCGAACAGCCGGCCCATGCTGGAGGTCGGCACGCAGTTCAGGTTCCGGTCCAACTGGCGCTTCAGCAGGAGGAGTTCACGCTCCGGGCAGACCGCCACGCACGGCAGCTCCGCCGACCACGGCAGCCCGGCGGCATGCAGATGCGCCAGCGCCATCCGGTACGGGCGCTCCACCGCGGCGTCCCCGCCGGGCAGCTCCACATAGGCCAGGTGCGCGAAGCGCCGGTAGGAGTCGTAGTCGGCCAGCAGCACCTCGCCGCCCCACACCGCGCCGTCGTCGCCGTAACCGGTCCCGTCGAAGGCCACTCCGATCACCGGACGGCTCCCGTCCAGGCCGTGCTCGGCCATCACCGAGGCGATGTGCGCATGGTGGTGCTGCACCCGTACCGTACCCGGCTCGCCGGCGCGGGCCCGGCGCAGGGCCCACTGCACCGAGCGGTACCCGGGGTGGCGGTCGGTCGCCACCAGCTCGGGCCGCACCCCGGTCAGTTCCCGTACATGGGTCACCGCCCGCTCGAAGGCCCGCAGCGTGGAGAGATCGTCCATGTCGCCGACATGGGCGGACAGCCAGGCACTGCGGCCCTCGGCCAGGGCGAAGGCGTTCTTGAGGTCGCCTCCCGTCGCCAGCACCGGCGTCACGGGCAGCGGTAGCGCAATGGGCAGCGGCGCGTAGCCGCGCGAACGCCGTACCGGCAGTTCCCCGCCTTGCCAGACCCGTACCACCGAGTCGTCGCACGGGACATGGATCGGACGGTCGTGCAGCAGCCAGGCATCGGCCAGCGGCGCCAGCCGCTGAAGCGCCTCGCCGTCGTCGGTGACGATGGGCTCACCGGAGAGATTGCCACTGGTCATCACCAGCAGCCGGGGTCCCGGCGGATCTCCGGGCAGCCCGAACAGCAGCTGGTGCAGCGGTGTGTAGGGCAGCATCACGCCCAGGTCCGCACTGCCCGGGGCGACCGCCTCCGCCACCGGTCCGCCGGCCCTGCGGCGCAGCAGTACGATCGGCCGCACCGCGCCGGTGAGCAGGCGCCGTTCCGTCTCGCCCAGCTCCACCAGCCCATCCAGGTCCGAGATCCGGCCGGCCATCACGGCGAACGGCTTGTCGCCCCTGGCCTTCCGGCGGCGCAGCAGCGCGACGGCTGCCGGATCGGTGGCGTCGCAGGCCAGGTGGTAGCCGCCGATGCCCTTCACCGCCAGGATCGCCCCGTCCGCCAGCAGCCGCCGGGCCGCCGTCATCGGGTCCTCACCGAAAGCGCGGTTGCGGCCCCTGGTCCCGATCAGGTTGAGCCGGGGGCCGCAGGCGTGGCAGGCGATCGGCTGGGCGTGGAACCGCCGGTCGGCGGGATCGGCGTACTCGCGCGCGCAGTCCGCGCACATCGGGAACCGGGCCATGCTGGTCCTGGACCGGTCGTACGGCAGCCCGGTGACGATGGTGTAGCGCGGGCCGCAGTTGGTGCAGGTGATGAACGGGTGCCGGTAGCGTCGGTCGGCGGGGTCGGCGAGCTCGACCAGGCAGTCCGCGCAGGTGGCGGTGTCGGGTGGGATGACGGCCCGTCGGGTTCCGGTGTCCTGCGAGGCGACGATCGCGAATCCGGGAGCGCCGGTGGCGGCCACCACCTCCTGGGCCAGCGTGTGCACCTCGGCCAGCGGCGGGGCGTCGGAACGGATCCGGCGGCAGAACGCCCGCACCGCCTCGGCGCTGCCCTCGACCTCCGCGAGTACCCCTGCACCGGTGTTGGTGACGTGCCCGGCCAGCCCCAGCTCGGTGGCCAGCCCGAAGACGAACGGCCGGAAGCCCACCCCCTGGACCACCCCCTCGACCGCGATCCGCCTGCGCTGCACGGCGCCGGTCTCCGCCGGCACGGTCACCGTCCCTCCAGTACCATGCCGTGGTCGCCGTGGTCGCCGTGGTCGCCGTGGTCGCCGTGGCCGTGCGAGTGGGCGGGCCGGGCCGCCAGCACCGGCCGGTGCACCGGGGCGCCGTCCAGTACCGCGAGCGCGCGGTCGAGCAGCGCGCCCGTCCCCGCGCCGGTCCGCGCTGCGGTGAGCAGGATCTCCACGCCCGGGTTCACCCGGGCCACATTGGCGCGGAATGCGGCCTCGTCGAAGCCCACCGCCTCGGCCAGATCGGTCTTGGTCACCACCACCAGGCTCGCCAGGCCGAACGCCGTGGGGTACTTCAGCGGCTTGTCCTCGCCCTCCGTCACCGAGGCCAGTGCGACCCGCAGCGACTCTCCGAGGTCGTAGGAGGCCGGGCAGACCAAGTTCCCCACGTTCTCCACGAACAGCAGCCGGGTGCCCTCCGGAAGCCAGCCCTCCAGATGCCCGCGCAGCATCGCGGCCTCCAGATGGCACAGCCCGTCGGTCAGCACCTGCTTCACCGGCACCCCCGAGCGGGCGAGCCGCACCGCGTCGTTCTCGGTGGCCAGGTCGGCGGTCAGCGCCGCGACCGGCACCCCGCGCTCGCGGGCGAGCGCGAGCTCGGCCTCCAGCAGGGCGGTCTTGCCGCTGCCGGGGCTGGACAGCAGGTTGACGGCGACCGTGCCGCGCGCGGCCAGGTCGGCGCGCAGCTCCCGCGCCTGCTCGTCATTGCGGGCGAGTACCGCCTGTTGGAGATCGACGACACGGCACACGGGTTCAACCCTCCTGGTGGGTCGGGGCGGGCGCGGGACCATCGGCCCAGCACACGCTCAGAATCTGCAGTTCCCGACCGGCCAGCAGCTCGGCCTGCGCGCCGCCGCAACCGGGGCAGCACAGGTCGGGCGGCATGCCGACGGGCCATTCGGTGGCGCACCCACCGCAGCGGGCGCGGGCCGCGACCGGTTCGGTCAGCAGCTTCGCGCCCCGCACCACGGTGTCCGCGCAGGCGAGTTCGAAGCAGAAGTCCAGAGCCTCGGGCACCACCCCGGCCAGCTCGCCGACCTGGATCCGGACGGACTCGACCGTCCGGGCGCCGTGCCGTTGCGCGGCCCGGGCCACCTGCTCCACCACGGCCAACGCGATCGACATCTCGTGCATCGGCCTCTCCCCGTCGCCCGGTCGCGGGCCTGCCGCCCCTCGCTCCGGTGACCCATTACAGGGCGGCCCGACCATCCGCCCGGGCCGCCGCGCCGTGGCCGCGCACCCGACTACGCCATTCGCCCCACACCGCCCGACCCGGTGGCGCCCGCCCGGGCGGAGCGCATCCGTGCCCTACCCGAGCCCGGCAAGCGCGGTGTGCGGCAGTGAGGGGCGCGGATGGCCGCGCGGTCCGCCGCACCCCGAGGTGCGTCCGGCTTCGCGCGCGGTGCCCCGCGCCCCTCGACAGTGCGAGATCGGGAATGGCCCGGCACCACGGTGCGGGTGCCCGGCCGCCGGTCACATCCTCCTGATCTGCAGGTAGCGCTTGATGTCGGGTAGGTTCTGGGCGACGGCCAGCGCCAGCCCGGCTCCTGCCAGGACCATGCACGCGACAACGATCTTCCGCATCAGGGCACCTTCCTCTCTACACGGCCCGCCACCGGGCCGCCGACACCGGTCGGGCGTCCGAGGCCCCGGGCCTCGCCGTCCCGTACCACCTGCAGGACCAGCTCGACCGCCCGGTCGACGGCGGCCGCCACCACCGGGCTGAGGCCGAGGCGTTCGTCCACCGACTCCGGTTCGCAGCCGACCACCAGGACCCGTTCGGGCGGGCTGGTCCCGGTTCCGGCGCTGAGCGTCGTCATCAGCGCCAGCACCGCGTCCGGCCCCATCCGATGCCCGTCCAGCAGGGAGTACCCGGGCTCGACCGGATGCGCCCCGGTCGCCTCGATCAGATAGAGCGTCCCCGGCCGGTCCCCCCGCTCGGTCGCATCCACCAGAACCAACGTCCGGTAGCCGTCGAGGAGTTGGTAGGCCAGGTGGACCCCGCGCACACCGAAGTCGACGGCTTCCACCCCCTCGGGCAGGGGCTGGGCGGCGAGCCGGCGCACCGTCTCGACGCCGAAGCCGTCATCCCCGAGGAAGATGTTGCCGACACCCGCGACCAGCACCCGGCACCGCTCGCCCGCTGTTGACGGCGCGGTCGTGGCGGCAGGCGCGGCCGACGCATCTGCCGTCGTCCCAGGCGCGTGCGGGCCGCTCACAGGTCCTCCACCGGGGTGACTTCGTCGGGCTGGAAGTACCGGAAGCGGCCCTGCGCCCGCCAGAGGTCCGCGCCGGGGTCACCGTCGATGGTCACGGCCAGGTGGACCGCGCCGTCCACGTCCCGCAGGACCGCCTCCACCAGCGCCGTCCGCCCGTGCAGGAACAGGTCCTGCGCATCGGTGCGCCGCCGCCCGGGCTTGAGGACGACCCGGCTGCCGGCCCCGACCGACCGGCCGTCGACCACCACCCGGTCGAGGGCCGGATCGACACTCCGGTCGGCCCCGGGATCCCACCAGGGGGTGTCGGGCGAAGGCCCGGGGAAGCCGTCCCCGTCCGGCCCCGCGGAGGTCACCCCGGCCGAGGTGACCTCCCGCAGACCGCGCACCGCCCCGTGCAACCGCTCCAGTACCTCGGGAGGCAGCGAGTCCGCGAGGTCGATCACGGCACCGGCCAGCTCGTCGGTACCGCGGGCCTCCCGCTTCTCCTGCTCGGTCAGGGCTGCCGTGCGCAGGGTGAGGATCTCGTCGATCTCGGTGGCGTCGTAGAGCGCTCCCGGGCTCTCGGGCGCGATCTCCGGATGGTCGGAGAGGATGATCGGGGAGGAGAGCACCACGTCCGCCGCTCCCGCCGCCCCGGCCAGTACCGGCCAAGTGTGCTCGTTGCGGCACTGCGTGACGGCGGGCGCGGCCCACTGCGGCGGATCGGTCATCGACACGAAGGCACCCGCATCGAGCCCCAGCAGCAGGTGCGCCGCCACCAGCGAACGCCGCAGCGCCGACTCGCGGTCGGCGCCGTCGGGCGGGGTCCAGACGCTGCTGTTCTCCACCACGGCGGTCAGCCGCAACGCACCGTAAGGGCCGGGGAGTTCCGCCGCCGACAGGTTCAGCACGCCGTCGAGCCGCTCCCGCCGCCGGGTCAGACGGCCCACCGGCCGTTCGTTCTCGTACACGACCTCCTGCACCTCGCAGGCCGGCAGGTCGAACGGGACCGAGACCCGCTCGACGGTCAACTCATCTACCGGGAACGAGACTTCGAGCCGTTCCGGGACTCCCTCGTCCCACGGCACCAGCACCCGGTCGGACAGGGCGAGTTCGTCCACCTCCTCGAACCCCCGGTCGGCCCGCTGCCGTTGCACCGTCCGCCGCTGGACGTGCAGGAAGCGCAGCTCGACCGTCAGCCGCGCACCTCGGCGTGGTTCCATCAGGCACTCGGTGCGCTGGTGGGAGTGTTCGGAGCCGGCTGCCGCGAAGGACGGCGGGACGAGCACCCCGAACTGCCAGCGCATGCGGTTCTTGGCCGCCGACGCCCGGTAGGGGTAGAGCACATAGCCCTCGAACAGGACGGCGTCCGCGATCCGGTGGGCGGCCTCGAAGCCCGATGGAGGGGTGGGCCCGTTCACCGCAGGCTCCCTTCGGCCCTGGCCGCGGCCGCGCCCGCCAGCAGCGCGTCCACCGTGGCCTCCCAGGACGGCAGCCCGTGGCGGGAGCGGTACTCCAGCAACGCGTCCATGCTGGTGCGAGGCAGCCGGATCCAGCCGCACCCCGGGAAGTGCTGCTCCATCATGTCCCGCCAGACCCGCACCGGCAGCCGGCAGGACGCCTCCCGGTCCCAGGGCACGGGCTGCACCTGGAAGCCGCCGGGGCCGGCGAACGCGGTACCGGAGAACAGCAGCAGCAGCGGTGCCTCGCCGTCCGCCAGGGCGTCGAAGTAGCGGGCGGCGGCGACGTCCATGTCGTAGGTGCACGGCACCACCAGGTCCGCCTCGGTCTCCCCGGTGAACCCGGGGACGGTGAGCGAAACCTGGGCCAGCTGGACCGGGTTGACCGAGCCGGGCCAGCGGCTGCGCTCACCGAACAGCACCTTCAGCCGCTCGGCCTCGCCCGGCCCGTACGAGCGGCGGGCGGGTTCGATCCGCAACTGGCAGTGCAGCACCAGGGCGTGCACCCGGACGCCCTCGCCGGCCGCGATCCGCAGCCGGAACACCAGGGTCGGGCCGGCTGCGTACGGATCGGCGCGGACGCCGGTGCAGCTGAAGGCCAGGCCGGTCACGACGCCACCTCCTGGGCCAGGACCCGGGCGCGCTGCTCGACCCGGGCGAAGAACGAGTCGAGTTCGGCCCGTGCCCGGGATCCGCCGTCGAAGCCCTGCCAGTGCAGTCGCATCCGGCCGACCAGCTCGTAGCAGACGTCGATCGGCACCAGGAAGTACTGCAGGCCCTCCGTCGTCCGGCGCAGCAGCAGCGCCTCCACATCCGGTTCGAGGAGGCCGGCCAGCCTGGTGCGGCCGAGGGTGAACTCCCAGGTCTGCGGGTCGAGTTCGCTCTCGGTGGGACCGGCCGGGCTGGGGTAGAGCGCGATCAGCCGGCGCAGCGCCGTGTTGCGGAAGAAGAAGGCGGTGGACACCGGGATCTGCAGCGACTCCCAGTCGGACCGGCCCAACTCGTGTGCGGGGTCCATGAGATAGCGGTCGGGGACCTTCCGGTAGCGGCCCTCGGCGGCACCGGGAGTCTCGAACAGCATGGCGCAGGCCGGGCAGGTGCAGGCGAGGGCACGGTCGTCGGTGTCCACCACATGCCGGTGGCCGGACGGGAGCCGGACCCCGCAGAATCCGCACCGCTCGGGTTGCGGCGGCGCTGGCTCGCGCAGCCGGCGCAGCAGCGCCGAGCCCGGCCGGGAGATCGGACGCGCGTTCACCGGACCTCCGCCGCGGCGGGCGGGCGGGCGCCGATCTGCAGCAGCGGCGCCGGGGGCCGCTCCAGCTCCACGGCGGTCACCTCGGGAGCGTGGCAGGAGAGCGCGCTCTCGACGTCCTCCATCGCCGATGAGCCGCAGCCGCAGCCGGAGACCTTGCGAAGTGCCAGAACACCGCTGTCGCGGTCGAATCCGACCACCTCCACCGCGAAGTCGGCCACCGCCCGGGCGATCCGGGCGGTGACGTCCTCGGGGTGCAGGTCGTGCAGCGCCAGCAGCCCGGCCACCAGGCGGTCGTCCAGCAGCGGGGTCAGCACGCCGGGTGGTAGCAGCTCCACCAGCCGGGCGAGTCCGGCGCTGTAGAAGGCCATCAGCTCGCGAACCAGCACCTCGCCGGCCTCCGCCTGCCCCGACGCGGTGAGCGAGTCCAGCACCTCCTTGACCCGCAGCCCGGTCAGCTCCGCGCTCATCCGCCAAGCCCGCTCAGGCCGGTGGGGACGTGCATCTTCTGCACCGTGCGCCCGCCGCCCAGGTACATGTGCACCCCGCAGGGCAGACAGGGGTCGAAACTGCGCACGGCGCGCATGATGTCGATGCCCTTGAAGTTCTCGGGGCTGTTCTCCTCGAAGATGGGGGTGTTCTGCACCGCGTCCTCGTACGGTCCCGGGGTGCCGAAGCTGTCGCGCACGCTGGCGTTCCACGGGGTCGGCGGGTAGGGGTGGTAGTTGGCGATCTTGCCGTCGCGGATCACCAGGTGGTGCGAGAGCACGCCGCGGACCGCCTCGGTGAAGCCGCAGCCGATGCTCTCGTCCGGCACCTCGAACTTCTCCCAGGTCTGGGTGCGTCCGGCGCGGACCTCGTCCAGCGCCTTCTCGGTGAAGTACAGCGCGGCGGCGGCGCTGTAGGCCTGGAAGTAGGTGCGCGCCCGGTTGCGTTCGAGTGCGTTGCTCCACTTGGGGATCTTCCACTCGAAGGTGACCTCCGGCTTGGTCATGGTGCGCGGCAGGTTGACCTGCACGCTGTGGCCGGTGGCCTTGATGTAGCCGATGTCGACCAGACCGGACAGGGCGGTGGACCAGAGCCGGGCGATCGGGCCGCCGCCGGTGTCCAGGGCCAGGTACTCCTTGCCGTCGAACCAGCGCGGCGACATCACCCAGCTGTACTTGTCGTCGAAGTTCCGCTTCTGCGGCGCCGGGATGGTGTGCTGGTTCCACGGGTGCCTGGGGTCGATCGGGTTGCCCAGCGGGTCGTGGGTGACGAACTGCTCCTGGCCCTCCCAGTCCTGGTAGTAGGAGCTGCCGAGCAGGATCCGGATGCCGAGGTTGATCTCGGTGAGGTCGTTGGTGACCAGCTTGCCGTCGACGATGATGCCCGGGGTGACGAACATCTTCCGGCCCCAGTCGGTCATGTTGCGGTAGGTGAAGTCACAGTGGTCGGGGTCGTTGAGCGCGCCCCAGCAGCCGAGCATGACCCGGCGCCGGCCGACCTCCTCGTAGCCGGGCAGCGCCTGGTAGAAGAAGTCGAAGAGGTCGTCGTGGAGCGGGACCACCCGCTTCATGAACTCGACGTAGCGGGTCAGCCGGGTGAGGTAGTCGGTGAACAGCTGGACGGTGGCCACCGTGCCGACCCCGCCGGCGTAGAGCGTGGAGG
This sequence comes from Kitasatospora sp. NPDC001175, assembly GCF_053598215.1. Taxonomy (NCBI): domain Bacteria; kingdom Bacillati; phylum Actinomycetota; class Actinomycetes; order Kitasatosporales; family Streptomycetaceae; genus Kitasatospora; species Kitasatospora sp. NPDC001175. The sequence continues at coordinate 40,873 of NZ_JBSFJU010000015.1, read as the reverse complement.
GGTGCACATGGCGACCCTCCATCAGGCAGAACATCTCCCGGGTGTAGCGGCTGACCTGGAGCGCCTCGCGGTAGAACTCGCCCTCGATCGGGTTGAGCGAGCGCATGATGTCGGCGATGGTCCGGTAGCCGTGGTCGCCGGCGTGCGGCGCCTCGGTGCGCTCGGCGAGCTCCAGCACGCCCGGATTGGTCTCACGGACCATCTTCTCGCAGTAGTCGACCCCGACCAGGTTCTCCTGGAAGATGTTGTGGTCGAACATGTACTCGGCTGACTCGCCCAGGTTGATGATCCACTCGCCCAGGTGCGGCGGCTTCACCCCGTACGCCATGTTCTGCGTGTACACCGAGCAGGTCGCGTGGTTGTCGCCGCAGATGCCGCAGATACGGCTGGTGATGAAGTGCGCGTCGCGCGGGTCCTTGCCGCGCATGAACAGGCTGTACCCGCGGAAGACCGACGAGGTGCTGTAGCACTCGGCGACCCGCTTCTGCTTGAAGTCGATCTTCGTGTGGATGCCCAGGCTGCCCACGATCCGGGTGATCGGGTCCCAGGACATCTCCACCAGGCCGCTGCCGTCGCCGGCCGTCCTCGTCGTCTCTGCCATCGTCCTCGTCGTGCCTTCCTTCGGATTCTGCCAACAGGAGAGGGCGCCGCACACGTCACCCCGTGTGCGGCGCCGCGGGTTGTCACCAGGGCGCGCGGTAGCCGGTCGTCAGCTTGCGGCCGGTGCGGCGCCACTTCGGCTCCTTGTCCACGGTCGCGGCCGTGATCGAGCGCAGCCAGCGGATCGTGCCGCCGTAGGTGCTGCTCACGCCGGCGGACACCTTGCTACCGGGCGGCTCGTCCATGAACGGCATGAACTTGTCGGGGAAGCCCGGCATGGTGCAGGCGATGCAGATGCCGCCGACGTTGGGGCAGCCGCCGATGCCGTTGGTCCACCCGCGTTTGGGAACATTGCACTTGACCACCGGACCCCAGCAGCCGAGCTTCACCAGGCACTCCGGTGAGCCGTACTCGGTGGCGAACTGACCCTGCTCGTAGTAGCCGCCGCGGTCGCAGCCCTCGTGTACGGTCGCGCCGAACAGCCAGGTGGGGCGCAGCTTGTCGTCCAGCGGGATCATCGGTGCGGCGCCGGCCAGCTGGTAGAGCAGGTAGGTCAGCGTCTCGGCGAAGTTGTCCGGCTGGATCGGGCAGCCCGGGACACAGACGATCGGCAGCCCGGCCTTGGACTTCCAGTTCCAGCCCAGGTAGTCGGGCACGCCCATCGCCCCGGTCGGGTTCCCCGCCATCGCGTGGATGCCGCCGTAGGTGGCGCAGGTGCCGATCGCGACCACGGCCGTGGCTTTGTTCGCGAGCCGGTCCAGCCACTCGCTCGTGGTAACGGGCTGCCCGGTGGCGGGGTCGTCACCGAAGCCGCACCAGTAGCCCTCCTTCTTGATCGACTCGTTCGGGATGGACCCCTCGACGACCAGCACGAACGGCTCCAGCTCGCCGCGGTCCGCCTTGAAGAACCACTCGATGAAGGTGTCGGCACCCTGCGCGGGGCCGCACTCGAAGTCGATCAGCGGCCAGTGCACCTCGATCTTCGGCAGGCCGGGCAGGGCGCCGGTGACGATCTCCTCGATGCTCGGCTGCATCGCGGCGGTCAGCGAGACGGAGTCACCGTCGCAGCTGAGGCCCGCGTTGATCCACAGAATGTGCACCGGGGGCGCTTCGGTGCGCTCCGGCGTTGCTGTAGCACCCATGAGGATGCCTCCTCGGAAACGGGATGAGCCCGGCATAACGGACCCATTGACTTACTAGCAGCTGATCCGCCGGTACGAGCGCTGGGCGGGCCGAACCGGTGACGGCCGCCCGCGCGCCCCGTCGCGTCCGGACGGGTGAGTCAGCGCAGCTGGGGCGGTGCACCCGAGACGGGCTGCTTGCGGACGAAGGCCGAGCGCAGCGCGTGGTACGGCTCGCCGGGCCCGAAGAAGTTCCGGCGCATCCGCTCCAGCTCCGCCGCCCGGTAGGCCGCCAGCGGCCGCCGCGCCTCGTCGCGCTCCCGGGCGGCCTTCTTGGCGGCGATCCGCTCCTGCAGACGCCCCGAAGTGGCCAGCGAGACGGCGAGGCCGCCGACGGCGGCACCGAAGTCCCCCGGCGTGCTCGGGACCACCCGGTCCACCAGGCCCAGCCGCAGAGCCGCCTCGGCGGTCACCGGCAGCGCCTGCTCGGTGAGCCGACGGGCGGCGGCCTCGCCGACCCGGCGCGGCAGGGTGTACGTCCAGTACTCCGAGCCGTACAGACCCATCAGGCGGTAGTGCGGGTTGAGCAGCACGCCGGCGCGGCACCAGACATCGTCCGCCGCCAGGGCCAGCATCACGCCGCCCGCCGCCGCGTTGCCGCCGAGCGCGGCCACCACCAGGCGGTCGGTGGTGGTCAGCACGGCCGCCACCAGGTCGTCGATGGCGTTGATGTTCCGCCAGGACTCCTCGGCGGGGTCGGCGGCGGCCTCGATCACGTTCAGATGGATGCCGTTGGAGAAGAAGTCCCGCCCGCCGCCCAGGACCAGTACCGAGGTCGGACGGTCGCAGGCAGAGCGGTACGCGTCCAGCAGGCGGCGGCAGTGCGAGGTGCTCATCGCCCCGCCGGGGAAGGAGAAGCGCAGAAAGCCGACCGGGCCCTGCTCTCGGTAGGCGAGGTCGGTCCAGGTCCGGCGGCCGGGCGGCAGGGTGGGCGGGGCCGGAACCTCCGGCAGCCGGGGGAGGAGGCCGCCCAGTGCCAGGACGGCCGGGAGCTTGAAGGTCGCCGGGCCGCCGGGGCGCCGGCGCGGCCGGAGTTCGGGGATCCACACCGCGCCGTCCACCGTGGCCCGGCAGACCGCCCCGGCCCGGGTGGCCAGCAGCTCACCCGGCACCCCGCGCAGCCCGTCCTCCGGGTGACCGCCGTGCAGATACCATTCGCCGCCGAGCAGTTCGTCCAGCACACCGGGCTGCGAGTGGGCCGCCCGCAGCTTGCGGACCACGGTGGCGGTCGGGTCCGCCGCCCAGTCGACGCGGCGCAGGGACTGGTCGAAGTACGGGCGGGTGTGGTCGGGTACCCGCCAGCCCCGGCCGTACTGCGGTTGCGGGACGTACGTGCGGGAGGCGAAGCGCTCCACGGCGAGCAGTACCGCCTCCAGCGCGGCGTCGGCCACCTCGTTGCGGTACAGATCGCTCTTGCCCACCGGCGGCACCGGGCAGCGGGCGCTCGTCCAGACCGGGCCGCCGTCCATCACCTCGTCCGCTTGGAGCACCGTCACGCCCCAGTGCTCCGCGCCCTCGTGGATCGCCCAGTCCAGCGCGGAAGGCCCCCGGTCGCCGGGCGGACCCGGGTGGACCACCAAGCAGGTGTGGGCGGACCAGACGTCGGGAGGGATGACGGACTTCAGCATCGGGGCCAGCAGCAGGTCCGGGGCATGCGCGCGGACGGCCGCGCGCAGCTCCTCCGGGTCGGGCCCCAGATGGACCGCCATGGTGTGCCCGCGCTCGCGCAGTTCGGCGAAGACACGCTGGCTGAGACTGTTGAACGCGCTCGCGACGAGCAGAATCCGCATCCCGACCTCCGGGGTGGCCCGACCTCTAGGGATCGTGAACCACGGCACCGCACGTGCGTCCGAGCCCCGGCGGCGAGGTCACCCGATCGGCGGGGACCGGGACGGCCCGCGAGCGGCGCGTCGGCGGAGGCGGTGCGACCGGTGTCGACCGGTTGGATCGCCGAACCCGACCGGATTCGAGCGATTCGGACTTGGCTGGGACGGCGGCTGCCCGGTCCGGTGGGACCGGGCAGCCCGGGGTCAGGAGACGCGCTTGAGCTGCCAGGCGTTGTTGTTGAAGCTGGGCACGGGCGAGTAGCCGCAGCCGCTGCTGAAGAAGGTGCTCACCTGGACCCAGCCGGCCGGCGGGTAGGTCGAGGCGCAGGCGTTCACCACGGTGCCGACCGGGAGGCCGGTGAGCTGCTTGATCTGCTTCATGTTCGGTGAGGTGGTCGAGCCGCAGCCGGCGCTGGTCCACCACTGGACGTCGACGAATCCGCTCGGGGTGAGCGTGCTCGCGCAGACGTTGGTGACATCGCCGGGGGCGGCCTGGGCGGGGGATGTGGTCAGGGCGAACGTGGCGGTGGCGAAACCGACGGCCAACAGGCCGGCTCGAAGACGCGTCATGGGTGATGACTCCCTGTGTGAGCGTGAACTGCCGTTTGCATATGCATTACTAACGCTTCATAAGCGGAATCGGCAGTAGCTTTTCGGCAGATATCGAGAGCGCGGGCCGAAAAGCGCCCTCCGCGCACGGATTGCCAGTCGGCGCGCGTCCTGCGGACGTCGGTTCTCCGGGCGGTGCGAGAGTGGCGCAGGCGTCGTTTCCGGCGGCCGGGGCGGTGGCGGCGCGCCGAGCCCGGCGGGCGTGGCTGCCGTGCTCTGCCGGGTGCGGCACCCCTCGCCGCCCTCATCGCCCAGGGTGCGACCGGTCGGACGGCGACTGGGCTCGGGCCGAGTCGCAGGCGCGGCGGGCGATGTTGCGGGCCATGCCTCCGAAGACGGCCGCGTGGAACGGGGCGACCGCCCACCAGTAGGCGTGGCCGGCCAGGCCGTGCGGGTGGAACAGGGCCCGTTGGCGGTAGCGGGCGCCGCCGTCGCCGTACGGGCCGACGGACAGCTCCAGCCAGGCCAGGCCGGGCAGTCGCATTTCCGCGCGCAGCCGCAGGAGCCGGCCCGGCTCGATCTCCTCCACCCGCCAGAAGTCCAGTGAGTCGCCCACCCGGAGCCGGTCCGGGTCGCGGCGGCCGCGCCGCAGGCCGACCCCGCCGACCAGCCGGTCCAGCAGGCCGCGCGCGGCCCAGCCGAGTGGGAAGGAGTACCAGCCGTTCTCGCCGCCGATGCCCTCGACCACCCGCCACAGCGCCGCCGGGGAGGCGGCGACCGGTCGCTCCCGGATGTCCTGGTACAGGCTGCCGCCGGCCCAGTCGGGGTCGGTGGGCAGCGGGTCGCTGGGAGCGCCGGGCAGGGACGCGGAGGACCAGCGGGTGGCCACCTCGGCGTCCCTGATCCGCTTGAGCGCGAGCCGGACGGACTCGTCGAAGCCGATCGGGGCGCCCGGTGGGTCGGGCAGGTACCGGGCGAGGTCGTGCTCGGTGCAGACCACCTCATGCCGCAGTGACTCCACCAGCGGCCGGGCCAGCGATCCCGGCACCGGCGTCACCAGGCCCACCCAGTGGCTGGACAGCCGGGGAGTGAGCACCGGAACCGGTACGATCACCCGGCGGCGCAGCCCGGCCACCCGGGCGTACCGGTCCATCATCTGTCGGTAGGTCAGGATCTCGGGCCCACCGATGTCGAACGTCCGGTTGACGTCCCCCGGCAGCCGGGCGGCGCCGGTCAGCAGGCGCAGCACGTCCCGGACCGCGATCGGCTGGATCCGGGTGTCCACCCAGCTCGGGGTGACCATCACCGGGAGCCGCTCGGTCAGGTAGCGGAGCATCTCGAAGGAGGCCGAGCCCGAACCGATGATCACCGCCGCCCGCAGTTCGGCGGTCGGAACCCCGCTCTCCCGCAGGATCCGGCCGACTTCGGCGCGGGAGCGCAGGTGCGGTGAGAGCCGTTCGGCGGGCACGTCCGAGGGCTGGAGGCCGCCGAGATAGACGATCCTCCGTACCCCGGCCCGCTCGGCTGCCGCACCGAACGCCTGGGCCGCCGCGCGGTCGCGGGCCTCGAATCCCGGCCCGGTGCCGAGCGAGTGGACCAGGTAGTAGGCGAGGTCCACGCCTTCGAAGGCGCCCGCCAGGGTGTCGGGACGGGTGACATCCCCGGTGGCGGTCTCGACCTGGGCCCGCCAGGGGTGGTCGCGCAGCCTGCCGGGGTCGCGGACCAGACAGCGCACGGTGTACCCGGCGGCCAGCAGTTCGGGCACCAGCCGCCCGCCGAGGTAGCCGGTGGCACCGGTGACCAGGCAGCGCAGGGGAATGGTTGTCGGTACGGGCATCGGGGGCTCCCGGGTCTCGCAGGCGGATCACCGATACGTCTACCGGACCAGCGGCCGGCCCGCACGCGGCTCGATCTGCCCGGGGACCGGTGGGTGGCGTGTGATCGTGAGGTCAGTCCGGTGTGGATGCGGCGAGGAGGGCCACCTCGGTGCGGGTGGGGAGGGAGGTCTGGGCGCCAGGGCGGGTGGTGGCCAGGGAACCGGCGGCGCAGGCGTGCCGCAGGGCGGTGGTGAGCGGGGTATGGGCGGCGAGGGCGAGAGTGAGGGCGGCGGAGAAGGCGTCGCCGGCGCCGACGGTGTCGACGACGTCGACCGGGTAGCCCGGATGCGAGAGGTGGCCGTCGGCGGTCGCCGCGACGGCGCCGTCGGCGCCGAGGGTGATGACGACCAGGTCGGGGCCGAGTTGACGCAGTGCGGCGGCGAGTCGGGGCCAGGCCCCGGTCGGTGGAGCGGTGGCGATCAGGCCCGCGGCGGTGAGGAGGTCGGTGGCTTCGGTCCGGTTGAGGACCAGGACATCGGTGTGGGCGAGGAGTTGGCGGAGCTGGTCGTCGAACGGCGGCATCGGGGCGGCGTTGAGGACGGTGCGGACTTTGGCCGTGCGGGCCGCGCGGGCGGCGGCGAGTGCGGTGGCCACCGGTACCTCCAGCTGGAGCAGGAGGACGTCGGTCCCGGTCACGAGGCGGGCCGGGTCGCCGCCGGTCAGCCGGACGAGGGCTGCTTGGTCGAGGTGGCGGTTGGCACCGGGGGCGAGCGTGATGGAGTTCTCCCCGTCCTCCTGGACGACGATCAGGGCCAGGCCGGTGGCGGTGCCGGGCAGGGTGCCCACCGCGGTGTCGTCGACGCCCTCCGTGCGCAGGCCGGCCCGGAGTGCCGCGCCGAACTCGTCGTCACCGAGGAGTCCGACCAGGCGGACCCGGCCACCGAGTCGGGCCGCCGCCACGGCCTGGTTGGCCCCCTTCCCGCCGGCGCCGCGGACGGCGTCCTGCCCGGAGACGGTTTCGCCGGGAGCCGGAAGTCGAGGGACCCGTACGGTGAGGTCCATGTTGAGGCTGCCGATGACGAGCACGTGGTCGTTCATGTTGCCACTGTTCCAGAGAGGTTGAAGCCGGCGGAGTGCGCGGTTGCCGGTTCACGGAGGTGTCGGCGGAGGCCCGGGGCTCAGTCGCGATGGTGTTCGAAGGAGCCGTGGCGTCCGGCACCGGCGGTGAAGCGGGCTGCTCCGGCGGCGGTGTCGGCGGCCAGCGAGACCAGGCCGTGCTGCCATTCGTTGGCGATGGCCCCGGTCTCGGTGAGGCCGCCCTGTTCGAGCAGGGACAGGCGGTCGTGGCGCAGGCAGGTCTGGGGGAAGCGGGCGAGCTCGGCGGCCAGTGCCTCGGCGGCGGCGCGCTCCTCACCGATGGGGACGATCCGGTCGGCCAGGCCGATCCGGTGGGCCTCGGCGGCGTCGACCGGGCGGCCGGTGAGGATCAGGTCCATGGCCCGGCCGGTGCCGATCAGCCGGGGCAGCCGTACCGTGCCGCCGTCGATCAGGGGTACGCCCCAGCGGCGGCAGAACACCCCGAAGACCGCGTCCTCGGCCGCGACCCGGAGGTCGCACCAGAGGGCGAGCTCCAGGCCCCCGGCGACGGCGTGTCCCGCGATGGCCGCGATCACCGGCTTGCTCAGGCGCATCCTGGTCGGGCCCATCGGCCCGGGGCCGTCGGGGGAGAGGCGGTTGGCGCGCTCCGTGCCGACGGCCTTGAGGTCCGCTCCGGCGCAGAAGGTTCCGCCCTCGCCCCACAGCACCGCGACCGAGGCGGTGTCATCGGCCTCGAAGTCCTCGAAGGCGGCGGTCAGCAGGTCCGCGGTGGCGCCGTCCACCGCGTTGCGTGCGGCGGGCCGGGACAGGATCACCGTCCAGACCTGACCCGTCTGCTCGACCCTGACCGCCGACTCGGACTCGATTGCCACCGTGCGCGCTCCTCTCCCGGGGGGCCTGACGGAACGGCAGCGGCCGTCCACGACCGCCATCTTGCCGTCCGGACCGGCGTGCGGGACAGGGGACAGTCGCGTCCCGGGAGGAGTTCAGCGGACCAGGTGGTCGCGCGGGCCCATGACGATCGCCGGGCGGGCGGCCGGATCGAGCGCCTTGAGCAGTGTCACCAGGTCGGGCTGGGCCAGGCTGACACAGCCGTGGGTGGGGCCGCCGTGGTCCACATGCAACCATATGCCGCCGCCGCGTGAACTCCCCATCGGCTGCCGGGAGTCCAGCGGGCTCCGGCCCGGCACTCGGTTGTAGTTGCTGCGGATGAGCGAGCTGCCGCTGGAACCGGAGCGGCACGAGGACGCCGAGGCGCTGCTGGTGCTGGACGGCCGGCTCGAACTGGAGGTGGAGCAGATCGTGGTGTCGGTCGGTGCCGGAGAGCTGTACCCGGTGCCGGCGGGGTGCGGTGCACGCCGTCCGCCCCGGGAGCTCGGGGACGCTGGTGGTCCTTGAACGGGAGAGCAGTTGAGCGAGCCCCTCCCGGACAGGTTCGGGCTCATGTTGCCGGGGCGGCCGTGGCCCCGCCGGCCACGGTGGGCCCGGCCCGCCGGCATGCCCTCCCCGGGGCCGCGAAGAGCTGACCGGCGGGGCCGACCGCCGGGGCCGCCGAGGGGCGCCGGCGCGGCGTGCGGCAGGATGACGGTATGGCAATCGACGGCAGGACGACGGAATCCGGATACCTTCTCGACAACCGGCAGCGTGAGGCCGGCAGGCGGTTCGAGGCGCTGGCCGAGATCTTCGACGGCTGGACCTTCGACCACCTGGACCGGATCGGGCTGACCGAGGGGTGGCGCTGCTGGGAGGTCGGCGCCGGCGGCCCCGGTGTCCCGGCCGGGCTCGCCCGGCGGGTCGGGCCGGCCGGGCGGGTGCTGGCCACCGACCTCGACACCTCCTGGCTGTCGGAGCCGCTCCCTGCGCAGGTCGAGGTGGTCAGGCACGACGTGGTCCGGGACGCGCCGCCCGCCGGGCCGTTCGACCTGGTGCACGCCCGTCTGGTGTTGGTGCACCTCGCCGACCGGGCGGAGGTGCTGCGGCGGCTGGTCGGGGCGCTGCGTCCTGGCGGCTGGCTGGTGATCGAGGACGCCGACCCGGCCCTCCAGCCGCTCGCCTGCCCGGACCAGCGCGGTCCGGCCGAAGAACTGGCCAACCGGATCCGGGCGGCCTTCCGCACCCTGCTCGCCCAGCGTGGCGTGGACCTCGGCTACGGCCGCACCCTGCCCAGGGTGCTGCGGGAGGCGGGCCTGGTGGACGTGCAGGCGGAGGGCTACTTCCCGGTCACCTCGCCGGTCGGCCGGGAACTGGAGGCGGCGACGGTCCGCCAGATCCGCGGCCAGCTGATCGAGCAGTGCCTCGTCGAGGAGCACGAGATCGACACCCATCTGGCCAACCTGCAGGGGGACGGGCTGGACGTCACCACCGCCCCGCTGATCACCGCGTGGGGCCGCCGACCGGTCTGACGGCTCCGGACGGCTCCCCGCGTGGGCCGGCCGCGCGGCCCGGACCCGCTTCGGCCGGCCGGCGGGCCGGGACGTTAGGCTGCTGACGAAGATCGCGCAGTGGATGGGCCATAGGTCCGGGACGTTAGGCTGCTGACGAAGATCGCGCAGTGGACGGGCCATAGGGGGGACCGTGCTGGAACGGCTTGCGGTGGTGTCGGGTGGCGGTACGGGCATCGGCAAGGCCATCTCCCGGGAACTCGCGGCGGACGGCTGCCGGGTGGTCATCGTCGGCCGGCGGGCGGAGGTGCTGGAGCGCGCCCGGGAGGAGATCGACCGGGCGGTCGGAGCAGCGAGGGTCGTGCCGCTGAAGGCCGATCTGACGGACTCTCACCAGGTCTCGGCGGCGGCCGAATCGATAGCGGAGCTGGGCCCGGTCGACGTCCTGGTGAACAACGCCGGTGCGGTGATCACCGAGCCCGCGGACGACTCGCTGGCCGCGCTGGCCGACGCCTGGCGGCGGGACCTGGACACCAACCTGCTGACGGCGGTGCTGCTGACCACCGCCCTGCTGGACCGGCTGCGCCGCCCCGACGGCCGGCTGATCGTGATCAGTTCGGCGGCGGCCCAGCGCGGCGGTGCCGGACCGCACTCGGCGGGCTCGTACGCGGCAGCGAAGGCGGCCCTGCACGGCTGGGCCTTCGGCCTCGCGCGCCAGCTCGGCCCCGACGGGATCACGGTGAACGTGCTCGCGCCCGGCTACGTCGCCGACACCGAGATCTTCGGTGAGCGGTGGACCCCCGAGTTCCACGCCGCGAAGGTGGCCGACACCCTGGTCGGCCGGGCCGGCACCCCTGATGACGTCGCTGCGGCCGTCCGCTACCTGGCCTCCCCTGCGGCGGGCTACCTCACCGGTCAGGTCATCGGCCTCAACGGCGGTGCGGTGCTGGGGCGTTAGTGCTGCGTACCGGTCGGCTGGGATGCGGGCACCTGGGGCCGGAGTCGCGAAGGGCGGGCGCGCACGGCGGCGGCAGGCCTCCCGCCGCTCGTACGGATGCGCACCCCGCGAGCTGTCAGGAGACCTGCCGCCAGGGCCCGGCCGCCGGAGGATCACCCGGCCGGGACCCGGGACCGGCCGTCAGGCGACGGGACCGGTACGGCGACGGCGTACTAGCGCAGTGCGTCCAGCAGCGCCGTGCCGACGGGTACGCCCCAGCCGGTGACGGCGTCGTACCCGGCCAGGACCGGGTAGCCCACCGCCGGCGGATGAGAGCCGTTGTCGTGGCCGACCTTGATGTCCTGGCAGGCGGTCTGTCCGAGCCGCTGACCGTTGGTGCCGTGCTGGTAGAGCAGCGGGGTCAGGAAGCGCTGGCGCTTGCCGTCCGGCAGGAGGGCGTTGATGCGGGCGATGAGGGCCGCCCACAGGGGGGTGGAGGCGCTGGTGCCGCCGTTGGGCGAGGGCCGGCCCACGAGCGTCAGATCGTAGAGCGGCGAACCGGCCAGCGCGGCGACATCCGGTACCACCCGCCCGTCCCTGCTGTGCTTGTTCAGGGACCTCACCTGCACGTCCTGCCAATCAGGCCGGTCGAAGAGGATGCTCACACCGCCACCGCTCGCCCCGCCGCCCTTCCTGGTCCGGTGACCGGGCGACTCCCACCAGGCCTGCTCCTCGCCGGATCCGTTGATCATGGTGCCGCCCACACTGAGCACGGACGGACTGGCCGCGGGGAAGTCGACGTGGAAGGCGCCGTCCGCGACCTGGTCACCGGCTCCGTCGTCACCGGAGGCGACACAGACGGTGATGCCCAGGGTCGCCGCGGCCTGGAGCCGCTTGTCGATCTCGGTGAGCGCGGCCTGCGACCAGTCGGGGGCGTCCTCGGCGAGGCCCCAGCTGACCGACAGCGTCACCGGCTTGTCCTGGATGGTCTGGTCGAGCAGGTCGATCCAGCCCTTCTGGTCGAACGGTGCGAAGTAGAGCGAGATCGTCGCCCTCGGACAGAGCCCGGCGACGATCTGCACGTCCATCATGACTTCGGGGGTGGCCTCGGAGGCGTCGAGCTGGTCCTGGGGCGGCAGCTGCCGGAGTTCCTCGATGGAGAGCGGCGGGGTGTAGCCCAGGGGCACCACGGCGACCTGCGCCGTCTCCACCCCGTGCTGCGTGCAGAAGGCGTGCAGGTCGTCGGCGAAGTAGCCGCCGCCGAACTCGGCGATGCCGATCTTCTGGCCCTGCCCGTCGCCCTGCGGGAAGGTGTAGCGCTTCTCGAGGTCGGCCGGTGTGAGGGATCCCATGGCCCCGGACCCGGGAGCCGCTGCACGCCGGGCCACCCGCCGCTGGTCGAGCCCGAAGACACCGGTCACGATGCCCTCCAGCTCGGCCGGAATCCTCACCGCACCCTCGCGGCCGCGGAACTCCCCCTGCTCGGTGCTGTGGTAGATCCCCAGGTTCGCCTGGAAGGCGGCGTTCATGGCCGCCACCGGGCCGCTCACCTCGATGCTGCCCGGCTCCAGCTTGGTCCTGTCGACCTTGAGGCCGTAGCGCTCCAGGACGGTCTTCGTCTTCTCGGCGTCCGCCCGCCGCTGATCCATGTCGGCACCGGTCGCCGGTCCACGTAGGGAGAGGGTCACCGAGACCGGCGCCTGGGCGTCGGCATCCCGTACGCGTGTCGCGTCGCCCTTGGCGGGCCGCTTGCTTCCTTCCAGCAGTGTGTGCTGCTCGGACATTCGAATCCCCTTCGGATGGATGTGGTTGTGCGGTGCGGGAGTGCTGGGAGATCTCCTCCGGGGCCGCCGGGGCGGTTGCGCCGAGGACGTTCCCGGCGGGTGGCCGGAACCTGCAGGTTGTATCCGAACGATGGCAAGATCACGCGCCGCCGGGAGTCCCAGTCGCCCGGATGGGCCAGGGGTGCGCCGGAGCGGTCGCGCTGCTTCCGGTGTGCGAACGGCCGGAGCGGTCCCGTCGGGCTCGGTGTGCGTACGGTCGGCCCGGATGAGGGCCGGGGCGGTTGCGGCTGCTTCCAGGGCGGTCCGTTCGGCGGCCTGCGGCCCCGCCCTCCCGGCGATCGGGCGGAGGATCCGGTGTCTCGTGAGGAAATTGCCAGTGGTGAGTGACCAAACGTTACCGAGCGGTCATCCGGAGTTAAGCCGGCGGGGGACCGCCGAAGGGGAGGCGGCTGCGAGGCTGCCGGCCATGGAGAGCGAATCGCTGAACGCCGAAGATCACGTGTCGGTGCATCGGGCCGTACGGGAGCTGTCCGATCGCTACCCGCATGTTCTGACGCTGAGCGCTCGGTTGGGGGCGTGGGCGGACCTCGTCGTGGATGTCGAGGAGGGCCTGGATGCCGTGTGGGCCTGGGACTTCGAGCAGGACGTCGTGGACCGCGACTGGCTCCATGACGCCTGGCCGATCCTGACCGAGCGGGTCCGCCGGCTCTGTCAGCCCGAGCTCGACGCCCTGGACGACCGGTTCCGGGCCGCCACGGCGCCGATCGGCTCGCCGGGTGCGCCGGGTGTGCCGGGTGCGCCGGAGGGGGCGGAGGAGGAGCGGTGGTGGCAGTCCCGGTACCCGCTGCGGGTGACGGGCGACCCGCTGACCCGGCTGCCACCGACCTGGTCGCCGGCCCCCACGTACGTCGGGTGACCCGGGCCGGCTTCGGCGATCGTCTCCGGGGTCCGGGCGGACGGCCCGGGAGCGGGCGGGCGGATCGGAGTGGGGTGGGCGATGGCGGCGTTCGGAGTGACGTGTTCGCGACAGCAGAGCTGGGTAGGCATGCGGGACCGCCGGCCCGAGGCGACGTCCTCGGCTGACGCGGGCGGGTGCTGGACGGCTGGGGAGGTCAAGGCGGAACGGCGGGCTCTCATGGACAACCAGGGCAGCCGCCATGGCGGTTGGCCGGGTGCGGTACGTGGCGATGGCTCGGCCGGCGTTTCCGCAGCTCTCCGTGTCGGTGTCCGGCGCTCGGCTCCGATGCTCCTCCGTGCCGAAGGGAACGCCTGATGCCGTCCGACCACTTCCCAGACCCGAAGCCGTCCACGAGCGCCGGCCGGGCCGCTCGCCGCGCGTCCCGCAGGCTGCGGACGACCGGTGCGCTCGTCCTCGTCGGAGCGCTCACGGTGTGCACCACGTCCGCTGCCGCCGCCGTGAGCGCGGGCGAGCGATCGGCGGGAGCAGCCGCGGCGGTCCCGCTGGACGGCTGGGACCTGATCCTGCCGGTCGACGCCGCCGGCGGGACCTCGGGCGACCATGCCGCGATCCTGCGCCCCGCCGCTCCCGCGTCCCCCTACCTGACCAGGGAGCCGGACGGCAGCCTCAACTTCTGGGCGCCGTCGGTAGGTGCGACCACCGCCTCGTCCCGGCACCCGCGCACCGAGCTGGTCGGGCGCGACAGTTGGACCGTCGGGACGAGGAAGCGGACGCTCGCCGCGACCGTGCGGATCGGCCAGGTGCCCGGCTCCACCCGTGACGTGATCGTCGGCCAGATCCACGGGGCGGGCGAGGACGGCTCCGTCCCGCTGGTGATGCTGCACTACGACGACGGCGTCGTCCGGGTCACCGTCAAGGACGCCGCCGACCGGTCCACCGTCCACCAACTGCTCACCGGGGTCGGGCTCGACACCGCCTTCAGCTACACGCTCGCCGACAACGGCAACGGCACACTCACCTTCACCGCCCGGGTGGGCGCGGGGAACGCGGTCAGGAAGACCGTCCCCGTGCCCGCGGCCTACCGGGGCACGCGGGTCAGGTTCGCGGCCGGCGACTACGAGCAGGCGAGCGAGGCGCTGCCGTACGGTGACGGCGGCCGGGTGGTCGTGAGCAGGCTGGCGGCCGGATAGTGCGTCGGGGCCGCGGCTGCGGGGGGAGTCATGGGACGTCCCCGCACCCGCAGCCCCTTCGAGTCGGCGCGTGGCCCCGGAACGGACCGGGACCACGCATCGGCCCGGAATCGGAATCCGGACGGCCGGAGCGCTAGCGGACCATCAGGGCCAGCACGCTCCGCCAGTCCTCGCCCGGCTCGGCGCGGAGCAGCCCCGCCAGTGCGTCGGCGCGGTACCGCCAGGGGCGCAGCAGTTCGGCGTCGGCCTCGGGGTCGGTGTGTGAGCGCAGCTCGACGGCGCTGGACGAGCCGAGCAACCGGGCCAGTTCCCCGGCCAGTTCGACCCAGGAGACATGTCCGGAGACGGCATTGACCACCTGCCCGTCCGCCCGGCCGGTGCCGTCGGCACAGCCGATCACCGCCCGGGCCAGGGCGGCGGAGTGGACCCAGCAGGCGCCGTACCAGGAGGCGCCGTACACCGCGGGGTCGGGAAGCAGCAACGGCTGCCCGGCCTGCGCGGCCTGGAAGAGCGCCCCGGTCGAACCCCAGCGCAGCTGGTCGCGCAGCCGTCGGTGCGGACCCCAGACGATCGGGGAGCGGACCACCGAAGCGGCGCCGCGCCCCTGTGTACCGGCGGCCTCCAGCAGGATCCGCTCGCAGTCCAACTTGCCCTGCCCGTAAGGAGACACGGGCAGTTCGGCCGGTGCCCCCTCGGTGACCTCGGCACCGGCCGGACGGCCGTAGGCGTCGATGCTGCTGACGAAGACGAAGCTGCCGCCCCGCCAGGAGTCCACCATGGCGCGCATGGCCGCGACGTCCACCTCGGGCGAGGTGAAGGTGCAGGCCGCGTGGATGACCGCGTCGACCCCCCTCACCGCGGCTCGCAGGCTGTCGAGGTCGGCGAGGTCGCCCTCCACCACCTCGACCCCGTCCAGCGCCACCAGGTGGGCCGACTCCGGCCTGGCCAGCGCGCGCACCGGGCGGCCCTGCGCCATCAGCTCCTGCAGCAGGGCGGCGCCGACACCGCCCGTCCCACCGGTGAGCAGCACCGTGCCCTCGCGGACCACGCCGCGTGCCGGGCGGCCCGGCTGCCGGGACGCGGCCGCGCGCCGGTCGGCCTCCCGAACGTCGAGCAGGGCCGCCACGGCACGCGGGGTGCGCTGCTCCAGGACGTCCAGACCGGTGAGCGGCAGTCCGGTGCGCCCGCGCAGCCGCTCGGCGAGCTGGACGGCGACCAGGGAGTGACCGCCCAGCACGAAGAAGTCGGCCTCGGGGTCGGGGCGGGAGCCGAGCAGCTCGCCGAAGGCGGTGCGGACGGTCTCCAGCCTGCCCGGTCCGGCCGGGGTGCCGCTGGCGCCCGGAAGGCGCCCGGGGTCGACCGTGCCGTCGGCCCGGCGGGGCAGCGCGTCCAGCAGGGTGACGGCGGCCGGGACGTCTCCGGCCGCCAGCCGGGAGCGCAGCCGCATCCGCAGCTCGGTTCCACCGGGCGCACCGGCTCCGGAGACCACCGCGTACGCCAGCGGGGGCAGGCCGTCGCGCTCCACCACCAGGGCCTCGGCGACGCGGGGTTCGGCGAGCAGCGCGGTCTCGGCCGGATGGGCCGGGGTGAGCAGTGGTTCCCCGGGCAGCAGCGCGAGCCGCCGGCCGCCGTCCTCGGCCACCGCCGCCAGCAGCGCGCCGAACGCGGTGAGCAGCTGCCGGGCGGCCGGCTCGCCGAGCACATCGGTGTCGTACTGCACCAGGCAGCGCGGCTGCGGGCCCTCCTCGACGAACAGCCCGAGGTCGAACTTGGCCAACCCGAGGTCGACCTCCAGCGCCTCGGCCGCCAGGCCGGGCAGCCGCAGCGGGTCCGGCGGCCGGACCACGTCGCAGGTGACCGAGAGCAGCGCGGTGCCGTCCGCGCCCCGGGCCGCCGCGCCCAGGCGCTCGACCACCAGATCGAACGGGACCTGGTGGTGCTGCTGCGCGGTGAGCAGTGCGGTGTGGACCCGGTCGAGCACCTCGGTGAAGGCTGGGTCGCCGCCGAGGTCGGTCCGCACCGGCAGGGTGTTGACACACAGGCCGATCAGCCGGCGCAGCTCGGGCCGGGAGCGGTGGCCGCTGACGCAGCCCAGGGTGAGGTCGCTCTGGCCGGTGGCGCGGTGCAGGGTGGCGAAGGCTGCCGCCAGCACTACGGCGAACAGGGTGGCGCCCTGCTCGCGGCCGAGCCGGCGCAGCCCGGCCAGGGTCTCGGCGGGCAGCGGCTCGGTGTGCAGTCCCGCGGTCCGCGTCCGCGGCCCGCCGTGGGCGCGGCGGGGTAGCGGCACCGGGCGCGCCTCGGCCAGGCGGTCGGCCCAGGCGTCCACCTCGGCGGCGAGCGGGTCCGCGCGGGAGTGCTCCCAGCGGGCGAAGTCGGCGTACTGGAGCGGGGGTTCGGGCAGCTCGGCGGGTTTCCGGTCGAGTGCCGCCGAGTACAGTGCGGCGAGTTCGGCGGTGAGGGCGGGCAGCGAGCCGCCGTCCACGGCGATGTGGTGCAGGGTGAGGAGCAGGGTGTGGTCGTCCGGGGCGTGCCGCAGGGCCAGGGCGCGCAGCACCGGACCGGTGGCCAGGTCGAAGGGGCGGCCCGCCTCGGCGCTCAGCAGGGCGGGGGCCTCCTCCGGCGCGGCCGGTACCACGGGGACGGGCACCGGCGCGGTGGGCAGCGGCTCCTGGTAGGGCTCGTCGCCGCTGCGTCCGTAGCGGGTGCGCAGGATCTGGTGACGGGCAGTCAGGGCGGTGAGCGCGTCGGCGAGCGCCCCGAGGTCGAGCGGGCCGTGCAACCGGGTGGCCAACGGGACGTTGTAGAGCGCGCCGCCCTGGCCGAGGCGGTCCATCAGCCACATCCGCCGCTGGGCGTGCGAGAGCGGCGCCGGGCCGCTTCCGCCGCTGCGGGGGATGGGCTCGGGACGGGTGCCGCCCGCCCGCTGCCTGGCCAGCCGCAGAAGGGCGGCCTGGGCCTGGTCGGTGTGGGTCATCGGGTGCCCTCCGGACGCGGGGCGGCGTGGGCGGCGAGCAGGGCACGCTCGACCAGGGCCGCCTGGTCGGCCACGGTGGGGTGGGCGAAGAACTCGGCCAGCGTCAGCTCCACGCCCAGGTCCTCGCGGAGGTCGTCGACCACCCACATGGCCATCAGCGAGTGCCCACCCTCGCCGAGGAAGTCGGCGTCCGGCCGGGCGACCTGGTGGCCGAGCGAGCGGGACCAGGCCTCGGCGACGGCCTGCTGCAGCGGGGTCAGCTCGGCGGCCGGGGCCTGTTCGGCGGCGGCCGGTCCGGTCTCGGCCAGGGCACGGCGGTCGATCTTGCCGGCGCCGGTGAGCGGCAGGGCGTCCAGGAAGGTCCAGGCGGTGGGGACCAGGTGCTCGGGAAGCCGGTCCGCCAGCCGGGCGCGCAGGCCGTCCGCGGTCGGCAGGCAGCCCTCGGCGGGGACCACGCAGGCGGTGAGCGCGGTGTCCGGCTGCCCGGCCCCGCGTACCACGACCGCCGCCTGCGCGACCTCGGGGAGCAGCCGCAGGGCGTGCTCGACCTCGCCCGGCTCGATCCGGAAGCCGCGTACCTTGACCTGGTCGTCGGCCCGTCCGTGGAAGTCCAGGACGCCGTCGGGGCGGGTCGAGGCCAGATCGCCGCTGCGGTACATCAGGCCATGGCCGGGGATCTCCCGGAACCGGTCGGCGGTCAGCTCGGGCTGCCCCCGGTAGCCCAGCGCGAGCCGGGCGCCACCGATCCACAACTCGCCCTGAACGCCCGGGAGTACGGGGCGCAGCTGGTCGTCAAGCACGGCGGTGGTTGCGCCGCCGAACGGCCGTCCGATCGGCAGCCGGTCGGCGCAGTCGGCCGGGCTGACCCGGTGCAGGGTGGTGAAGGTGGTGGCCTCGGTCGGCCCGTAGCCGTTCACCAGCCGCAGCCACGGGAAGGCCCGCAGCACGGCGGCGGCGTGCTGCGCGGACATCGCCTCGCCGCCGGCGACCAGGGTGCGCAGTACACCGAAGATCCGGGACTGCCGGACGGCCAGCTCGTGGCAGAGCGCGGTGGTCAGGAAGGCCGTGGTGACGCCGAACCGCTCGATGTCGCGGGCCAGTTCCTCGGCGGTCGGGCGCTCGGCGGGGGAGACCATCACGGCGGCGCCGCGCGCCAGCGGTGCCCAGATCTCGAAGGTCGAGGCGTCGAAGCTGGTGGAGGAGTGGAACAGCACCCGGTCGTCCGGGCCCAGCGCGATCCCGTCCGCTGCCGTCACCAGGTCGGTGATCGCGCGGTGCGGGATCTCCACGCCCTTGGGGCGGCCGGTGGACCCGGAGGTGTACATCACCAGGGCGATCGCCCCGGGGTCGTCCAGGGCGGGGTGCGGCGGGGTGACGGCGGTCTCGTCCTGGAGTCCGGTGTCCGGGAGCTCCAGGGCCAGGGTGTGCTCGTCCGGCAGTCCGGCCCCGGCCAGCAGGGCCTTGTCGCCGAGCGTGAAGCGGACCCCGGCGTCCTCCAGCATCGCGGCGGTGCGCGGGCGCGGATACGCCGGGTCGAGCGGCACGGCGTGCGCGCCCGCCCACCAGACGGCGAGCTGGGCCACGACCAGGCGGGTGGAGCGGGCGGCGAGCAGGCCGATCGCGCTGCCGGGGCCCACCCCGTGCGCGCCGAGATCGGCGGAGAGTTGTCCTGCGGCGAGAACTAGTTGACGGTACGTCAGGACGGTCGTGCCGTCGGAGACGGCCAGTGCGTCCGGGTGCAGCTCGGCGTGCCGGGCGATCAGGCCGGGGACGCCGCCGGGTACGGGGGAGGTCAAGGTGGTTCCCTTCCGGGTGCCCCGGGGGTGTGGCCGGGGCACCCTGGTGCGACGTGCGGTCAGGAGGCGGCGACGGCGCTCGGGCGCCGGGCCTCGACCAGCTCCGCGAGCCGGCGCAGATCGGGCTGGCGCAGCAGCTGCGGAGCGCGCAGCCGTACGCCGCACTCCTGCTCCAGCGCGACCAGCAGGCGGGCGGCGATCAGCGAATTGCCGCCCGCTTCGGTGAAGTTGTCGAGCGGACCGAGCTCGGGCCGGCCGAGCAGCTCGCGGGTCAGCCGCAACACGGTGTGCTCGGTGGGCGAGGCGGCCTCGGCCTCCGGGGAGTCGGCGGTGTCGGGTTCGGCGGCGAGCAGCACGGCCCGGTCCACCTTGCCGTTGACGTCCAGCGGGAAGGTGTCGACCAGTCGGACCAGTGTGGGTACGGCCTGCTCGGGCAGCCACTCCCGCACCTGCGGCAGCAGCTCGGCGCCCGCGCGCAGGGCGGGCTCGGCGGGCTGGACGAAGGCGACCAGCTGCACCCCGCCCGCCGCGCCCGCCCGGGCGGCCACGGCGGCGCGCCGCACCCGCGGATCGCGCTCGAAGGCCGCCTCGACCTCGGCGGGCTCGATCCGCACCCCGCTGACCTTCACCTGGTCGTCCAGTCGGCCCTGGAACTCCAGGACCCCGTCGGGCCGCATCAGCACGCGGTCGCCGGTGCGGTAGACCCGGTCGACCCCCGGGGCGTCCTGCGGCGCGGCGACGAAGCGCCGGGAGGTGAGCTCCTCGTCGAGGTAGCCGAGCGCCAGGCAGCGCCCGCCGATGCGCAGTTCACCGGGGGTGCCGCGGGGTACCGGGTGTCCGTCCTCGTCCGTGACGGCGACGAAGACCCCGGGCAGCGGGCGGCCGATCGGCGGGGTGTCCGCGCCGTCCGGGGCCGCACCGGGCGCCATGGTGTGCACGGTGGTCGCCACCGTGGCCTCGGCCGGGCCGTAGGCGTTGTGCAGGTGCGCGGTGACCCCGGGTCCGGGGTAGCGGCGCAACCGGTCTCCGCCGACGATGAGATGACGAAGCGTCAGGTCATCGCGCCACGGCAGGTCGAGCACCGGCTCGGCCAGCGGGGTCGGCAGCACGCACACCGTGATCCCGGCCCGGTGCCACCAGTCGGTGAGCGCGCCCGGGTCCCAGCGCACCTCCTCGGGAGCCACGCTCAGTGCGGCACCGGAGGTCAGCGCCGCCCACAGCTCCATCAGGTGAGGGTCGAAGGCGACCCCGATCATGAGGCTGTGCCGGTCACCGGGGCCGAGACCGGTCAGCTCGCGGTACCAGTGCAGCAGCGCGCCGAGCGACTCCTCGCCGACGGCCACCGCCTTCGGGGTGCCGGTCGAACCGGAGGTCAGCACCGAGTAGAAGGTCCCGGCCGGCGCGCCCACGGCGCCCTCGGCCGCCGGGGCGAAGGCCGCGACCACGGTGGCGGAGGCGTCCGCGCCCTCGGCGGGCAGCGGCAGCACCAACTGCTCCGCCGTACCGGTCCGGTGGGAGGGCGGCAGCAGCTCGGTTGCGCCTATCAGGCAGCCCAGCCGCAGGTTCCCCGCCACCGCCTGGAGGCGGCGCTCACCCGGGCGCGGGCCGAGCGGCAGGTAGCCGGCGCCCAGCCGGGCCGCCGCCACCGCGACGGCGACCAGCGCCACCGAGTGGTCCAGGCAGACGCCGACCAGCTCGCCCGGGCGCACCCGGTCGCGCAGCGCGTCGGCCACCGAGTCGGCCAGGGCGTCGAGTTCGGCGTAGCTCCAGCTGCGCTCGCCGTCGATCAGCGCGGGCGCTTCGGGGGTGCGGCGCACCCAGTCGAGGTAGCCCTCCAGTACGGCGGCGTCCTCGTGCGGACGGCCGTGGTCGATGCTGGGAGCGGATGTGTCGGTCATGGTTCTGGTCTCCGAGTCTGTGGGCGGGACGGGCGGCCTGGATCGGCGGTTCAAGGCCTCAGCCCAGACCCATGGCCCTGGCGACGATCACCTTCTGGACCTCGGAGGTCCCCTCGATGATGGTCATCATCCGGACGTAGCGGTACAGGAATTCCAGCGGATGCCCGCGCACCCAGCCGGTGGCCCCGTGCACCTGCAGCGAGCGGTCCACCACCCGCACCGCCGTCTCGGAGGCGGTCAGCTTGGCCAGCGCCGCGTTCTCCGGCGCCTCGGTGCCCTCGTCGACCAGCCGGGCACAGGCCAGGGTGAGCAGCTTGGACGCCTCCACCTCGGCCCGGCTGCGCACCAGGTGCTCCTGGACGTGCTGGTAGTTGCCGATCCGCTCGCCGAAGGCCTCGCGCTCCCGGGCGTACTCCACACCCAGGCGCAGCGCGTACTCGGCGACGCCGTTGGACATCGCGGCGACCACCAGCCGTCCACGCGAGAGGCTGTCCATGGCCAGCGCCATCGCGGCGCCGACGCCCTGCTCGCCGCCGATCACGGCGTCCATCGGCACCCTGACCTGCTCCAGCACCAGCTCGAACAGCGGCTCGCCCGACATGCCCTCGTAGCGCTGCCCGATCCGCAGCCCCGGCTGGTCCATCGGCAGGACGAACGCCGTCGCGCCGCCGGTCGGCCCCTCACCGAGGTCGGTCGCGGTGACCACCAGGGCGAAGTCGGCCCGGTCGGCGTTGCTGACGAAGGTCTTGCGGCCGCTGATGACCCAGCCGTCGCCGTCCCGCCGCGCGGTGCAGGTCAGCCGGAAGGCGTCGGAGCCGGCCTGCGGCTCGGTCAGCGCCAGGCAGCGCGCCGCCTCACCGCGCACCAGCGGCGCCAGATACCGCTCGATCTGCTCCGGCGTGCCGTGCCGCAGCAGCGGGGACGGCCCGTCGGAACCGGCCAGCGCGTACGGGGCCAGCGAGCAGCCGCTGCGCCCGGCCGCGTGGTGCAGCAGTACCACGGCGGTGAAAGGCATCCCGGAGCCGCCGAGCTCCTCGGGGTAGTCCCCGGCGTAGAAGCCGAGCGCGGCCGAGCGCTTGCGGACGTAGGCGCGCAGATCGGCGGGCGGCTGGTCGGCGGTCTCGGGCAGCTCGGCGGCCAGCGGCACCAGCTCGCGGCGGACGAAGCTCTCGAAGGCCTCGACCAGTTCGCGGTGGCCGTCCTCGAGAACGGAGGAGGGAGTGGAGTTCACAGTGCGGCTCCGGTCGGGACCTGGGAGGGGCTGGCGGTGGTTACGCGGACGGCGCTCACGAGCGGCCGCCCGTCAGGGCGCGGGCCTGGTCGGCCAGCACGGGGTGCTGGAACAAGGCGCGCAGCGGCGGGCGGTGGCCCAGACGCGGCTCCAGCCAGGCGGCCAGCTGGGCGGCGAGCAACGAGTGCCCGCCGATCTCGAAGAAGTGCGAGTCGGGCCCGAAACGGTCGTGGCCCAGGACCTCACGCCACGCTTCGGCGACCAGCGCCTGCGCGGGATCGGTGAAGACCACCTGCTCCTCGGGCGACTCGGCCCCGGGCGCCGGGAGTTCGGCGAGCCGGCGGACCAGCGCCGCCCGGTCGGGCTTGCCACCCGGTAGCGTCGGCATCTGCTCCAGCGCCACCCAGGTGCCGGGGACCAGCGCTCCGGGCAGCCGGCGGGCCAGCGCGGAGTGCAGCGCGGCCTGGTCGGGCTGCTCGGCGCCCTCCAGGAAGCCCACCAGCCGGGGGTCGGCGGCCGTGTCCCGGTCCAGCACCACCGCACAGGAGCGGCCGCCGAGTTCGGCGGAGGCCGCCGCCTCGATCTCCTCGAGCTCGATCCGGAAGCCGCGCAGCTTCACCTGGTTGTCCTGGCGGCCGAGGAACCACAGCCGGCCGTCCAGGTCGCGGTAGCCGCGGTCGCCGGTCAGGTACACCCGCTCACCGCCCAGCGTGGCGGGCGCGACGAACCGGGCCGCGGTGACCTCGTCCCGTCCGAGGTAGCGATCGGCCAATGCCGGTCCGGAGACAGCGAGTTCACCGATAGCGCCGGCGGGCAGCGGGTGGTGGCCCAGGTCCAGCACGTGCACCCGGGTCCCGGCCAGCTCGGCCCCGAGCGGGATCTCCTCGATGCCCTCCGCCAGATCGGCCGCGGTGACCTCGTGCACGGTCGAGGTGACGGTGGCCTCGGTGACGCCGTAGGCGTTCAGCACCGTCGCCGAGGTGTCCTGCGCCAGCGGGCGCAGCGCGGCGGCGGGCAGCCGCTCGCCGCCCAGCACGATCAGCCGCGGTGACCAGCGCCCGTCCCGCAGCGCCTCGCGCAGCTCCTCCCGCACGGCCAGGAGGTAGCTGGTCGGCAGGTTGGCCACGGTGACCCCGCGCGCGGCGAGAACCGCGACCAGTTCGGGACCGGTCGGCACCTCGCGCTGCGGCAGCACCAGCGCCGCCCCGGCAGCCAGCGAGGGCAGCACCTCCTCCAGCGCCACGTCGAAGGACGGCCGGGCGAACAGCAGCACCCGGTCCGCCGTGCTCAGCCCGTACCGCTGCGCCAGCGCGCCGGTGTAGCCAGCCAGCGCGGTGCGGCTCACCAGCACCGGCTTGGGTACACCGGTCGACCCGGAGGTGTGGATGACGTACGCGGCGCCGTCGAGCACCGCCGCCGGCTCGGCCTTCGGGAACGCGGGGCCGTCCAGCAGGGCGGGGACGCGCCCGTCGGAGGGCATGGCGAGCGCGCTCTGCCGGGTGGCCAGCACCAGCGCGGGCTCCAGCCGCTCCAGCAGCAGGCCGAGGCGGGCCGCCGGGTCCTCCGGCGAGAGCGGCGCGTACACCGCCCCGAGGCGCAGACAGGCCAGCAGGGAGACCACGCTGTCCACTCCCCGGGGCAGCAGCACGGCGATCGGCTGACCCGGCGTCACCCCGGCCGTCCGCAGCCGCTCGACCAGCTCACCGACCCTGCGGTCCAGATCTCCGTAGGTCAGCCGCTCGGCGCCCGCGATCACCGCCAGGCCGCTCGGGTCCTGCGTGGCCGCCGGGTCGAGCAGGGCGGGGTCCGGGTCGGTCGGTCGGCCGGCCGGTGCCGTCGCCGGCGCGCCCAGCGCGGACAGCGGGGCCTGCGGCTCGTCCAGGTAGGCGCGCAGCAGGTCCAGCAGGCGCTCGGCCAGCAGCTGCGCCACCGGCTCGCCGAACAGGTCGGCGTCGTAGTCCCAGATCAGGGTCATCCCGGCGGCGCCGTGCCGCTCGCCGACCACCCGGCGGTCGTCGGGCAGCAGCACCACGTCCAGGTCGAACCGGGTGGTGCCGGTGTTGAACCCCTCGTAGAGCGAGATCTCCAGGCCCGGTGCCTGCACCTCGGGCAGCACGGCGTCGTGCGCGCTGAACATCACGTCGAACAGCGGGTTGTCCGCACCACCGGTGTGCAGGCCCAGCGAACGGGTCAACTCCTGGACGGGAACGTCCTGGTGGGGCAGCGCCCGCAGCAGCGTGTCGGTGACCTCGTCCACCGCGTCGGTACCGGGCGCGACCGCGTCGAGGCGGATCCGCAGCGGCACGGTGTTGACGAACATGCCGACCGTGCCCTCGAAGCCCACCGGACGGTTGCCCACCGCCGTGCCCACCACCAGCTCGTGGTGGCCGCTGTGCCTGCGCAGCAACTCGGCGAAGAGCGTGAGCAGCGTGCTGAACGGGGTGTGGCCGTCGCTCTTGCTGCGCTCGCGCAGCCGCTCGGCGAGGTCGGCGCCGATCGACTGGCGCAGCTGGCCGCCCCGGTGGCGGCGCACCGCACCCGGACGCTTCAGGCCGGGCAGGACCAAGTCGAACGACGCGTCCTGCAACTCCCGCTGCCAGTACGCCAGGCTGAGCTCCCGGGCCTGCGCCTTGCTGCCGTCGGTGTCGGTGCGCACGTGCTCCTCGTAGGAGCGGGCGGGCGGGAGCTCGGCCTGCTCGCCGAGGGTGTGCGCGCGGTACGCCGTGAACAGGTCGCGCAGCAGGACGGCGAAGGAGTGGCCGTCGTGGATCAGGTGGTGCTCCACGTGGACCAGGCGGTGGTGCTGCTCGCCGAGCCTGACCAGGTGCCAGCGCAGCAGCGGCGCTTCCCCGGTGTCCAGCGGCTCCTCGGCCTCGGCGGACAGCAGGCGGCGGAACGCCTCCTCCTGGTCGTCCTCGGTGCTGAGGTCGCTGCTGCGCAGGCGCGGCTCCGCCCCTTCCCGCACCCGCTGGGCGGGGAGTCCGCCGGGCTGGGGCACCAACTCCAGGCGCAGACCCGGATGATGGGCGATCACGGCGGCCAGGCCGGCGCGCAGGGCGTCGGTGTCGAGCGAGCCCCAGAGGTCGAGGGCGGCGGTGAAGTTGTAGGCGCGGCTGCCGGGGAGCATCTGCTCGTGCAGCCAGACGATCTCCTGGGAGGAGGAGAGAGTGAACATGGACGGATCCCTTTGCTTGTGGCGGGAGTTCCCGGCGCCGCGGCAGGCGCCCGGTCGGGGCGTGTCGCGGCTCGGGAGGTGACGGGTCATCGGGTCTTCGGACAGCCGGGCGGCGCCTCGGGGGTGGGGGCGGCGTGCCTGGCCGACCACGGTGGTGCCTGGCCGACCACGGTGGTGCGGGGGCGGCGGCGGTGGCGCGGGGTCGTTCACGTGCTACCGCGCGCTTCGGGGAGCCGGATTCGTGGACGGCTTTCGCCGGGCGGGCTCGGCTGTGGGGTATGCCGCGCGGTTCGCCGTGCTTCCGAGGCGGTGCGGGTCTCGGTCGGCGCGCTAGCCGTGCAGGGAGTCGAGCAGGGCGTCGAAGGCGGTGCGGACCGCTTCGTCGGTGAAGTGGGCACGGTCCCAGGCGAGGCGGACCAGTAGGTCGTCGCCGTGGGAGACGGACACCGCGAACGGGGCCGTGAGTGGACGGCCGGCCAGATGCGTCTCCCGGCCTTCCGCGCCGCCGAGCACCAGTGGTGGGCGTCGCTGCAGGTCCTCGAAGGTGAGCAGGCCGTCCAGCGCCCCGCTCCACTGCGCCCCGGCCGACCGCGCGGCGTGGACCACCTCGTCGAACGGCATGTCGGCGTGGTCGAGGTCGTCCCACCACGAGGCGCTGAGCTCGTCGAGGTCGGCCGGGCCGGGGGCCGCCGGGTGCACCAGGGTGTTCAGGAAGCAGCCCAGCACCTGCTGCGCGGCGGCGGGCCGACCGCCCCACGGGTAGCCGAGCGCGAGCGCCCGCCCGGTCCCGAACAGCCGGTAGGCGGCCGTCGCGACGGCCGCCAGCAGAGCGGGGAACGCGATCCGGTGCGCGGGGCCGTCGCCCACCGGCAGCCGGAGGCTCAGCATTCCGGTCGGCTGGTCGCCGCCGGCGGACGCCGGAGCGGCGCCGAGGCCGGAGAGCCGGGCGGCCCAGTGGGCGTGCGCGGTGGGCGAGGTGGCCTTGGCCTCGGCGGCGAGCTGGAGTTCGACCGCCTCGCGGTAGGCGTCCACGGCCGCGGCGAGCTCGCGCGGATCCGGGCCGGCCGGGGCGCCGTCCTGGTAGGCCAGGGCGAGGTCGGCGGTGACGATGCCGAGTGACTGTTCGTCACAGGCCGCGTGGTCCAGGGCGACGGCCAGCACCTCCTCGTCCTGCTCGGGGCCGCGCGCCAGCAGCAGCCGCAGCGCGGGCCCGTCCACCGGCCACTCCAGCAACGCCCGGCGCAGTGCCTCGTCGGCGGTACCGCCGGGCGGCACCGGGACTTCCCGCACCTCGGCGGCCGGAGCGCCGAGCCGCAGCACAGGCGTGCCGCGCAGGGCGGTGAAGGTGCCGCGCAGCGCCGGGTGGCGGGCCGCGACCCGGAGCGCGGCGCGGTGCAGGCGGAGCGGGTCGACCGTTCCGCGCGGGTAGGCGAAGAACAGCGGTACGACGTCGGGACGGCCCTGCGGGTCGAGCCGGCGGGCGAGCAGGAACCGGCGCTGGGCGCCGGTCACCGGGAGCAGCGTGGCCGTGGCCGGGTCGGCGGCGGAGGACAGGGCGGACCGGTAGCGCGTGAGATAGGCGTCGGTGAGGCTGGCGGGCACGGGAGGATCTCCGCTTCGGCTCTGGTGGTTCGGGGCAGTCCCGGGAGTGGTTCCGGGGTGCCGGGTCCAGCGGACGTTGTGGCGTGGGGCGGGCCCGGTGGTGGTTCCCGGGCGCCCGGTTCAGGACGGGCGGGACGGCACCGGGGCGGCGGTGCCCTCAGCGGGCGGGTGGGACGGAAGCGGGTTCCACGTCCGGCTCCCCGGTGCGGCCGTCTACTCTTTGCCCGGAGTTGACCCCGGGGTTGTCGGCGACAGAGCCGCCTGTGCCCACGGACCTGGTCTCGGTCAGGTGCCCGGCTTCGGTCGCGTACGCGCTCTCGGCCACGCGCCCGGTTACGGACGTGGACGCGATCTCGGACGCGTACGCGCCCTCGGCGGCAGACTCGCTCTCGGTCGCGTCCCCGGTCGGCAGGTCCCGCATCCGCCGCAGCGGCGACAGCAGTACCGGTACCGGCACGGCGAGGAACCCCGCGGCGCACACCCACAGCGCCGTCCTGGGCCCGGCCGCGGCGGCGATGGCGCCGCCGGCCAGTGCGCCCAGCGGCATGGTGCCCCAGACCAGGAAGCGCATGGTGGCATTCATCCGGCCCAGCAGCGCGGGCGGGCAGATGGTCTGACGGAAGCTCACCTGGGCGACGTTGTAGACCACGGCGCCGAACAGTGCCACGGCCGACCCGGCGCCGAACAGCACCGCGCCGGTGCTCCCGGCGGACAGTGGCCACAGCACCGCGAACGGTGAACTGACCGCGATCGACAGCCAGATCAGCCTGCCCTGCCCCACCTTCGCGGCCAGCGGCCCGGCGCAGAGCGCCCCGGCCAGACCGCCGACGGCCGACACCGACAGCAGCAGGCCGATGGTGCCGGGCGAGAGCGAGAGCACCCTGACCCAGAAGACGGTCTGCACCGCGGCCAGCAGGGCGGAGAAGAAGTTGGATCCGGCGGTGGTGACCGCGATGATCCGCAGCAGCGGGTGCCGCAGGACGAACGAGACGCCCTCGGCGATGTCCGCCCGCAACGACCGGTCGGGCGCCGGTTCGGGGCGCGACTCCTGGACGCGGATCCGCAGGAGCAGCAGGGCCGAGGTGAGGTAGCCGATCGCGTCGGCCACGATGGCCAGCGGGGCGCCGAGCAGCTGGACCAGTCCGCCGCCGAGCCCGGGACCGGCGACCTGGGCGGTGGATCGCACCGTCTCCAGCGCGCCGTTGCCCTCGACCAGTTGCCGCTGCGGCAGCAGCCGAGGTAGGAAGGACTGGTGTGCGACGTCGAAGAACACCGTGGCCACACCGGTGACCAGGGCCACCACGTACAGCTGGACCATCGTCAGCACACCCGCGGCCGCGGCCGCCGGGACCGAGCCCACCGCCAGGCAGCGCACCACGTCGGCGCGGATCAGTACCGGAAGCTTGCGCATCCGGTCCACCCAGGCACCTGCGGGCAGGCCGACCAACAGGAAGGCCGCGGTCTCGGCTGCGGTGAGCAGGCCGACTTGGAGCGGTGAGGCGTTCAGGACCAGCACGGCGGCCAACGGCAGGGCCACCAGGGTCACCTGGCTGCCGAGTTGGCTCGCGGCAGCTCCGGACAGCAGGAACCGGAAATCACGGTGTCGTAAGGCCTCACCTGCCAAGAGGCGCTGAAAGGCGTTCACCTGTGCGACTTTCGACGAAAAACCCTACGAAGGCCAACCAGTGGGAATGAATCCGGACTTCTGCCGACCCGGCCACGCACCGCCCGCCGTGCGGGGGACGGACGGTCGCGGCGCGGTGGTGCGGACGGTCGGGTCGCCGGTGAGTCGCCGAGAACCCGTGGCCTGACTGGTTCGGCGACGATCTAGCCGGTGTCCAGATTCCTGTCCGCTATCCGGGCGGTCCCTGTCCAGTCATCGGACGGACGCTTTCAGATATGGCCGGATCGGATGGACTGTTGTTGACTATTCATCTCCTTGTGAAGGTGATGTGATAGATGCAGGTCCAGTCGGGAACGGAAACGGATCAGCGGGTCGGGGCACAGGCGTAGAGCCGCTGCTGGGTCGCGAAGTCGTCGTCGAGCGTCCGGGAGTCGCCCAGTGCGGTGGACGGTGCGCCGACGCCGTACTCTCCGGCCGGAACCTCGGCGCAGCTGGACCGGACCCAGGACCGGATCTGCGACGCGGCGGAACCGTCCGGGCCGCCGGTGGGTGCGGAGCCGGGCGTGAGGCTGTTGCCGAGCAGGACGTAGCGCACCGCTCCGGTGTCCACCAGCCGCCGGAACTCCGGCATCGTCGGCGAGGGTGCCAGGCCCGTGAAGCCGCCCATCGGTAGGACCTTCTCCCCGGTGGCCAGGATGAACGGTGAGGCGCCGCCCCAGCTGGAGGCCGCGAACAGGTAGGCGGAGCCGTTCCGGTGTGCGCGCAGATACCCGAGCAGAGCCTGCTGCGAGGCGGTCAGCCGCCCGGTGGAGTTGCCGCTCGTGCTGCTGTCGACCCGGCGCCGCGGCTGCTCGGCGGCCGCCGGCGGGGTGTCCGACGGGCCGACGGCGCCCATGCTGGAGCCGCCGTGCTTCGCGGTCAGCACCGAGGAGGCCCAGGCGCCCGGTGCGACCAGACCCGCCGCGATGGCCGCCGCCAGCCCGCCCGCTAGGACCAGCCGGTGACCGGCCGGGCGATCCGGGTGCCCCGGCTGCCCGGGCTGGTCCGCCACCTCGCCGAGCCGGGCCAGCCCGAGCAGGCCCAGCGCCAGCCCGCCGAGCGAGAGCACGGTGGTCGCCAGCCACGGCAGGAAGTCCGGGAACCGGGTGGCCAGGAAGACGTGCCACAGGACGGTGCCGGTGATCGCGGCAGGCAGCGCCCACGCCCGCCTGCTCTCGGAGCGGAACTCCCGCCACATCAGCACCGCACCCGCGCCACTCAGCGCCGCCAGTGCGACGGCGACCACGCCCATGTAGTAGCTGTGCCTGCCCACACTGCCCGCGCTGAACACCAGGAAGAACAGCCCCAGCCACGTCCCCCACAGGACCATGCCCGACCGCAGCGCGTCCGTACGCGGTTCGCGCCGCCGCCAGAGCAGGCCGCAGAGCAGCGCCAGCGCGGCCCACGGGTAGAACCAGCCGGTCTGCGGCGCGAACTGACGGCCGAACATCTTGGTCCAGCCGCCGTCCTGCGAGCCGCCGCTCGTACCGGCGGCCGCGGTGGCGCCGGTCGGCGTCGCGGTGGGAGCCGTGGCCGGAGCCGAGGTCGTACCCGCAGGCCGAGCGGGAGCCGTAGCCGGAGCCGACCCCGTACCGGCAGCCGAGGAGGGGGACGCCGTGGGCGAGGTGCCCGTCGCGGACGGACGCGGCCCACCACGGACCGCCACCACGCTCCCGGTGTCCGCCGCGTTCAGTCCCACGGCGGAGAACCGGTTCAGGAAGTTGTAGCCGACCACCATGCTGATCGCCGAGTTGTCCGTGCTGCCGTCAACGAACGGACGGTGCCCGGCCGGGACGGCGGTGACCACGGCCATCCAGGAGACCGACACGGCCAGCGCCAGCAGCCCGGCCAGCACCAGGTGCCCCAGCCGCCGCCAGAGCGAGACCGGCGCCGCGAGCAGGTACACGGCGGCCAGCGCCGGCAGCACCGTCCACGCCTCCAGCATCTTCGCCTGGAACGCCAGCCCGAGCCACACCGCGCACAGCAGCAGTGAACGCAGCCGGGCCGAGAGCGCCGCCCGCTGCGCCGCGTCCGCCGCCAGCACCAGCAGCAGCGTGAAGGCGGGATCCTCGACCGAGGTGCGGAACAGCCCGACGGTCACCGGCGTGAGGCTGAAGGCGGCGGCCGCGAGCAGACCCGCGTCGACCCCCGCCCAGCGGCGGACCGTGCGGAAGAGCACCAGTACGGTCAGCACTCCCTCGGCCACCTGGGGCAGCGTCAGCACCCAGGGATGGAAGCCCAGCAGGCGCGCGGCCAGCGCCTGCGGCCAGAGGAAGCCGGGCAGCTTGTCCAGGGTGATGGTGTTCGCGGGATCGAACGAGCCGAAGAAGAACGCCTTCCAGCTCTCCGTCATGCTGCGTACGGCGCCGGCGTAGAAGCCGTGGTACTGACTGTGGTTGATGCGCCAGGCGAACAGCACGGCCGCGACACCGGCGATGCCCAGCAGCACCGGGCGGGCGTATCCGGGCTGTCCATCGGGGGACTTCCACGGAGCTCTGCGGAGGTGGGGGGAGAGGGGATCGGGAGTCCGGGGCTCGGTGAGCGTATCTGTGGCCATGAGCCGCACCATCGGCCGCGCCCGTGCGGAACAGCGGCCGCAGCGCGCAGGTTTGGGTGATTTTATACCTTCCGCACGCCGATCGGCCTACGGAGTCCGCTGCTCAGGATGAGGACCAGCTGCCTCAGGTAGTGGCGCGGGGTGGCCCTGACCGAGCGGTGGTACGCGGCGATCAGAGCACCGGCCACCACGTCGCCGACCGTGCCCGGGCGACCTGCGACAACGGCCCGCGTCCAGACCCCGATCCGGTCCGCCGGGGCCCGCCGCCTCCACGGCAGGACGAGGCGCGGGCCCCGGGGGCGGGGCGGAGATCAGCAGTTGCCCCCGTTGACGCCGTCGATCCGGCCGCCGATGTCGTCCTCGTAGGAGCGGCGCCAGTCGCCGCTGCGCACCTGCCGGGTCTCCTTCGGATTCCAGTTGATGAAGCAGGCGTCGGTGTCCGCCACGAACGAGCCCACGTTGTCGTGGAGTTCGGACGGCAGATCGCGGTAGCCGCTGCCGGCCGTCCACTCCCAGCCGTAGCCGCGGAAGTCCACACCGTTCCAGAAGCAGACCGAGCCGCCGGGGCACCCGGGCGGGCCGTCGGTCGGAGCCGCCACGGCATTCGCCGCGGGCAGCAGGACGGCGGTGACGGAAAGGACCGCGGTGGCGGCCCAGGAACGCAGCTTCACGGGGACTCCTTCGTGGTGGTGATCGTCGAGGGGCGGGGGAGCGGGGACCGCGAGGGCCGCGGTCCCCGCCGTCAGCGCTGAGTGGTCAGCACTCGCGCAGGCCGGGCGCCGGGTCGACGGAGGTGTAGATGTCCACCGCGGGGACGTTGCCCCACGGGCCGTCATCGGTCTGGGTCCAGTACCAGATGTCGTTCCCGCCCGGGTGGCGGTCCCCGTGGCCCCAGCAGGCGAACCAGCTGTACGTGGTGAGCAGGCGCCCGCGCACCGCGGAGCCGTACGAGCGGTCCGCGTACGCGTTCGCCCCGGCCTTGTTGCCGCACCACAGCTTGCCGTCGCTGTGGACGCTGCAGTCGGCGGTGGTCCGCACCCCGGCGGCGGCCGGAACGGGGGCGGCAGCGGTGGCCCCGGGCGCGGCGGCGCCGAGTCCCGCGGTGAGTGCGGCGGCGGCCAGGGCCACCGCGAACTTCCTTCCCACAGCCATGTCTTCCTCCTGTGCTCAGGTACTTCGCTTCGCGGCGATCCGGGCGGATCGTCCGCTGTCAGCAGCGTCGGCGCCGGCTTGGGGCCGGTCCATGGGTTTCCCGTTTCCCCTCGCCACGGACGACAGGGAAACCCCCGGTGAGCACCGGTGCCGAGGCCGCTGCCCCGACCCTTGGCCGGCACCGCGCAGGGTCCAAGCCGCGGGTAGCCGCACGGCCGGTAGGGCCCGGTCGAAACGGGTCGGCCGCGCGGTCCCCGCGTTCGGACCCCACTCTCCGTGAACCCTCGCGCGGAGCAGCACCGGCCGCGCTGGCGGCCGGGCGGCGGTAGGACGGACGCAGACGCCGTGCTGGGAGGAGAGACCCGGGATGAAGATCGTCGTCGACCTCAACCGCTGTCAGGGCTATGCGCAGTGTGCGTTCCTCGCGCCGCAGGTGTTCGAGCTGCATGGCGAGGAGGCCCTGCTGTACACCCCACTGGCACCCGAGAACGAGCGCGAGCGGGTCCGTCGGGCCGCCGCGGCCTGCCCGGTGCAGGCCATCCTGGTCGAGGAGGAGGCGGGCCCCGATGCCCGATGACCTGAAGAGCGGCCGGATCGTCATCGTCGGAGCTTCGCTGGCGGGCCTGCGCGCCGCCGAGACGCTGCGCGACGAGGGCTTCACCGGCGAGCTGACCATGGTCGGCGATGAGCGCCGACTCCCGTACGACCGGCCGCCGTTGTCCAAGCAGGTGCTGCTCGGGCGGGTGCGCGCCGAGGAGACCACGCTGCCCCGGCGCCGCGAGGTGGACGCCAAGTGGAAGCTCGGTGTGCGCGCCACCGGGGTGGACCCGATCGCCAGGCACCTCCTGCTCGCCGACGGCGAGCAACTGCCCTACGACCGGCTGCTGATCGCCACCGGGACCCGGGCCAGGCCCTGGCCGAACGCCGAAGAGGGAGCGCTCGACGGGGTGTTCACCCTCCGCACCACCGAGGACGCGGCCGGCCTGGCCGAACGCCTCGACGCCGGGCCCAGACGGGTGCTGGTGATCGGTGCCGGATTCACCGGCTCGGAGATCGCCTCGGCCTGCCGGGAGCGCGGCCTCGAGGTGACCGTAGCCGAGCGCGGCCCGGCGCCCCTGGTCGGCGCCCTCGGCAAGTCCTTCGCGACCCTCGCCGCCAAACTCCAGCTCGCCCACGGGGTCGACCTGCGCTGCGGGGTGACCGTCACCGCGCTGAACGGCAGCGACGGCAGGCTGACCGGCGCCGAACTCTCCGACGGCACCCGGATCGAGGCGGACGTCGCCGTGGTCGCCCTGGGCGCGGTCCGCAACACCGAATGGCTGGCCGAGACCGGGCTCGCCGCCGGCCCGCGCGGTGTGGCCTGCGACGCGGGCTGCCGCGCCTTCAACATGTACGGGATCGTCACCGACGACGTCTTCGTCGCCGGCGACGTCGCCCGCTTCCCGCACCCCCTGTTCGAGTACCAGTTGATCTCCCTCGAACACTGGGGCAACGCGGTCGCGCAGGCCGAGGTGGCGGCCCACAACATGGTCAACCCCGGACCGCTGCGGCGCCCCCACCTGGCCGTGCCGGCCTTCTGGTCCAGCCAGTTCGGCCTCAACATCAAGTCCGTCGGCGTGCCCACCTTCTCCGACCAGGTGGTCCTCGCCCAGGGCTCGCTGGAGGAACGCCGGTTCGTCGCGGTGTACGGCTACCGGGGCCGGGTGACGGCCGCCGTCAGCGTGAACCGCGCCAAGTGGCTGCCCTACTACGAGCGGCTGATCCAGACCGCCGCACCGTTCCCGCCCGAGCCGGCCACCGTCGAGCCCTCCACGCACACGCCCGTCCCCTCCGACGTGCCCGACCCGAAGGTGCTCTCGCACGGCCCGACCGTCGCGCTCACCGGCCACCTGCCCGATCTCCGCCTGACCCTGAGGCACTGGGGCGGCTGAGCCCCGCGACACCGCGGCCGAGCCCCGCGACACCCGAGACCGACGCCACCGCCGAGGAGCCCCGCGCATGGCCGCCGCCGACACCCTGTTCCGCCGGATCACCGACTACGCCAACCGTGCCGACCCGTACCCGCTCTACGCCGAGCTCCGCGAAGCAGGCGTGGTCCGCCAGGACGACGGCAGCTACCTGGTCGGCACCTACCACGAGATCGCCGGGCTGCTGCACGACCCGAGGATCAGCTCGGACCGCCGCAACCGCACCGTCCCGGACCTGCTCGCGTCCCGGGAGGCCGACGTGCAGGTCTCCTTCATCGGCCGCGACGACCCCGAGCACGAGCGGCTGCGCAACATCGCCATGCGGCCCTTCGGGCCGCCCCACTCGCCCGGCCGGGTCGACGCCATGCACGATGAGATCACCGACATCACCACCCGGCTGATCGACGCGCTGCGGGGGCGCGACCGGATCGACCTGGTCGAGGACTTCGCCTACCCGCTCCCGGTCACCGTCATCTGTCGCATGCTGGGCGTGCCGCGAGAAGACGAACCGAAGTTCCACGCCTGGACGGAGACGGTGATCGCGGGCTTCGACCCCAGCCCCGACAGCAACGCGGAGGAACGCCAGCGCGCGGGCCTGGCAGCCCGCAAGGCCATGGGCGAGTACCTCGGCGCACTCGCCGAGAGCCGCCGGGGCAAGCCCTCCGACGACCTGCTCTCCGCGTTCGTCAACGACCCCGGACCCGAGGGCGGTTTCACCCGCCCGGAGCTGATGGCCACCGCCGTCCTGCTGCTGCTCGCCGGACACGAGACCACCGTCAACCTGATCACCAACGGCGTACTCACCCTGCTGCGCCACCCCGAGGCACTGGAACTGCTGCGCGGTGAACCCGAGTTGATGCCGAGTGCGGTGGAGGAGCTGCTGCGCTACGAACCTCCGGTCCATCTGCTGCCGCAGCGCACCGCGCTCACCGACGTCGAGGTGGCCGGGGTCACCATCCCCAAGGGCGTGCCGGTCATCCTGGTGCTCGCCTCCGGCAGCCGTGACCCGCGGCGCTTCCACGAACCCGACCGTTTCGACCCGACCCGCAAGGACAACCAGCACCTCGGCTTCGGCAGCGGCGTTCACAGCTGCTTCGGCGCGCCGCTCGCCCGGATCGAGACCCAGATCGCGCTCACCGAGCTCGTCCGCCGCCTGGACGGCCCGCGACTGCTCCAGGACCCGCCCCCGTTCCGGCGCAGCCCGGTCCTGCGCGGCCCCCGCCATCTGCCACTCGAACTCGCCGGCCTGAAGGACTGAGCGGCGGACGCTTCAGGGCGCAGCGGACCGGCCGGGTTCGGTCCGGGCGCGGCCGACCAGGTGACCGGCGGGAGCCGTACCCGGGCGCACATTGCCCCCGGTCGGCTACGCCCGGGCAGGTTGAGCCCCAGCCGGGAACTCCACGGCCGCCATCCGTTCCCGGGACACCCGGTCGAGCAGCACCACCGAGGCCGCTTCCGGGACGGTACGCATACCGTCCCGGGAGAGCCCGTGCAGCAGCCGGCCGAGTCCGCGCCGGTGCCCGGCGAAGACGCGGCGGGACGCCCACCGGTCCCGCGCCCGCTGGCCGGCGATGGCCTCGGCGGTGCCGACGTCCAGCACCACGAGGTGCAGCTCACGCCCACTGCGCCCGACGGTCAGCGACAGCCAGCGCCGCATCCAGGACCGGCTGCCGCAGTCGTGGACCAGCAGCGGATCCCCGCCCCGGGCGCGCGCGTTCAGCCGCAGGAAGTAGTCGAGCCGCGCCCCGGGACGGTACACCGGGTACGGGAGCCATCCGGGCATGACGGCCTGCCAGGCGACGTGGGCGGCACGCGGGTCGACCACCGCCGCGCTGCGGGACCAGCGCCGCAGCAGAGTGCTCTTGCCGGCCCCGGGCAGGCCCGAGACCACCACCACGGAACCGGGCTGGTACGACAGCGTCACCGGATCGCCGGCCCGCCCCCGCAGATCCACCAACCCGCGCGGACGGACCACCACCCCCGGCCGCTCCCGTACCGCGGCCTGCTCGTTCAGTGCTTCCATCCCCAACCCGTCCATCGCGTCCACGCACTCGATCCGGGCCCAATCATCGGCGATGGCCGGCTCAACCGCGGACGGCGGGTCCCGGCCGGGGATCCGACGATCGCCGCCCCGCCTCGGCACCGCCTCCGCCTCGCAGGAGCAACCGGTCGGCGGTTGCCGGGCGTGGACGCCGACTCCTGCCAAAGGCGCTGGGCGGGCGAGCCGCTCAGCGATCGCCCGCCACCACCTGGTGACCGGTACGGACGGCGAAGCACGGGCTACGCGTACTCGGGCAGGGTGATGTTCCCGGCCTTGGCGAACTGCGCGGCCATCAGGTTCCGCATCGGCCAGCGGGTCATCGAGCGCATCGAAGCGGCCCGCAGGCGGATGGCCAGCGCGCTGGACGGTGCGAACCCCTTGGCGCCGCCGGGCGGCAGTTCCTGCGCCTGGTCGACATACGGGCGCATGATCCGGTCGTAGTTGCGGAAGGCGACGCGGTGGTCGCCGTCGGCCGCGGCCAGCTCGCCGGCCAGTACGTAGGCGCCGACCAGGGCCAGGCTGGTGCCCAGACCGGTGAGCGGCGTCGCGCAGTATCCGGCGTCGCCGAGGAGTACCGCGCGGCCGCGTGACCAGGTGTCGAGGTGTACCTGGCCCATCGAGTCGAAGTGGAAGTCGGGTGCGGTGCGCATGGCCCGCAGCAACCTCGGGACCTCCCATCCGGCGCCGGCGAACCGCCGGGCCAGCAACTCCCGCTGGGCGTCGGTGTCGCGGCGGTCGTAGGCGATCGGGGCGGAGCGGAAACTGAGCCCGGCCTTGACCTCGCCGGGGAGGCGGCCCGGCCGAGCCGCCGCGACGAGTCCGCCGGGGGCGTTGTACATCTGGTACCAGCCGTCGAGCTCCATGGCCTCGGTGGCGGTGAACCAGGCGTGGTGGACGCCGAGCGGGCGGACGTACTCCGACTCCGGGCCGAAGGCGAGAGCGCGCACCACCGAGTGCAGTCCGTCCGCGCCGACCACCAGTCCGAAGCGGCGCGGGGCGGACTTCTCGAAGGTGACGGTGATTCCGTCCGCATCCTGGTCAAGCCCGGTGATGGTGTCGTCGAAGAGGTACTCGACGTCGTGGCGGGTCGTCTGGTGGAGCAGGTCGGCCAGGTCGCCGCGGAGGATCTCGATCTCGGAGACGATGCCCTCGCCGCCGAAGCTGTCCTCCGGCATCCGGGCGGTGAACCGGCCGGCGGCGTCGACCAGGGCCAGGCCGCGCTGGTCGACGCTCAGCGCCCGGGCCTGGTCCATCAGCCCCATCCGGGTGATCACGGTACGGCCGGCGCCCCGCAGGTCCACGGTCTGGCCGCCCGGCCTGGGAGCCGGTGCCCGTTCGACCACGGTCACGGTGAAGCCTGCCTTGCGTAGCCAGTACGCCAGCGCGGGTCCGGCGATGCCGCCGCCGGAGACAAGGATCTCGGTGTTCTGCATAGAGCAGAATGTATGGCGTACGCAGTGCACTATGCAAGCCCTAAAACCGTTTCTGACTAGGGAAGTTGGCAATCCAGTGCACTAGTGCGGATGGCTCTTCTTGGTGCCGTTCGGTGCTGCGGCTAAGCTGGCGTTGCCATCCGAGGTGCACTAGTGCGGAGAGGGAGACGTGGAGAAACAGGACATGCCGCGCTACAGCCGGATCGTCGCGGAGCTGCGCGGGCGCATCGAGTCGGGTGAGCTGGCGCCGGGTGACCGGGTGCCCTCGACCCGTGAGATCACCCGGCAGTGGGGAGTCGCGATGGCGACCGCCACCCGGGTCCTCACCGAACTCCGGCAGGCGGGTCTGGTCCGTGCCGTGCCGGGTGTCGGCACCGTCGTCGCGGTCTGCGCCGCGGCTCCCGGCCCGGTTCCTGGCGCGGTTTGTGCCGAGGCCCCTGTCCGGCCTGCTGCCGGGGCCGGGGAGCGGGCGGCGCGTAGCCGGCGAAGGGGCGGACCGGAAGGCGCGCTCGCATCCGAGCGGATCGTCGCCGCGGCCGTCGAGGTCGCCGACCGGGAAGGGCTCGCCGCGGTCTCGATGCGCCGGGTGGCGGCCGAGCTGGGGGTGGCGACCATGTCGCTGTACCGGCACGTGGCCGACAAGGACGACCTGCTGACGCAGATGATGGACCGGGTCTTCGCCGAGTCGCCGCTGCCCGAGGAGCCGCCGGAGGGCTGGCGGGAACGGCTCGAACTCACCGCCGGGATGCTGTGGGCGATGTTCCGCAGGCACCCCTGGCTGGCGCCGGCCCTCTCGGTGACCCGTCCGCAGCCGATCGCCGGCGCGATTCCGTACACCGAATGGGCACTCGCCGCCCTGGACGGCCACGGTCTCGACCTGTCGACGGTCTTCACCGCGCACCTCATGCTCTTCAACTACGTCCGGGGCACCGCGGTCAATCTGGAGCTGGAGATGGACGCGGAGGCGCTCACCGGCCTCGACGGCGAGGAGTGGCTGGACAGTCAGGAGCCCGCGCTCGACGTGATCCTGGCCGCCGGTGACTTCCCGAACATGCGACGGCTCATCGAGGTCGGGTACGACTTCGACCTCGACGGCCTGTTCGAGTTCGGCCTGCAGCGCATTCTGGACGGCATCGCGGTGCTCCTCGAGCGGCAGCGTTGACGCCGCTTTCCGCGAGCCGCACTTAATCCCAGCGATCAAGGAGGAATGGGGCGTATCGTCATGAACTCGCCCGTAGTGAGCGGAGGTTAACCAGAGATGGGACTGTTCAGGGACGCCCCGCCCCGTGAGCATCCGGAGTACGCCCAACTGCGTTTCATGGCAGCCGGATCACCGTCGTGGTGGAAGCAGAACCGGCACAAGGTACTGGCGGTCGCGGGCCTCCTGGTCGGCTTCTGGCTGGCCGGCCACCACGACGCCGCACCCAAGACCTGCGCCCCGGCCATCACTTCGACCGGCGCCAACTGATCCCACCGGCAGGCCCGTCCCCGTCGGCCGACGGGGACGGGCACCTCGCGCACAGTGCCCGCCCCGGCCCGGCGGAGGCGGGTACTCCTGCCTGCCCGGAGACGCTTGTGACCCCGCACCGGCGGATGGTGGAGCTGCCACAGTGCTGCTGGTGGACCGTGCACGCCGTGCTGCGGTCACGACACGGCCGGGGCCGGCCCCGACACGGTCAACCGTCCCCTGAGCAACGGGGTCGGCGAGGGCCGGTGGCGAGACCGCCGACCTCT
Source organism: Kitasatospora sp. NPDC001175 (assembly GCF_053598215.1). NCBI lineage: Bacteria > Bacillati > Actinomycetota > Actinomycetes > Kitasatosporales > Streptomycetaceae > Kitasatospora > Kitasatospora sp. NPDC001175. The sequence goes on along the minus strand of NZ_JBSFJU010000015.1, from coordinate 1,368 downwards.
AGCATGTGGCAGGCGCAAGCGTGATGACCAGTGGATTACGGGGGTTTCGAGGATGTACCAGTCATGGGACGAGTTGGTGGCGTACCGCTCCAGGATCCGGGGCTGTGTGCTCGGCGGGGCCATCGGGGACGCCCTCGGGTATCCGATCGAGTTCCTCTCCCTGGGGGCGATCCGGGAGAGATTCGGAGCCGCCGGGGTCACCGGTCTCGTTCCGGACCACGAAGGTGTGACCGGACGGATCAGCGATGACACCCAGATGACCCTCTTCACCGCCGAAGGGGTCCTGGGCGCCTACCGCCGAGCCGCAGCGAAGGGCATCGGCGGGGCGGAGACGGCGATGGTCATGGACGCCTACCTGCGCTGGCTGGACACCCAGAACCACCCCGCCCCGCCGCCCCGGGACGGCAGCCTGCGGCACCACTCGGGATGGCTGCGCGAGCAGACCTGGCTGTACGCGCGGCGGGCTCCCGGCAACGCGTGCCTCTCCGGTCTCAGGGAGGCCCACACCCCGAAGCCGTGGGGCGGGCTCGACGGAACGCCCGGGCCGGTGAACCCCGACTCCAAGGGCTGCGGCACCGTCATGCGCTCCGCACCCTTCGGTTTCACCGGAGCCGGCGCGCAGTCCTCCTTCGAGCTCGCCGCCCGCTGCGCCCAGATCACCCACGGCCACCCCACCGGTCACTACGCCGCCGGTGCCCTCGCCGCCATGATCAGCCGCCTGGTCAACGGAGACAGCCTGGAGGGCGCCGCGCTGCGGGCGATGCAGGTCCTCGCCCGCTATCCGGGCCACGAGGAGACAACCGCCGCGCTGCGCAAGGCGATCGACCTCGCAGCCGAGGGCGATCCGACCCCTTCGATGGTGGAGAGCCTGGGTGCGGGCTGGATCGCGGAGGAGGCGCTGGCCATCGCGCTCTACGCGGCGCTGGCCGGGCGCACCGTCGAGGCCGCGCTGCTGCTCTCCGTCAACCACTCCGGCGACAGCGATTCCACCGGGGCCATCTGCGGCAACCTGCTCGGCGCACGCCACGGGGACGTGCGCCTTCCGCACGACTGGCTGACCCGGATCGAGGGCCGCGCCGTGCTGACGCTGCTCGCGGACGACTTCGCCGCCGAGGTCAACCCGGGCAGCGGGCGGGTCTGGAACTACTGACCGGACACCAGCTTCTCCGGGGCCGGGCCGACACCATCCGACGGGTTCTCGTCGGGTGGTACCGGCACGCCACCCGTCGGCAGTGGCTTCGGTGGTACGGCCCGGCTGACACCTGGCGTGGATGGCCCGTTAACCGAACTAACTTTGGCATATTCGCAGGTCAGAGGCATGATCTGTTAGCTTCCCTGGGTGTTCGAAACTGATCGTCCCGAGCGGGA